>NZ_JBJTJF010000192.1:0-5267 GCF_046095365.1 Mycobacterium sp.
GGGTTGGGCCGGGGGTGGAGGCGAAGCCGGGCGCGGCCGGCGCGGGCGGTCCCGGCGGCGGGCCGCCGGGCGGCGGCGCGGGCGCGGGCTCGCGATAGGGATACCGCGGGTCGCCGGGCTTGCCGGTGATGGCGTCGGGCAGCGTCAGGTGCGGTTCGCCGCCCTGCCCGGTCCGCGGGTACGGCGACGGCAGCGCAGGCGTGCCGGGCTGGCCGGTGGGAGGGTCGACCAGCTGTGACGGCGTCAGGACGCTGGGGTCCAGGCCGAGGTCGGAGAATGCGGCGTCGATGAACGGCTGGCTGAACTGACCGGGGACGAGGTTGACCACCGAGGCTTTGAAGAAGGGTCCGGAGCCGAGCACCTCGCCGAAGGACATCGCGTACCGGCGCAGCAGCCACAGCGTGCGCTGCAACTCCCGTTTGCGGTTGTCCAGGATGCTCAGCACCCCGTTGAGCTTGTCGACGGCGGGCTTCAGCCGGGTTCGGTTCTCGGCCACCAGAGCCGTGATCTGTTCGGCTGCCCGGCCGAGGTCTGACATCAGCGTGTCGATTGAATCGCGTTGCCGGACAAGCTCTGTCAGCAACGCGTTGGTGTTGGCGACCAGCGCTGCGATCTGGTCGCTCCGTTTGGCCAGTACACCGGTGACTTTGTTGGCGTCGGCCAGCAGGTTGCGCAGGGCGGCGTCGCGGGTGTTGAGGGTGTCGGAGAAGGCGGCGACCCCCTGCAGCGCCGTTTTCAGGTTGGCCGGGGTATCGGCGAACGTCTTTGACAGCGTGGTCAGTGCCCGCGAGAGCTGGCTGGTGTCCAGGCCGCTGATGGCGGTGGTCAGGTCGCCGAGCGCCGAGGGCAGGTCGTACGGCGAGCGGGTTCGCTCCAGCGGGATCGGACCGGACAGCCGCCCGTCCCCGAGGGGGGTCAGCTCCAGCATCTTGGTGCCCAGCACCGTCTCGGTGCGGATCGCGGCCTCGGTGCGCTCGCCGAGCTCGACACCGTTGCGCACGGTGAACCCGACCCGCACCCTGGTGCCGTCTAGGTCGATGCCGGACACCCGGCCCACTTCCATGCCGGAGACCCGGACCTCGCTGCCGGGCTTGATGCCGCCGGCTTCGGAGAAGTAGGCGGCGTAGTCCGACGTCCCCTTGAGAAGCGGCAGCTTGTCGTAAGAGAACGTGGCGACCACCAGGCCGACGACGAGCAGGATTCCGACGACGCCTACGGCCACCCGGTTGCGTTCGGCCAGCGGTTTGATCGTGATTCGTCTCATTTCGGTGTGCACCGTCCCGAGTCCTGGCCGGCGACCTTGACGAAGACGGGCTGGCCTCCCTTGCCGTTGAGCTTGAGGATCGCGTCACACAGATAGAAACCGAAGTAGTCGCCGTAGAGACCCTGCCGGGCCAGGATCTGGTAGGCCTCGGGCAGGGTCCGCACCAGCTCGTCGACGTAGTCGCGGTCGGCCATCACCTGTCCGGCTGCGCGGTCGGTCTGCGCCACCGTCTCGGCGAGCGGCTGGCGCGCCGCGGTGAGCAGGTCGGCGACCGACCCGGCTGCGTTGCTGATGTAGGCGGTGCCGTTGGCGATGTCGCCCCGCCGGTCGGCGAGTTCCCTGACCAGTTGCGAGAGGGTGTCCAGCCCGGAGCCGAACTCGGCATCCCGGTCGGCGAACGTCGCCAGCACGGTGTTGAGGTTGGAGATCACCTCGCCGATGAGGGAGTCGCGTCCGGCCAGTGTCGTGGTCAGCGCGGCGGTCTGGGCCAGCACCGACGACACCGTCGCGCCCTGGCCCTGGAAGACCTTGAGCAACTCGCCGCTCAGGGCGTTGACCTGGTCGGGGTCCAGCGCCCGGAACAGAGGCCGGAACCCGCCGATGAGCTCGTCGACGTCGAGGGCGGGGGCGGTGCGCGACAACGGGATCGTCGCGCCCGGCGCCAGCCGGGACAGCGCTCCCGGGCCGTCCTCGAGTGCGAGATAGCGGTCGCCGACCAGGTTCTCGTAGCGGACCGCGGCCCTGGTGCCCTCGGTCAGCGGCAGCGAGCGGTCGACGGTGAAGTCGACGACGACGCTGCCGTCCCGGTTGAGGGTGAGGCCGCTGACCTTGCCGACCTCCACGCCGGCCACCCGGACGAAGTTGCCGCCCTTGAGTCCGGAGATGTTGGTGAACACGGCGCGGTAGGTGGCCCGGGAGTCGAACCGGAACTGGCCGAAGACCGTCACCAGGACGAACATGAACACCAGACACATGGCGCTGAACAGCGCCACCCGCACGGCGTTGCGGATGGTACGGCGCCTCACGGCTGGCCCGCCGGCGCCGGTTCGGGGTCCTGCGGTACCGGCGCAGGCCCCGGCAGCGGGCCGGGCGCGGGGCCGCCGGGGTAGCGGATGCTCGGCGGCTCGGGGACGGCGCGGGTGACCGGGAAGTAGTCCGCCCAGCCCGGGAAGCCGATCCCGGGGTTGGGCCGTACGTCCAGTCCCGTGCCGAAACCGGTGTCGGTGACGAGGTACTTGACCGGAAACTGCTGCAGCGGGTCGGGCAGCGAACCGCAGCTCGGCTTGCCGCCGGGACCGCCCCGGGCGTTCACCTTGGGCAGGTTGTCGGGGAATCGGTAGGGGTCGTCCCCGAACAGCAGCGCGGAGTCCATGATGACCGATTTGCCGTTGCCGCCCATGGCATCCCGGCCGCCGTTCTCCAGGAACCACTGCGCTCCCTGGAACAGGCAGGTGTAGGTCGGCGAGTAGGTGTCCAGCAGCGCGGTGGTCGACTCGAACAGGTTCAGCGACCGGACGATCCCGTCCTGGTTGGGGCCCAGGACCGTCACGCCGGAGCGGGCGAATCCGATCGCCGAGAGCAGTACGTCGTCCAGCGCCTGCGCCTGCCCGCTGATGGTGGCCGAGGTGGTGGTGAAGGAATCGAGGATCGTCAGAATGTCCTGGGCGGCAGCCGAATACGCGCCCATGGTCTGACCGAACAGCTGCCAGTCGCGTTTGACCGTTCCCATCCGCGGGTTGACGGCGAGCAGCACGTCGTTGGAGGCGGTGATGGCCTGGCCGATGATTTCGCCCTTGCCGCGCAGTGCGTCGGCCAGTGCCGACAGCACCGCGTTGAGCTTGGCGGGGTCGATGGCCGTCACCACCGACTGCAGGTTCTCAAAGACCGTATTGACTTCGACGGTGACATTGCGCGACTGCAGTACCGCTCCGGGTCTCAGCCTCGCCGGGCTGGCGCCCTGTGCGGGAACCACGAGGTCGACGTACTTGGCGCCGAACGCGGTGCTCGACTTGATCTCGGCCTGCACATTGCCGGGCAGGTAGCCGAACGGCCGCTGGTCGATCCGCAGGTTGAGCGTGGAGCCGTTGTCGGCGCCGGCGCCGATCGAGCCGACCCGGCCGATCTGCACGCCGCGGAGTTTCACCTTGGCGCCCGGTTCCATGACCAGTCCGGCACGGTCGGAGACCACGGTGACCGGGACGTCCTTGCGCAGCGCGCCCGTGAACAGCAGCGCGGTCACCGCCACGACCGCGGCGATGACGATGAACAGCACCGGCGCCCACCAGATCGGGTCGATGCGCTCGCGCCGCACCGAATTGCGGGCGGTCATCCGGACAGGTGGAAGTTGCCGGACTGGCCGTATACGGCCAGTGTGATGGTCAGCAGGACGAACACCGTCGCGGTCACCGAGGTGCGCACGGCACGGCCCACCGCCTCGCCGACGCCGGCCGGGCCGCCGGTCGCGGTGAACCCGTAGTAGGTGTGCACCGCCATCACCGCGGCCGCCATAGACAGCGCCGCGATGAACGACCACATCAGGTCGCTGGGCTGCAGGAAGGTCGAGAAGTAGTGGTCGTAGACCCCGCGGGACTGTCCGTAGACGATCGTCGTGCCGAACCGCGTCGCCAGGAAGGACATCAGCACCGCGACCGTGTAGAGCGGGATCACCACCAGCACGCCCGCCACGATGCGGGTGGACGCCAGGTAGGTGATGGTCCGGATACCCATCACCTCCAGCGCGTCGATCTCCTCGTTGATACGCATGGCGCCGATCTGGGCGGTGGCGCCGGCACCGATGGTGGCGGCGAGAGCGACCCCGGCGGTGGCCGGTGCGATGAACCGGACATTGAGGAACGCCGACAGGAAGCCGGTGAGCGCCTCGATGCCGACGTTGGACAGGGTGTTGTAGCCCTGTACGGCGATCAGGGCGCCGGTGGACAGGGTCAGGAAGCCGATGATGACCACGGTTCCCCCGATGACCGCCAGCGCTCCGGTGCCCATGCCCATGACGGCGATGAGCCGCAGCACCTCGGCGGGATAGCGGCGCACCGCCTCCGCGGTCGAGGCGAGTGCGGACCCGCAGAAGGCGGTCTGCTCCCCGATCCGGCGGGTGGCGGCCACCACCCGGGGCACGGTCACGACCTCTTCGAGCGCACCGTCCAGTTCGGCTGTCATGGAGCGACTTTCACGCCGAACGCGGTGGCGAGGATGTTGATCAGGAACAGCGCCATGAAGGCGAACACCACTGTCTCGTTCACGGCGTTGCCGACGGCTGTCGGGCCGCCGCCCACCGAGAGGCCCTTGTAGCAGGCGATCAGGCCCGCCGACAGGCCGAACAGCAGTGCCTTGACCAGCGACACGATCACCTGGGGCAGGCCGGTGAGAAGAGTCATCCCGGAGACGAACGCACCGGGTGTCACGTGCTGGACGAACACCACGAACGCATAGCTGCCGGTCAAACCCACGACAGCGACCACCGAATAGAGCATGACGGCGACGAATGTCGCGGCGATCACCCGCGGCACCACCAGTGCCTGGATCGGGTTGACCCCGATCACGGTCATGGCGTCGATCTCCTCCCGGATGGTTCGCGCGCCGAGGTCGGCGCACATCGCGGTCGCGCCGGCGCCGGAGACGACGATCGCGGTCACCACCGGCCCCACCTGCGTCACCGATGCCAGTGCAGCGCCGGCGCCGGACAGGTCGCCGGCGCCGACCTCGAGCAGCACCACGTTGAGGGTGAACACGATCAGCACGGTGTAGGGCATCGAGAGCATGACCGTGGGGACGATCGACACCCGCGCCACGAACCAGATCTGGTCGAGCAGCTCACGCCACGCGAACGGCCGCCGGAACGCCGCTGCGAAGGTCTCTCCGGCGAGCACCACGAAATCGCCGACCGCCACGGCGGGCTTGGCCCAGGCCGGCCAGGTGTCGGCGGCGGCCCGGTGTGGTGGTGGCATGAGGGAACGCTATGAGAGGCCCGGGGGCGGTGCGGTCCGGA
>NZ_JBJTJF010000193.1:0-13587 GCF_046095365.1 Mycobacterium sp.
GGTCTACGTCCACGCCGGGGGCCAGTACGAGTGGGATTCCGCGGCGCCGGTCGCGGTGGCCAGGGCGGCGGGGCTGCACACCTCCCCGTCCTGCCAGAGGGCGACGTGCACCGCCCAGTCGTCACGGCCGGGTTCGGAGAACTCGCGGGTGCCGTCGAGCGGATCGACGATCCAGACCCGTTCCGAGGACAACCGGACCGTGTCGTCGACGCCCTCCTCGGACAGCACAGCGTCGTCCGGCCGGGCGGCGGCGAGTTGCTCCATCAGGAAGTCATGAGAGCGCTTGTCGCCCTGATCCTTACGCTCCGATGCCGACGCCTCGGCCAGCTCGGCGCGCACCTGCAGCAACAGCTCGCCCGCCCCGGCGGCCAGTTCGGCGGCCAGTTGATGATCGTTCACGACCACGATTCCAGCAGATCGACGACCTGCTCGGCGAGTTCTGCGGCCGTGCGGTCCGGTGTCAGCCGCAGATCCGGGTTCCTGGGCCGCTGGTAGGGGCTGTCGATTCCGGTGAAGTGGGTTATCTCACCTTTGCGGGCTTTGGCGTAAAGACCCTTGGGATCGCGCCGCTCGCAGTCCTCCAGCGGCGTGTCGACGAAGACCTCGAAGAACTCGATCCCGGCGTCGGCGTGCACCGACCGGGCCAGTTCGCGGTGCTCGCGCAACGGACTGATCGCCGGCACCAGCACGGTCAGGCCGGCGTCGGCCATCAAAGTGGCGACGTGAGCCAGCCGGCGCAGGTTCTCGGCCCGGTCGGCCATCGAGAAGCCGAGGTCCGCGTTGAGCCCGTGGCGCAGGTTGTCGCCGTCGAGGAGGTAGGCCGGGCAGCCCTGCTGGATCAGGCTCTGCTCCACCAGCACCGCCACCGAGGACTTGCCCGACCCGGACAGGCCGGTGAACCAGACGGTGCGGCCCCGGGTGAGCCGCTCGCCGGCGCTCACCAGCGACTTGTGACGCACGGTGTTGGGCGAGGACGTCCGGACCGTCGCCGGACCGGTCTCGCGCACCATCCCGGCCGCGACGGTGACGTTGGTGTCGGCGTCGATCAGGATGAACGATCCGGTGACCGGGTTGCGCGAGTACTCGTCGAGCAGCAGCGGCACCTGGGTGCGCAGGCTGATCCGTCCGAGTTCGTTGAGCGTGAGCATCTCCGCGCCGGTGTCCCGGTGCAGGGTGTTGACGTCGAGCCGGTAGTCCAGTGCGGTGACCCGGGCCCGGGTGGTTCGGGTGGTCTGCTTGATCAGGAAGTCGCGCCCCGGCTGCAGGTCCGACTCGTCGGCCATCCAGCACACCGTCGCGTCGAAGTCGCAGGTCGCCTCGGGCTGGTTGTGCGGGCGGGCCAGCATGTCACCACGGGAGACGTCGATGTCGTCGGCCAGGCTGATCGACACCGCCATCGGCGGGAACGCCTCGGCCACCGGACCGCCGGGGCCCTCGATGGCGGTGATGCGGCTGGTCTTGCCGCTGGGCAGCGCAACCACCTCGTCGCCGGGCCGCATGATGCCGCTGGCGACGGTCCCGGCATAGCTGCGATGGTCGGCGTGCTCGCGGGTCTGCGGGCGGATCACGTACTGGACCGGAAAGCGCACGTCGACCAGATTGCGGTCAGCGGCGATGTAGACGTCCTCGAGGTGGCTCAGCAATGCGGGCCCGCCGTACCAGGGCGCGTTGCCCGATTTGGTGACCACGTTGTCGCCGTGCAGCGCCGATATTGGGATGGTCGTCACGTCGGGGACGTGGAGTCGGGAGGCGAAGTCGTGGAACTCTCGGCGAATCTCGTTGAACCGCTGGCGATCCCAGTCGACGAGGTCCATCTTGTTGACCGCCAGCACGAGGTGCTGCACGCCGAGCAGCGAGGCCAGGAACGCGTGCCGGCGGGACTGTTCGAGCAGGCCGTGCCGGGCGTCGACGAGGACGATGACCAACTGGGCCGTGGACGCGCCGGTGACCATGTTGCGGGTGTACTGGATATGGCCCGGGGTGTCGGCGATGATGAATTTCCGCCTGGCCGTGGCGAAGTAGCGGTAGGCGACGTCGATGGTGATGCCCTGCTCGCGCTCGGAGCGCAGGCCGTCGGTCACCAGGGCGAGGTCGGTGTAGTCGTTGCCGCGCTCCCGCGACGTGCGCTCCACGGCGGCCAGCTGGTCTTCCATCACGGCCTTGGAGTCGTAGAGCAGTCTGCCGATCAGGGTGGACTTGCCGTCGTCGACCGAGCCGGCGGTGGCCAGCCGCAGCAGCGATCCCTCGGGTTCGGCGGGGGCCGGGAGCGACGCGGCCATCAGAAGTAGCCCTCCCGCTTGCGGTCCTCCATGCCGGCCTCGGAGATGCGGTCGTCGGCGCGAGTGGCGCCGCGCTCGGTCAGCCGCGACACCGCAGTCTCGGCGATCACGTCCTCGACAGTGGCCGCGGTGGACTCCACGCACCCGGTACAGGTGACGTCGCCGACGGTCCGGTAGCGCACCGAAGTCTCGAAGACCTCCTCCCCCGGACCGGGCCGCATGTGCTCATGGACGGCAAGCAGCATCCCGTCGCGGCGGAACACCGGCCGGCGATGGGCGTAGTAGATGCTCGGCAGCGAGATGCCCTCGGCCCCGATGTAGGCCCAGATGTCGTACTCGGTCCAGTTCGACAGCGGGAAGGCCCGGATGTGCTCGGCCCTGCGGTGCCGGCCGTTGTAGAGGTTCCAGAGTTCGGGCCGCTGCGCCTTGGGGTCCCACTGGCCGAACTCGTCGCGGAAGCTGAACACCCGTTCCTTGGCCCGGGCCTTCTCCTCGTCGCGCCGCGCGCCGCCGAAGGCGGCGTCGAAGCGGTTCTCGGCGATCGCGCGCAGCAGCGTCACGGTCTGCAGCGGGTTGCGCGAGGGCCCGTCGTCGACCACCCGGCCGGCGTCGATGTCATCCTGCACGCTGGCCACCACCAGCCGCAGCCCGTGCCGTTGCACCAGTTCGTCGCGGGTCGCGATGACTTCGGAGAAGTTGTGCCCGGTGTCGACGTGCATGACCGGGAAGGGCAGGCGCGCCGGGGCGAAGGCCTTGATCGCCAGGTGCAGCATCACGATCGAGTCCTTGCCGCCGGAGAACAGCAGCACCGGGCGCTCGAGTTCGGCGGCGACCTCCCGAATGATGTGGATGGCCTCGGCCTCGAGCACGCGCAGATGGCTCAGCTCGTAGTGCCCGGCCGTGGCCTGGGCAAGGGCCTGCTCAGACATCCATTCCTCGTAAAGTTGGTCGATTTAGCCGACATAATCGGACTCGACCTCATTAACCCACTCGCCGAGGCGGCGTGTCAAAGCGCGACCGGACTAGAGCGTCACCTCGCGCAGCCTGCCGGTGGCGACGTCGAAGACGAACCCGCGCGCCGAGGTGTGCAGGGTGACGAACGGGCTGCTCGCGATGCGCCGGAGTGACTGGCGGACGTCCTCGTCGACGTCGGGAAAGGCCTCGGCCGCCCACTCCGGCTTGATGCCGGTGTCTTTCTGGATGTCGCCCTTGAAGGCGTCGTCGGTGAAGGTCAGCATGCCGCAGTCGGTGTGGTGGATCAGGATGATCTCCCGGGTGCCCAGCAGTCGCTGGCTGATGGCCAGCGAGCGGATCTCGTCGTCGGTCACCACCCCGCCGGCGTTGCGGATGACATGCGCCTCGCCCTCTTTCAGGCCGAGGATTCGGTAGACGTCCATCCGGGCGTCCATGCACGCCACCACAGCGACGTGCCTGCTCGGCGGCAGCGGCAGCGGGCCGGAGAAGGTCTTGGCGTACTCGGCGTTGTTGGCCAGGTCCTCGTCAGTCACGCTCACGTCTGCCTCCTGTGGTGGATGTCGGTGGCGATGGTAGCGGCCGGCCGCCGGGGTGTCGCCGGTCGGGATCGCCCTGAGCGCAAGGGCCATCTCCTACCCTGTGCTGATGCGGCCAGGGGCGTTCTGAGTGATCCGGTTCCTGGCGCGCCGGTTCCTCAACTACGTGGTGCTGCTGGCGCTGGCATCCTTTCTGACCTTCGCCCTGACCTCCTACACCTTCACCCCGCTGAACAGCCTGCTGCAGCGCAACCCCCGCCCGCCGCAGGCCGTCATCGATGCCAAGGCCGCCGAACTCGACCTCGACAAGCCGATCCCGCTGCGTTACGCGCACTGGGTGTCCGGCGCGGTGCGCGGGGACTTCGGCACCACCGTCAACGGCCAGCCGGTTTCCGAGGAGCTGTGGCGGCGGATCGGGGTGAGCCTGCGGCTGCTGGTGATCGGCTCGGTGCTGGGCACGATCATCGGCGTGGTGGTCGGCGCGTGGGGGGCGGTGCGGCAGTACCGGCTCTCCGACCGCGTCGTCACCCTGCTGTCGCTGCTGATCATCAGCACGCCGACGTTCGTGCTGGCCAACCTGCTGATCCTGGGCGCGCTGCAGGTGAACTGGGCGACCGGGCTGCAGATCTTCGAGTACACCGGGGAGACCTCGCCGGTTCCGGTCAGCGGCGGCTGGAATCAGTTCGTCGACCGCCTGCAGCACCTGGTGCTGCCGACGATGACCCTGGCGCTGGTCTCGATCGCCGGCTACAGCCGGTATCAGCGCAACGCGATGCTCGACGTGCTGGGACAGGACTTCATCCGCACCGCCCGGGCCAAGGGCCTGACCCGCCGCCAGGCGCTGTTCAAGCACGGACTGCGCACCGCGCTGATCCCGATGGCCACGCTGTTCGCCTACAGCGTCGCCGGCCTGGTCACCGGGGCGGTGTTCGTGGAGAAGATCTTCGGCTGGCACGGCATGGGCGAATGGGTCGTTCAGGGCATCGCCACCCAGGACACCAACATCGTCGCGGCCATCACGGTGTTCTCCGGCGCGGTGGTACTGCTGGCCGGTCTGCTCTCCGACGTCATCTACGCCATCCTCGACCCGAGGGTGCGGGTGACATGACGGCAACGACACCCGAAAAGCACGGGGCCCCCGCGGAGTTCGTCTCCCGGCGCACTCTGGTGACGCGGCGCTTCCTCCAGAACAGACTCGCGGTGATCTCGCTGGCGGTGCTGGTGGCGCTGTTCGTGGCCGCCTACGCGCTGCCGCCGCTGCTGCCCTACTCGTACACCGACATCGACTTCTACGAGTTGCAGACCCCGCCCAGCCCCAAGCACTGGTTCGGCACCAACGCGATCGGGCAGGATGTGCTCGCCCAGGTGCTGCGGGGGATGCAGAAGTCGATGCTGATCGGACTGTGCGTCGCGGTGATCTCCACCCTGATCGCCGCGACCGTCGGATCGGTCGCCGGCTACTTCGGCGGCTGGCGCGACCGCGTCCTGATGTGGTTGGTCGACCTGTTGCTGGTGGTGCCCAGCTTCATCCTGATCGCGATCGTCAGCCCGCGGACCAAGAACTCGGCGAA
This sequence comes from Mycobacterium sp., assembly GCF_046095365.1. Classification (GTDB taxonomy): domain Bacteria; phylum Actinomycetota; class Actinomycetes; order Mycobacteriales; family Mycobacteriaceae; genus Mycobacterium. Next base: position 5,362 of record NZ_JBJTJF010000193.1, read on the forward strand.
CATCACGCTGCTGATCGTGCTGCTCTCGGCGTTCAGCTGGATGATCAGCTCGCGGATGGTGCGCGGCCTCACGATGAGCCTGCGCGAACGCGAGTTCGTTCAGGCGGCGCGGTACATGGGTGTGCCGAGCCGGCGGATCATCGCGCGCCACATCCTGCCCAACGTCGCCTCAATCCTGATCATCGACACCGCGCTGAACGTCGGAGTGGCGATCCTGGCCGAAACCGGTCTGAGCTTCCTGGGTTTCGGCGTGCAGCCCCCCGACGTGTCGCTGGGAACCCTGATCGCCGACGGCACCAAGTCGGCGACGACATTCCCGTGGGTGTTCCTGGTCCCGGCCGGGGTGCTGGTGCTGATCATCCTGTGCGCCAACCTGATCGGCGACGGGCTGCGCGACGCCCTGGATCCCGGCAGCGCGAATCTCGCCCGGCGCAGGAAGCGGCCGCGATGAGCCTGCTGTCCGTGACGGACCTGCGCGTCAGCTTCCCCACCGACGACGGCGAACTGAACGCCGTGCGCGGGCTGAGCTACGAGATCGCACCGCGCGAGGTGGTGGCGATGGTCGGCGAGTCCGGCTCGGGCAAGTCGGCCGCCGCGATGGCGGTGATCGGCCTGCTGCCGGAGTACGCGACGGTGTCGGGGTCGGCGACGCTGGACGGCCAGGAACTGCTGGGCATGCCCGACGAGGAGATGTCGAAGATCCGGGGTCTGCGCATCGGGACGGTGTTCCAGGACCCGATGTCCGCGCTCACCCCGGTCTACACCGTGGGCGATCAGATCGCCGAGGCGATCCGGGTGCACCACCCCGAGGTGGACAGGACCGAGGCCCGCGGGCGCGCCGTGGAACTGCTGGAACTGGTCGGCATCTCCCAGCCGCAGCAGCGGGCGCGGGCGTTCCCGCACGAACTGTCCGGTGGTGAGCGCCAGCGGGTGGTGATCGCGATCGCGATCGCCAACGACCCCGACCTGATCATCTGCGACGAGCCGACCACCGCCCTGGACGTCACGGTGCAGGCGCAGATTCTCGAGGTGCTCAGGACCGCCCGGGAGGTGACGAACGCCGGGGTGCTGATCATCACCCACGATCTGGGTGTGGTCGCCGAGTTCGCCGACCGGGCGCTGGTGATGTACGCCGGCCGCGCCGTCGAGTCGGCGGGCGTCGAGGACCTCTACTCCGATCGCCGGATGCCCTACACCGCAGGGCTGCTGGGCTCGGTGCCGAGGCTGGGGGCGCCGCGCGGCGAGCGGCTGGTGCCCATTCCCGGGGCGCCGCCGTCGCTGGTGGCGCTGCCGCCGGGGTGCCCGTTCGCCCCCCGCTGCCCGCTGGCGACCGACGACTGCCGGGCCGCCGAACCCGACCTGACGACCGTCGCGCCCGCGCACACGGCGGCCTGCATCCGCACCGAGCAGGTCAGCGGGCGCAGCGCCGCCGACATCTCCGGTGTGGCCACCGCGGCGCCCGCGGCCCACGACGGCGCCGCGCCGCCGGTGGTGGTGCGGGTGCGCGAGGTGTCCCGCACCTACCGGCTCACCAAAGGTGTGGTGTTCCGCCGGCAGATCGGCGAGGTCCGCGCCGTCGACCATGTCAGCTTCGAGGTGCAGCAGGGCCGCACCCTGGGCATCGTCGGCGAGTCGGGGTCGGGGAAGTCGACCACCCTGCACGAGATCCTGGAGTTGAGAGCGCCGCAGTCCGGCTCCATCGAGGTGCTCGGCAACGACGTCGCCACCCTGACCGCGCAGCGGCGCCGCGAACTGCGCCGGGACATCCAGGTGGTGTTCCAGGACCCGGTGGCCTCGCTGGATCCGCGGCTACCGGTGTTCGACATCCTCGCCGAACCGTTGGGCGCCAACGGTTTCGACAAGACCGCCATCGACACCCGGGTGGCCGAGCTGCTGGATATCGTCGGGCTGCGCCGCGCCGACGCCAGCCGCTACCCGCAGGAGTTCTCCGGCGGCCAGAAGCAGCGCATCGGCATCGCCCGCGCGCTGGCGCTGCAACCCAAGATCCTGGCACTCGACGAACCGGTGTCCGCGCTGGACGTCTCCATCCAGGCCGGCATCATCAACCTGCTTCTGGACCTGCAACGCGAATTCGACCTGTCCTATCTGTTCGTCTCCCACGACCTGTCTGTCGTCAAGCATCTGGCGCATCGGGTGGCGGTGATGTACCGCGGCGCGATCGTCGAATACGGCGACGGCGACGAGGTGTTCACCAATCCCCGGCACGAGTACACCCGGCGTCTGCTGGCCGCCATCCCCCGGCCGGATCCCACTCGCCGCTAGGCACTCGGTCTAGCATCTGGGGCGTGACCGCACTGATCCGCCGGTTGGCGATCCTGGCCCTGACGCCGGCCCTCATCCTGGCCGGCTGCGCCTCCAACCCCAACCGCACCGCAGGCTCGACGGGCGGCAACGCCGAACTGGGCAAGAGCAGCGACACCAACCCGCAGGACCCGGCGACCCTCAAGCAGGGCGGCGACCTGCGGCTCGCGATCGGCGCGATGCCGTCGAACTACAACACTCTCAACATCGACGGCAACGAGGCCGACACCGCCTCGCTGCTGCGACCCACCATGCCCCGCGCCTTCGTCATCGCCCCGGACGGGTCGATGAAGGTCAACACCGACTACTTCACCAATGTCGAGTTGACCAGCACCAAGCCGCAGGTGGTCACCTACACCATCAACCCGAAGGCCACCTGGTCCGACGGGACGCCGATCACCTGGGAGGACATCGCCGCGCAGATCGCCGCGACCAACGGCAAGGACAAGGCGTTCGCGATCGCCTCCCCCAACGGCTCGGACCGGGTGGCGTCGGTGACCCGCGGGGTCGACGACCGTCAGGCCGTGATGACCTTCGCCCAGAACTACCCGGAGTGGCGCGGAATGTTCGCCGGCAACACCATGCTGTTGCCCAAGAGCATGACCGCCAACCCCGATGTGTTCAACAAGGGACAGCTCGACAAGCCCGGCCCGTCGGCGGGTCCTTTCCTGGTCTCGTCGGTGGACAAGACCGCACAGCGCGTGACGTTGACCCGCGACCCCAAATGGTGGGGCACCCCGCCGCTGCTGAATTCGATCACCTTCCTGGCACTCGACGACGCCGCCCGGATCCCGGCGCTGCAGAACAACACCATCGACGCCACCGGTATCGCCTCGCTCGACGAGCTCAAGATCGCCCAGGGCACCGGCGGGATCGCGCTGCGCCGTGCGCCCGGGCCCAGCTGGTATCACATGACCTTCAACGGCGCACCCGGCTCGATCCTGGCCGACAAGGCGCTGCGGCAGGCCGTCGCCAAGGGCATCGACCGGCAGGCGATCGTCAACGTCACCCAGCGCGGACTGGTGGACAACCCGACCCCGCTGGGCAACCACGTCTTCGTCGCCGGCCAGGACGGCTACCAGGACAACAGCGCGGTGGTGGCCTACGACCCGGAGAAGGCCAAGACCGAACTCGACGCCCTCGGCTGGAAGGCCAACGGCGCGTTCCGCGCCAAGGACGGCAAGCAACTGGTGATCCGCGACGTGCTCTACGACTCCCAGACCGGCCGGCAGGTGGCGCAGGTGGCGCAGAACAACCTGGCCCAGATCGGGGTCAAGCTCGAGTTGGACGTCAAGCCCGCCAACGGCTTCTTCACCAACTACGTCAACGTCGGAGACTTCGACATCACCCAATTCTCCTGGGTGGGCGATGCGTTCTCACTGTGCTGCCTCAACCAGATCTTCACCACCGGCGCCGAGAGCAACTTCGGCAAGATTTCCTCGCCGGCGATCGACGCCAAGGTCGACGAGGTGCTCGACGAGCTCGACCCGGCCAAGGCCCGGGCGCTGGCCAACGAGGTCGACACGATGCTGTGGGACGAGGTGTTCAGCCTCGCGCTCTACCAGTCCCCCGGCAACGTGGCGGTGCGCAGTAATCTGGCCAACTTCGGCCCCTCGGGTATCGGCGACTTGGACTACAGCACAATCGGTTTCATGAAGTAGCCGTACGGCCGCCGAATCGCGGAAGTGCGGCCGCCAGCGTGGCCGCCACCGTCAGTGCCGCCGGCGTCAGCCGCAGTGGCAGCCCGGGCGCAAGGGCGTCGAGTTCGTCGGCCCGGGCGGCCAGCGCCTCGGCGTGGCCGTCCGACACCGCGGCGATGATCCGCAGCGCCGCCCTCTCCCGGGTGTCGAGCGCGCTGTGGGCGGCGGTCGGCAGCCTGACCAGCGTCGCCGACGGCACCAGTTCGGCGATCCGCTCGGCGACCGTGGCGGGCGTGATGAGATCGCGCCCGCCCGAGACAACCACGGTGGGCCAACGGAATTCGGGCATCTCGTCGATCAGCTCGAACGGCTCGCCCTGGAACGGGGTGTCCGCCGCCGGAACCCCGCGCCAGGTGAGCGTGGTGTCCAGCGGCCGGCCGTCGGGGATGCCGGCGAAGTTCAACTCCCGGAACCCGATCGGGCCGACCAGGTCGAACTCGTTGTGGTAGGCCACTTTCCGGCGTGCCACCTGCAGGGCGATCCGGCGCATCGCCGACCACACCAGCCGCCGTTCGTCCAGCAGAAGATCGAGGTGGCGCTCCACAACGTCGGGCCCGCCGTAGCCGTACACCGCGGCGGCGATCGTGAGGTCCTCGGGCACCATGGCACCGCGGCCGGTCAGCGTGCGCACCTTGGCCGCGAGAGCGGTGTCGTCGTGCCAGAGCAACTGCCGGCAGTTGCGGCGGACGAGGTCGTAGTCGTCGCGGTTGAGCAGCGGCGAATCCAGCACCATGGCGCGCACGCGGCCCGGGTGGCGCACGCCCAGGCCGGCGGCCAGGTAGGTGCCGTAGGAGGTTCCGTAGACGACTGCGGTTTCGACCCCGGCGTCGTCGAGCACCGCGGCGATGTCGTCGACGGTCTGCTCGACGGTCAGTGCCGCCGGGGGAAGGTCGTCGCCGGCGTCGTCACGTCGGGACATCCCCACCCCGCGGTGCTCGACCATGATGACGTCGAGACCGTGCGCCGCCGCCCGTTTCCGCAGACCCTGGTACGGCGCGATGGAGGCCATGCCGGGCCCGCCGGGAATGATCACCAGTGGCGTGCCGCCCGCCGCACCGCCGCGCACGTAGTGCAGGTCGAAGCGCTCGGCTGAGCCCGGGGTGATCGGCCGGCGGACCGCGCGCACACCGGGCAGCGCCGCCAGCCTGGCATGGCGGCGCGCGGTCATGAAGCCTGCCGGGGTCACGGTCGGATTGTGCCAAAGGGAAGAAAGTCCTCTATTGACTGTGACGAGTTCCCGGTGCGGCAGCGCAGTCGTAGTTTTGAGGGCGATGACCGAATTCATGAGCCAGACCGACGCGTTCACCTGGGCGATGGAGTCCGACCCGCGGCTGCGGTCCACCGTGGTGACGGTGATCATGCTGGACCGCTCACCGGACTGGGAGGTGGTGCGGGCGCGTTTCGAGGCGCTGTCGCGCAGCCTGCCGATCTGGCGTCAGATCGTGGTGGAGTCCCCGCCGCCGACGCCGCCGCGGTGGCAGGACGCACCGGATTTCGACGTCGACTTCCATCTGCGCCGGGTGTCGGCGCCGGTCCCGGGCACCCTCGACGGCGTTCTGGAGATGGCCCGACTGGCGGCGATGGCGGACTTCGACCGGGCCCGGCCACTGTGGACGGCGACGCTGATCGAGGGACTCGACGACGGCGGCGCGGCGGTGCTGTGCAAGTTCCACCATGCGCTGACCGACGGCGTCGGGGGCGTGCAGATCGCGATGCACCTGTTCGACCTCACCGAACAGCCGCGCGCCATCGAGGATGTCCGGGCCCGCTCCGCTGATCCCGAGGTCCACCCGCACGGGCCGCTGAGCGGCTACATCGACGCGGTCCGCTATGACGCGGGACTGGTCCGCAAGGCGGTGACCGGCGCGGTGACCAAGGCGCCCAAGCTGTTGTTCGACACGGTGCGCCGGCCGTTGCGGTCCGCGGCATCCGCCGGTGAGCTGGCCGGGTCGATCTACCGGTTCGTGCGCCCGGTCAGCGAAACCGGCTCGCCGCTGATGAAACAGCGTTCCCTGGTGCGCCGTCTGGGCGTTCACGAGGTGTCGCTGGCGCACCTCAAGGAGGCCGCTCACCGCAGCGGCGGCTCACTCAACGACGCGTTCGTCGCCGGGATCTCCGGGGGCCTGCGCCGCTACCACGAGAAGCACGCCACCACCGTCGGCGATCTGCATCTGACGATGCCGATCAGCATCCGCACCGCGGACGACGGGCAGGGCGGCAACCACATCACCCTGGCGCGGTTCGACGTCCCCGTCGGGGTCGCCGACCCGGCCGAGCGGATCAGCGAGACCCGGGAGCGCACGCAGCGGGTGCGCAACGAGCGCTCGACCGCCTACGTGCAATTCCTGGCCGGGGCGATGAATCTGATGCCGCGGTGGTACATCGGCTCGATGCTGCGCAAGGTCGACTTCCTGGCCAGCGACGTGCCGGGAATCCCGGTACCGGTGTATCTGGCCGGGGCGAAGGTGCGGGTGCAGTATGCGTTCGGCCCGACCATCGGGGCGGCGGTCAACGTGACGCTGCTGACCTACGTGGACACCTGCGCACTGGGCATCGACGTGGACACCGGCGCCATCCCCGACTTCGAGGTGTTCCACGACTGCCTGGTCGAGGGGTTCGACGAGGTGCTTGCGCTCGCAACCTGACGACTTCGCCGCCGCCACCGCAAAGTGGTTTGCTGGATTCCGGAAATTTGCTGAGCCTGTGACCGCCGGAGGTGTGACGCGGCTCCGGGACGGCGGAACCCGGGCGGGAGCGATCACCGGTCGCCCGGGGTTTGGCAATACTCATCGACGTCCGAATTTTGTCTCTGACAACAAGTAACCGGACCCCTGTTGCGTTCGAGCGACAACTCGGATGCGCCGCGGCGGGGTTTTCTCCGACGGTTTAGCAGATTCGCGCGGATTTGCTGTGGCAGTGGTGGATACTTCGCCCACGTGGGGTAAGCCCGCACTCGTCTCACCGGGAGCAAAGATGTCTTCTGATTCCAACGCCGGTCGTCATCGTCGCTCCACGAAGGGCCGGGTGCGAGGCATCGAGTACTCCCGGCGGGCGGTGACGGCCGAGGAGTCCGGCGCGTCGGCCTACGCGCGGTATGTGGGCCGGGTGGGCGCGTTGGCGGTGTTGCTGGGAGTCGGCTCGGCGGTGGCGTCGGTGCCGTTGGCGTTCGCCGACACCACCGGGTCGGGCGGGGCGAGTTCGGATTCGTCGTCGGCGTCCCCGTCATCGTCCCCGTCGTCGTCCCCGTCGTCGTCGTCCCCGGCCTCGTCGTCTTCGTCGTCGCGGTCGGGTGGTCGGGTGAGGGGTCCGCGGGTTCGGGTCTCGTTGCCTGATTCGGCGTCGACGGATGCTGGGGCGACCGCGCCGGCGGCTGGTTCCGGGCCGGCTGGGCCGGTGGTTGCGGGGCGGTCGGGCGGGTCTGGTGTGGGGAGGCCGGCGGTGGTTTCGCCGCGTCGCCGCCATGGTGAGTCGGCGGTGTCGGGGAATGGTGGTGCTGGGGTGGTGGCGCCCGGTGTTGCCTCCGCGCCCGGGGCGGGGTTTGATGCGCCGTCGGCGTCGGCGTCGGCGTCGCGGCGCCCGGTGCGTCCGGTGCGTCCGGTGCGTCCGGCTGCGGGGGTGGCGGTGGTGAGCGCCGCGCCCGGGTCGGTGGAGGGTTCTGCGCTGTTGCCGCCGGTGATCGCTGCCGCTGCGCCGTCGGTGTCGTCACCGTTGATGAAGGCTGCCCCGGCTGCGGCGGCGGCGTCGGGTGGTGCGGTCGCCGGCGGGGGTGTGGTGTCGGGGTTGGGTTCGGGTTTGTTGGGCTGGTTGCAGGGTGGTGGTTCGGGGGATGCGCCGTCGGCGGCGCCGTTGTTGTGGTCGGCGCTGGCGTTCACCCGCCGGGAGTTGGGTGGCAGGTCGGGGGTCGGCAACCCGGCGTCGTCGACCACGACGTCGGGCACCGGTGGTTTCAGGCCCCCGAGGGCCTCGGCGACGGGCCGGTTGACGGTGAGCACCCCGTTGTTCGGTGACGGCACGGCGGATCATCCGGATGCGGGTCTGTTGGGTGGCAGCGGTTACACCTACACCGGCTATGAGGGTGCCTGCACCAGTGGTGCGTGCAATGGCGGTAAGGCCGGGTTGTTGTTCGGCAACGGTGGTGGTGGTTTCGCCGGGGGCGATGGCGGTTCGGCGGGCTGGTTCGGCAACGGCGGGGCCGGTGGTGCGG
>NZ_JBJTJF010000194.1:0-28113 GCF_046095365.1 Mycobacterium sp.
CCCTGCTCTGTGCGCTGCTGCTCACCGCCATGGCCGCCGGGTCGCTGCCGGTCAGCGCCGTGTGCGCGGCGGCGACCCGGCGGCCGACTCGACGCTGAGTTCCGGCCGCTGCGGCGATCACGGCGAAGGCCCCAACGACAAATGGCCACAACGGAATCCGGCCGCGGGGGGCCTGCACGGCAGGTCCCGGCTCGCCGGTGCCCGGCGCGGTCACGGTGAACGACCACGACCCGGACACCGGATGGCCGTCCGCTGAGGTCACCCGGTAGTTGACGGTGTAGCGCCCGGCCGGACCCAGCGGTCGGACCGCGACACCGGCCGTCGCACCGCGCACCTCCGGCTCGCCCGATGACCACAGATTGCCGTCCGGCCCGACGACCGTCATCGACGCGAACGTGGGCTGCAGGTCCTCGTTGAACGTCGCCGTGACCCGGCTCGGGCCGGAACTCAGCGTCGAGTCGGCCGCCGGGTCGCTGCCGGTCAGCGCCGTGTGCGCGGCGGCGACCGGGATACCGGCGGCCATGGCGGTGAGCAGCAGCGCACAGAGCAGGGTGCGCTGAACCAGGCGCAGCGTCACAGCACCCCCAGCCGGGTCATGATGTCGGCTTCGATGCCGTCGAGTTGTTCGCCGATCGAGGCCTGTGCGGCCCGTCGGCGCTGCCCGGGCATGTTCTCCGCGGCCGGAACCGCCGCGCCCAGCGCGGTCAGCCGGTCGGTCATCGCAGAGACGAACCTGCCGGTCTCGGGGTCCTGGGGACTGCGATCGGCGACCATGCGCAGGGAGTGTTCGGCTCCGGCGATCCGTGCCGACAACCGTCCGCCCGCCCCGGAGAACTGCCCCAGCGCGGTCAGCGGAACGCCCAGCCGGTCGGCGCGGCGCTCGTCGATCAGGCCGCGGGCGGCGACTGCCGCCCGGTAGGCGACCGGCACCACGGCCGGCGCCAGCAGGCGTGAGGCCGTCAGGGTTCGGCGGATTCGCCCCGGCGCCAGCAACTTCCCTTCCCGCGCCGTTCGCAGCTTGGTCTGGGCCACTTTGACCGCGGCGCGGTCGCTGTCGCGCTGCGCCTTGAGCTGGGCCGTGACCACCTTCTTCTCAGCCCGCAGGCTCGCCTTGATGCGCCGGCCCTCGTTCTTGGCGGCGAGCCTGGCCTCCATCTTGGCCTTCGCCTTCAGGGCGCGGGCTTCGGCGCGCCTGGTCGCGCGGCTTTTCCGCTTCTTGAACAGGCCCATTGCGGCTGCCTTTCGGTTCGGGTGCCCGGGGTCGGCTAAACCCTATCGCCCTGGCCAAGCGGTGATTTCGCTACCTGCGGATATGCCACAATTAATCGGTCTCCGCAAACCCCGGCGCCATCGCGGCGTCCGCACAATGTCGAGGTATGCAGGTGAACCGGTCCGGACGGCGGGTGATCGGCGCGACGATCGCGGCCGGTGTGCTCTGCGCCGGTCCCGCACTTGCCTGCGCCGCACCGTCCGCCGCCGACCAGGCCCCGCCCGGCGCCCCGGACGGCACCGGCAGCGCGACGGCCGACGGCACCGGCACCGCGGGCCATCGGCGGCCCCGCGGCCGGCCCGGTTCGGCCGGGACATCCAACCAACCGCACGCCCGGCCCTGCCCGTGGCCGTGGCCATGGCCGAAGCCCCCGCCGCCGGCAACGGTGCGGTGGCAGTTCCCCGAGCGCGACACCAACGGAATCAACGTTATCGCCATCGCTCCCCAGCAGGTGTTCCGTCCCCCGGTGGTGCCGGAGGCCCAGATCTCCGGTGGCGCCCTGCCCGAGGACGCCGCCCTCGACGACCTGCCCGCACCGGAGGCGTTCGGCACTCCGGCGCCGGCGGGTGCGCCGGCCCGCACATCCGTCCCGGTGCGTGCCCCCGCGGCGCCCGCGGCACCCGCGGTACGGCCCCCGGCGCCGCGGTCAGCACCGCCCCGCGTCGCGCCGCCGCCGGCGGCCCCGGCCGTCGCGGTGGCCGTCCCACCCCGGCCGGTGCCGGCCGCGCCGCCGCAGAACGCGGAACCGCCGTCGTCCTGGCGGCTGGGATACCCCGAGGAGTTGCGCCAGGCCGACTTCGCCCGGGTAGCCGCGCTCGCCCTGCCCGGCCTGGCCGCCATCGCCGGCATGACCGCACTCGGCGGCTTCGTCGGCTACCGGCAGGCAAAGGCCGGCTACGCGCTGCCGGCCGCCGGAGCGGGTCGGTTCCTCCAGTGACCGGGCCGGGGAATGTCCGCTGACCGGCGGGTGACCGAGGCGGTCAACGACGTCCTCGCGCTGGCCCCCCGCCACGGAGAGGTGTCGCTGGCCCGGCTGGTGGCGGCCGTCGGCGCCGAGCGGTCCCGGCCCATCGAGGTCACCACCGCCGAACTCCCGCCCGGGGTGTCCGGTCAGTGGCGCCAGTTCGCCGAACACGACGAGTTCATCCTGCAGGAGGGCCTGCCCGCCGTGGATCGGACTCTTGCCCACGAACTGGGGCACCTGGTCCTGGGCCACGACGGGATCCCGGTCAGTGAGGTGGCGCGGGAGACGGCCGAACTCGCCGGCGACGACCTGATCAGCTACATGCTCAACCAGCGAACCGGCTGTATGGGTCCCGGCGGCGAGGACGTCGAGCAGCAGGCCGAGGACTTCGCCGCGCTGCTGCTCTACCGGTTGGGACGGCTGCGCAGTGACCGCTCCTCGATCGTCCAGGTTCGCCTCGGAGAGGCGTTTGGTTGATCCTCTGGCTCATCGCCGGCCTGCTGGGGATGGCAACCGGACTACGGATCGGCTGGGCGCTGGTCCATCAGAAATCGGTGGTGAGCAGCGCGATGATCGTCGCGCTGGGCAGCCTCGCGGTCGTCGCGGCCTTGAACTGGCCGCCGCTGACCCTGCTGGTCGACACCGCGTTGCGCTGGCCGAACATCTCGGTCGGCCTCAGCCAGGTCGCGCTGGTCGCCTCCGCTGCGGGTAGTTGCGTGATGATCACCTCGGTGGCCTCGAACCTGGCATCGGCGGGTACCAGGAGGCTCGCCGTGGTCCAGTACTGCGTCGCGGCGGCGATCGCGGCCGCCACCCTGGTGCTGTTCCTCGACGACGGCCGGGAACCGGAAATGTCACCCCGGGAGTACCTGGCCCGCAACGTCGGCCGGCCGGGTGAGGTGATGGACTGGCTGGTCCCGCTGCTCTACGTGCTGCTGGCCCTGACCGTCGTGGCGTGGGTGGGCATGCGACTCAGCAGCGCGACCCGGCGCGGGCGGGCTCTGCTGATCTTCACCGCCGGGATGATCCTGATCGTGGCGGCGAGCGCGCTGTTCGTCGGCCGCGCCGTCGGGCGCGGCCGGCTCACCGGAATCGGCACGGCGGTGACGCTGCTGCTGTGCGCCATGGCAGTCGTCGCGGCCGGAGCCCTGCTGCCCTCGGTCGAGGACTGGATGGGCGCCCGCCGCGAACTGCGCCTCATCGAACCGCTGCGCCGGGAGATGGAGCGTCGCCACCCCGACATCGGCATCGGTGTGCGTCCGCGTGGACCGCTGGCGTTCCGGGTCGCCGAGCGGCTGTCACAGATCTCCGACGCCCTCTACCTGGAAGCCCTGCGCGCTCAACAGCCCGGCGACGACCCCGACGTCCCGGCCGGCATCCGGCCGGCCGACCAGGCCCGCGCCGTCGCCCAGTGGATCGGGGCCGGCCCCGCCGCCGCTGAGACGTTTCCCGGCCGCGGCTGGCTGAGTCAGCCCGGGGAATGCTCGGACCGGGAGTGGATCCTTGAGATCGCCCGGCAGTACCGGGCGTTGGGCCTCAGGCCTCGAGATGCTCCCGCCGGCGCAGCTCGTTGACCCGTTCGACGACGTCCTGCTGGGCCTCCGGGGACAGACCGACCGTCCGAGAGGCGATCCGGCGAACCCCCTCGTCGCGCATGTTGGCCAGCCAGGTCAGTTCCTTGTCGAGCTTTTCGTAGTACTCGTCGTCGGTGAAGTACTCCGGCTTGATCCGGAAGAAGTTGGCGAGCGCGGTCATCGTCGCCGACGACGGGTTGGTCCGGTTGCCCGACCGCAACTGGGACAGGTACGGCGCGGACATGGTGATGCCCTCGGCCTTGAGGTGAGCGATCACTTCGGCCGAGGTGTGCGGACCGCGACCCGGCGGGTAGACCGTGTCGAACAGCCGGTTCAGTCTCGAGGCGAACGATGTGCTCATTACCTGACCTCCATGCGTGGCGAAAAATTTTGCACCCTTGTCGTATTTGCTGACCAATGTACAACGTCCTCCCCGAATGACCAAGTGCAAACTCCGTTGACGGCGGGTCCAGCGGTGGATCTGTCCGGGCTATCGCCCGGCGCCTGGCCCACTTTTACCTGTTGACCGCTGATTTGTCCCCGCGAACTGGGATAACCATATGGGCCGGCCTGGGACTGCGATGACCGCAGGTCCGGTGCGCGGCAACTTACGCCGCCACCCCGAGGGGTCTTTGCTGGATACCCTCAGGCTACCCTCAGGGCGCGTTCAGGTTCGCTGCGTTGCGGGCCGGCCGGTCACGCCGCCAGCAACATCGCCAGGATGGCGGTGTCCGGATGGCTGATGGGGTCGACCCCGACCCGGCTGACCATGTTGGTCACGGTGCCGTCGGCCTCGGCCTCAACCCATGCGGCGCGATGCTCGAGGCCCAGGTGCGGCAGGCCGGGCAGCAGCACGCATCCCGACGCGGCGCCCGAACACTCCGGCAGCGACGGGGTGGTCTCCGACGGCGGATGCAGCATCAGCAGCGCCGGCGGCTGGCGGTCGGCGAAATGCCCCGGCGGTACGGCGGATTCGCCGACCACCGTTCCCTCGGCCAGCACCAGGCCCACCGTGCCGGGCGCCGGCTTGTCCGGCAGGTCCTCGCGGGCGCCGAAGATCGTCGTGGTGTCGAGCAGACCGGGCAGGCTGGCCACCCGCACGGCCATGATCAGCAGCTGCGCCCACTCCTTGGTCGAGTTCGGCCAGCGGCCCGACACCACGAAACCCTTCAGCGAACCGCGGGAATGAAACGGCGCGATCTCTACCGGGCGCCCTGAATGATCCATCACGCCTCCGCGACACTCGGTTACAGCGATGACAGCGGGTCGATCCCGATCAGCATGGGGCACGGTGGCGGTGGCAGACAATAGGACACGACTGCTAAAGGCCCGCCGGGTTTCAGCCGAAGATCAGGCCCCTGGTCTTGGAGACGGCCGCGGCGTGGCGGTTCTGGACGTCCTCCCAGTTCACGACATTCCAGAACGCCTTGACGTAGTCGGCTTTCACGTTCTTGTACTGCAGGTAGAAGGCGTGTTCCCACATGTCGACCTGAAGCAGGGGAATGATGCCCAGCGGAACGTTGGCCTGCTGGTCGTACAGCTGGAAGGTGAGTAACCGGTCGCCCAGGCTGTCGTAGCCGAACACCGCCCAGCCCGAGCCCTGCAGGCCGTTCGCGGCCGCGGTGAACTGGGCGCGGAACTTGTCGAACGACCCGAAGGCGTCGTCGATCGCCGCCTCCAGATCGACCTTGGGCTTGTCACCGCCATTGGGCGACAGGTTCTTCCACCAGATCGAGTGGTTCACGTGGCCGCCCAGGTGGAACGCGAGGTTCTTCTCGTTGAGGAAGATCGCACCGTGGTCGTCGCCGGCACGAGCCTCCTCGAGCTTGGCGACGGCAGCGTTGGCCCCCGCCACGTAGGCGGCGTGGTGCTTGCTGTGGTGAAGCTCGTTGATCTCACCGGAGATGTGCGGCTCCAAAGCGCCGTAGTCCCAGTCCAACTCGGGCAAGGTGTATTCGGCCACGTGCTCCCTTTCTCCTCGGTGCAACTCTCCCCGGTGCTACGCCGGGTGTTGTACCGCCAACACTGCTCTATACGCGCCACGCACCGCAAGAACCGGCCACCGGCCGCGGGTCAGAAGAAGACGACGACGACGAGGATGGCCAGCAGGACCAGCGCGATGGCGGCGGCTCGCAGCGTGGCGACCCGGTAGGACCCGACGCTCGCCGACGTCGACCATGGAGAGAGCGGGGAAACCGGCCCCGACGGCCTGAACTCCGGGTTCAATTACCGACCCCCTGGTGTGTCCGGTGAGTTGCGTCACAGCGTCCGGTCATCATAACCACGGCCCCACCCGGTGTGAATCGGGTTCGGCAACAGTCCCGGCAGCAGCCCGGGGGAGTGCCGGGGCCCGGTCCCGGCGGCGTGTCGTACGGCGAGTCGCCGCGGTTGCCGAATCCCCGAGGCCCCTGTGCCCGTTTCGCTCGGCAGCCAAACGTGGTGTTGATCGCGGAAGCCCGAGTGGCGGAGTTATCCACAGTCGGCATACGCGACGTGCGCTGTTCCCTCGCAAACTCGGATGCCCGCCGTGCCGGCCGGTGTGGATAAGGCTGTGGAAACTGTGGATAGCCGGGCATTGCTGGCACGGCTTCGCCTGGTCGGCGGCACCCGGTGCCACAATAAGTGGCGTAGATCACGGCGAGGCCGTCGGACGGCCGCTCGCTAGGCTGGTCGGCGTGATTCAGGTGTGCTCCCGCTGTGGAACACGGTGGAACGTGCGGGACCGCGAACGGTCGTGGTGCCCGCGCTGCCAGGGGCAACTGCTCGCGCCGGCGGGTTCGCCGACGGTCGGCGCGGCCGGACCCTCGCCGATGCCGGCCGTTCCGGCCGCAGCGCAGCCGCCTGGGCGTTTCCGCTGGATCGCGGTCCGGCCCGGCCCGCCGCCGCCGCCGCGCGCACGCCGCCGCCCGCTCGGTCCGACCCCGCGCTACCAGACGATCCCGCGCTGGGGCCTGGCCGACCCGATCGCCGCGCCCGCCGCCGGCGGCGCGCTCGCGGTGCGCAAGACCGCCTCGGCCGCGGCGGTGCGCACCACCCTGGTCGCGGCCGGGTTGGTGTTCGCGATGGCGGCCGGCGCGCACATCACCCGCTACCTGCTGCTCCTGGTCAACCGCACCACCCTGCTGCACCCCCTGATCGCGATGGGATCGCTGCTGGCCGGGGTGCTGGCGAGTCTGGCGGCCGTGGTCGCGGTCATCGCGGCCGCGGTGATGCTGACCTCCTGGCTGATCGGCCGCCGCGCCGCCGCGTTCGCCGTGCACGGCCGGCAGGATCCGAGGCCGGAGTGGGCGCTGTGGGCGGGCTGCCTGGTCCCGTTCGTCAACCTGGTCTGGGCGCCGGTCTTCGTTCTCGAGCTGGCCCATGCAGAGCGGTGCCAGGTCCGGCAGCGCTGGCCGGTCACCCTGTGGTGGATCGCCTGGGCGGTCTCGTTCCTGATCTGCGGCTGGGCCATCTGGACCAGCCGGGCCACCGATCCGCAGGGGATCGCCGACAACACCGTCACGATGATCGTCGCCTACCTGGCGGGCCTGGCCGTGCTGGTCCTGCTGTGGCGGGTGTTCGACGGGTTCTTCAGCAAGCCGGTGGACCGGCCCGCGCACCGGTGGGTGGTGGTCGGGGAATCCGGCGAGACCGAATCCGGGGAAGCCGAATCCGGCGAGACCGAGGAATCGGCTGTTGAGTCCGAGGACCGGGAACCGGCAGCATAGGCCTATGTCGCCGGCTGCCGCACCGCAGGGAGAGCATCCCTTCGTGGTCGCTCATCGCGGCGCCTCGGCGGACCGGCCCGAGCACACCCTGGCCGCCTACGAACTGGCCCTGCGGGAGGGCGCCGACGGCGTCGAGTGCGATGTGCGGCTGACCCGCGACGGCGAACTGGTCTGCGTGCACGACCGCCGGGTCGACCGCACGTCCACCGGCACCGGCCTGGTGAGCGATCTGACCCTGGCGCAGTTGCGCGAATTCGATTGGGGCGCATGGCATGGCAGTTGGCGTCCCGACGGCGGCATCGGGCACACCGGGGTGCTCACCCTGGAGGAGCTGCTGACACTGGTGCTCGACTGGAACCGCCCGGTCAAGGTCTTCATCGAAACCAAGCACCCGGTCCGCTACGGCGCACTGGTGGAGAGCAAGGTGCTGGCGCTGCTGAACCGGTACGGCATCGCCGCGCCGCCGTCGGCGGATCTGTCCCGCGCCGTGGTGATGTCGTTCTCGGCGGCTGCGGTGTGGCGGATCCGCCGGGCGGCACCCCTGCTGCCCACCGTCCTGCTCGGTGAGACCGCGCGTTACCTCGGCGGCAGCGCCGCCACGACGGTCGGGGCGACCGCTGTCGGCCCGTCGATCGCCACGCTGCGGGAACACCCCGAACTCGTCGACCGTGCCGCAGCGCAGGGCCGCGCCATGTACTGCTGGACCGTCGACCACTTCGAGGACGTCGAGTTCTGCCGTGAGATCGGCGTCGGCTGGATCGCCACCAATCACCCCGGCCGCACCAAGGACTGGCTGCAGAACGGGATCAGCGGTCAGCGGACCTGAGGCCGGTCGACTCCGCCGCTCAGGGCTGGGCGTCGATGACCTGCTGGGGGATCGGGGCGTCGGTGCGCAGGGCGTCGAACAACGCCCCGGCCGAGGCGGAATCCCAGATCAGCACCGACCCCGATTCGTTGCCGGTGTATTCGCCGATCGGGACGGTCAGCGTGGTGGCCGGCCCGTGCAGGGCCCACGCCAGCCGGGCGAGGTTCCAGACGTGGGCTCCGGTGTCCACCGTCACCGCCGAGATCGCCGCGTGCGGCACCGCATACCAGCGCCACGGGTTGAGCCAGACCGCCGGACTGGAGGCGCGCGCCAGCAGCGCCGCCATGAACTCGCGCTGATGCAGCATCCGGTCCAGGTCGGCCCGAGGGGTGGCGCGGGTGCGCACGTACCCGAGCGCGTCGGGTCCGTTGAGCGTCTGGCATCCGGCGGGCAGGTCGATCCCGGCGAGCGGATCGTTGATCGGCTCCGCCGGGCAGATCGTGACGCCCCCGAGGGCGTCGACGACGACGCCGAATCCCGCGAAGCCGATCTCGGTGTAGTGGTCCAGATGCAGCCCGGTGGCGACCTCGACGGTCTGGGCTAGCAGCGGCGCGCCGCCCTGGGCGAAGGCCGCGTTGATCTTGTCGCTGCCGTAACCGGGAATGTCGACGTAGGAGTCCCGGGGGATCGACACCATGGTCGCGGGTTCGGCGCTGAGCAGTCCCGGGATGTGGATCAGCAGGATGGTGTCGGTGCGGCCACTGCCGACCTCGCCGCCGGTGGCCAGGTCGGCCTGCTGCTGCTCGGTCAGGTCGCTGCGGCTGTCCGAGCCGACCAGCAGCCAGTTCGTTCCGGCCGCGGCGTCGGGCCGGCCGGCGTAGTCGGCGAACACCGGGATGCGGCGCAGCGAGGCCTCGGCCCAGACCGCGACCCCCAGGCCCGCCACCGTGACGAGGAAGGCGAGCGCCGACACCGTCGCCGTGATCCGCCGGGCCAGGGACATCCCGCGGCGGACCCTCGTGCGAACCGGGGTCCGGACCCGGTGCCGGGCCCGGCCCGGTGCGGGCCGCGCGGGTGCGGACGGGGGCACCGGCGCCATCACCTTCGTGGATCGCAGCGCATCGCGGCGCGGCGGGGCCGGCCGCCGGACGGGGGGAGGCGGCGGCAACGGCCGGTACGGCGGCGGCGCGTACCGGGGCGGCGGCACGCGCGGCGACGGCGGCGGCCGGTATCCGGGCTGCCGGCGGATCACCGGCGGGGGCTCGCGCCGCAACGGCGGGGGCGCCGGCGGTCGCACCCGCGGGATCCGGTCGGTGGGCGGATCCGCGGGCGGCCGCCGGTGCTCGTTCACGGGGTCAACCTACGCACTGCCGGCCAGCAGTACGTAGCCGACGAAGGCCACCGAGTCGATGATCCCGTGGGCGATCACCAGCGGCCACAGCCGGCCGGTGCGGCACCAGTAGTGCCCGAACACCAGACCCATCACCACGTTGCCCAGCCCGGCGCCGATGCCCTGGTAGAGGTGATAGAGCCCGCGCAGAACCGCAGAGGCCGTCACCGCGCGCGACCGGCTCAGGCCGAGCTGGCGCAGCCGGGTGATCAGGTAGCCGACCACCACCACCTCCTCGGCGAAGCCGTTGGCGAAGGCCGCCAGGATGAGCACCGGGATCCGCCACCACGAGGAGTGCAGGCCCGAGGCCTGCACCTCGGCGTTGAGGCCGAAGTGGCGCGCCGCCACGTACAGCAGCAGGCCCGGGATGCCGATGAGGGCCGCCAGCCCCGCCGCCGGCAACACATCGCCGCGCAACCGGACCCTGCCCAGGCCGAGCGCGCCCGGGCCAATCCCGCTGCGCCACAACAGATACAGCGCCAAGGCGCCCCAGGCGATCAGCTGCCCGACCGACACCAGATTGAGGCCGAGATTCACCAGGTCATAGCGGGACTGGTTGGGGTTGAGCCGAACCCGGTAACCGCCCAGGCCGGACAGCAGGGCGTCGGCGAGCTGCAGGACAGCGGCCACGGCGCTCACGCCGAACGTCACGGCCAGCATGACCGCGATCTCGATGCGCGTGGCGCGGGGGCTCACTCCGCCACGGTAGCGGCCGGACCGGCGCGCCCCGACCCGATAGGGTTGGGCGGTGGCCCGCATCGCCTACCTCGGACCCGAGGGAACGTTCAGCGAGGCGGCGCTGCTGAGGATGGCCGCCGGCTCGATGGTGCCCGGCGGCGGTGAGACCGAACCGCTGCCGACCGAGGGCACCCCGGCCGCCCTGGAGGCCGTCCGCAGCGGCGCCGCCGAGTTCGCCTGCGTCCCGATCGAGAACTCCATCGAAGGCTCCGTGCTGCCGACACTGGACAGCCTGGCCGGCGGTTCGCCGCTGCAGATCTATGCCGAGCTGACCCTCGACGTGGCGTTCAGCATCGTCACCCGGCCGGGGGCGCAGGCCGGCGACATTCGCACCGTCGCGGCCTTTCCGGTAGCGGCCGCCCAGGTCCGGCACTGGCTGGTCGGGCACCTGCCCGCTGCGGAGGTCGTCCCGGCCAACTCCAACGCGGCCGCCGCGCGCGAGGTGGCCGACGGCCGTGCCGACGCCGGGGTCAGCACGGCCCTGGCCGCCCGGCGCTACGGACTGGCTTCGCTTGCCGACGGCGTCGTCGACGAACCCAACGCCCGCACGCGTTTCGTCCTGGTGGGCCGGCCCGGTCCGCCGCCGCCCCGCAGCGGCGCCGACCGCACCTCGGTGGTGCTGCGGATCGACAGCGCCCCGGGTGCCCTGGTGGCGGCGCTGAACGAGTTCGGCATCCGCGACATCGACCTGACCCGCATCGAGTCCCGGCCCACCCGAACCGAACTCGGTACCTACGTCTTCTTTCTCGACTGTGTCGGTCACGTCGACGACAGTGCGGTGGCCGAGGCGCTCAAGGCGCTGCACCGGCGCTGCGCCGACGTCCGATACCTCGGCTCGTGGCCGACGGGTGCGGCCGCGGGGGCTCTGCCGCCTCGACTCGACGAAGCCGAACGGTGGCTCGCCGGGCTCCGCCGGGGCGGGCTGTGAGCGCGCGGCTGATTCTGGTCCGCCACGGCCAATCGCAGGCCAACGTCGAACGTCGTCTCGACACCCGGCCGCCCGGCGCCGATCTGACCGATCTGGGCGTGCGCCAGGCGCAGGAGTTCGCCCGCGCCCGGCCCGGCCCCCCCGGCCTGCTGCTGCACTCCGTCGCCAGACGGGCCGCCCAGACCGCCGCGGCCGCCGCGGCCGGGTTCGCCGATCCGCGGCTGCGGCCGCAGCAGGTCGAGGGAATCCACGAGGTACAGGCAGGCGAGTTGGAGAACCGCGACGACGACGAGGCGATCGCCGCGTTCAACACCGTCTACCAACGCTGGCACGAAGGCGAACTCGACGTCGCGATGCCCGGCGGGGAGACCGGCCGCGAGGTTCTCGACCGCTACCTGCCGGTGCTGACCGGACTGCGGCTGCGCTACCTCGACGACCGGGACTGGGACCGCGACATCGTCGTCGTCAGCCACGGCGCCGCGATCCGGCTCGCGGCCGCCACCCTGGCCGGGGTGGAGAGCAGCTTCGTGCTCGAGCACCACCTGGCCAACACCGAGGCGGTGATCCTGGCGCCGATCACCGACGGTCGGTGGAGTTGTGTGCAGTGGGGCTCGTTGACCCCGCCGTTCTACCCCGAGCCCGACGTGCACCCGGTCGAGGAGGCGCTGCGCGCGGCCGACCCGATGGGCTGATCACACCGCCAGACGGCCGCCGCCGCGTTCGCCGCAGTCGCAACCGACCGCCTCGCAGTCGATGCTCAGCGAGTGCATGAGCGCCTCCGGGTGGCTGCAGCCCGGCTCGGTGCAGTGCGTCGGCTGTCCGGGGTGATGGATCAGCGTTCCGTGACAGTGCGGCCGTTCCGCGTCGCACTCGCGGCACTGGTTGGGCATGACTTGTTCTTAGCACCGCCGACCGACAGCGGCCCGGTGCCGCGCCGCGCGGAGTAGGCTCTGCCTCCCACGATGACTTCATCCCCCGCAGGTCCCGACCCGTCGCTCGACGGCCATCCGTTCGGCGCGGTGCCGGTGACGGTGTGCGGGCATTGCGGCACAACGGTTCCGGTGGCCGACTTCTGCGGGTACTGCGGTGCCGAGGCCGAGGCGCCGGCCCGCGGCAGGCTCCGCCTGTTGCGGCCGCGGGTCTTCGCGGTCGCCCCCGCCGAGCGGGTGCTGGCGCCGATGCTCACCAGCACCCTGTTCCCGCAACTGCCGCAGATCTACCGCAACCCGTTCCGGATCGGCATGGCGGCCGTGCTGATCGGTGCGGTCGCCCTGTCGGTTCTCCATGTCATCGGTCCGCTGGTAACCGTTGCCGCACTGGGCGTTCCGTGGCTGTTCATGCTCTATCTCTGGCAGGCCGACGTGCTGCGGGACATCCCGGCACGGATGTTCGCCTTCGCAGCCGCGCTGGGGGCCCTGCTCGGGGTGGCCTGGGTCTGGGTGACCGGTGGGCTGGTCGCCCGTTCCTACGGCATCCCGATGGCCGCCGGTTTCGTGCTTCAGGACCTGCTGAGCATCGGGCTGGTCATCTCGGTGGGCGGCGCCGTGCTGATGGTCCTTCCCGCCGTCGTGATCCGGCTGCTGCGCCCCCCGACCCGGGAGTCGCTGGACGGCTTCGTCATCGGTGCGCTCGGTGCGCTGTCCTTCACCGGCGCGGCGACGGCGACCCGGCTGGCGCCCCAGTTCGTCTCCGGGCTGATCGCCAACGTGGCGCCACTGCGCCTGCTGGTCGAGGCGGTGCTCTACGGCGTCGCCGCGCCGCTGACCGCCGCGTCGGTCGGGGGTCTGATCGGCATGCTGCTGTGGTTCGTCCCCGGCCGGCGGGCCGGCGAGCATCGGGGCACGATACGGGCCGCGCTGGTGGTCTTCACCATGCTCGTCGCGGTGATCTACACCGGAATCTGGGTGATCGACTCGGCCCGGATGCCGAAGTGGCCGCAGCTGGCACTGCACATCGCCCTGACGCTGATCGCGCTGCTGGCGGCGCGGGTCTGCCTGCAACTGGCGCTGCTGCACGAGGAGCCCGACCCGTTCACCGGGCAGCCGGTGCTGTGCGTGCACTGCCGGCGCGTTGTGCCGGACATGCCGTTCTGCCCGGCCTGCGGTGCGGCGGCCAGGGCTTCGTCGCGGTCCTCGCGGCGCCGGCGCCGGGAGTCGCCGCCCACGCGGCAGCTGGAGAAAACGTCGCCGACGTACAATTCTCCCATCCCCGAATCGGGCACCGGAGAATAGGAATTCAGTAGTTGGACGGCGGAATCGCGCACTCTGGTCCGCCGAGGAGACCTCCGCGCCCGAGGCGGGTGCTGGCCGCCGTGCTGCTCGTCGGCGCCGGCCTCCTCGCCGGTGAGTACCGGGCCGTTACCGCCCCCGCCGCCCCGGGCCGGATCGGCGGTCCCTTCGCCGCCCTGCTGAGCAGTTCCACCGACCTCGGGCCGGCCCGCGGTGACCACGTCCAGCTCACCGCCGCGCTGCACGGGGCGCACCGGCCCGATCGTCTGCTTCGCTGGTCGGCGGACAACGGTCTGTCGGTGCGGTGGCGCGACGGCGACCCGTGGGCGATCGTCGAGGGGCCGCCGTCGGCGATGTCGGACGCCTTCGACGTCGACGTGCACGACTACCTCGGCCGTCGCGGCCAGACCTTCTACGCGGCGGCCGAGCAACCGGCCGTGCCGGTGGCGGTGCGGGCCGACGTCGCGGAGCTGGGCCGCATCCTGAGCTACACCCCGTACCGCGAGTCCAGACCACAGCCGCCCGCCGAGGTGCCCGACCAGGGTCTGACTCCCGAGGCCCTGCTGCGCACCTACAACGTGCAACCGCTGCGAGACGAGGGGTTCACCGGTGCGGGCGTCACCGTGGTGGTCTTCGCCTTCGACGGCTTCGCCCAGAGCGACATGGACCTATTCGCCTCCACCTTCGGCCTGCCGCCGCTCAACCCGGAGGTGGTGGGCGGCCAGCCCGCCCAACGGCGCGGCGAGGCCACCATGGATCTGCAGGCGGTTCACGCCCTGGCCCCCGGCGCCAGGACGGTACTGGTCAACGCCCGGCCGACGGTGGAAGGCGAGGGCTCATACGAGAAGGTCGCCGCGATGCTGGAGGACGCCGACCGGCGCTATCCCGGAGCGGTCTGGAGTTTCTCCATCGGCTGGGGCTGCGACAAGCTGATCACCGCCGCCGACCTCGCCCCGGTGCGCGCGGCCCTGGTCAAGGCGCAGGCCAACGGCACCACAGCCTTCGACGCCAGCGGCGACCTCGCCGGACTGGAGTGCAAGGGCGGCAGCGACTGGTCGGCCCCGCCGCACACCGACAACATCGGCCTCGACTCGGTGGCGTCGATACCCGAGATGACCAACGTCGGCGGCACCACCCTGTCCACCGACGACAAGGGCGGCTGGCTGGCCGAGCAGGCCTGGTTCGACCCGCCGCTGTCGCAGGGTTCAGCCGGGGGAGGGTCGGCCCTCTTCGACAGGCCCGACTGGCAGGCGCAGCTCAGTCCCAGGGGCGCGACGAAATCGCGCCTCACACCTGACATTTCGGCGGTCGCGGACCCGTTCACCGGAATGAAGATCATCTTCGACGGGCAGGTGCTCGCAGGTGGCGGCACGTCGCTTGCCGCGCCGATCTGGGCCGGTATCGCCGCGGTGATCAACCAGTACCTGCTCGAGAACGGCGGCCGGCTGATCGGAGATCTCAATCCGCTGCTGTACCGGATCGCCGGGGGAGCGCGGCTGCCGGCCTTCCGCGACGTGGTCCTCGGCGCCAACGCCGTCGCCGTCGCCGGACCGGGCTACGACCTCGTCACCGGGCTGGGCACTCCCAACGTCGACAACCTCGCTCGCAACCTGCTCGTCCTGCAGAAGCTGCTGCCGTGACCGCCGCCGCCCATGCCGTGCCGACCATGGAGTGTCCGCGATGCAAGGTCGACGTCCCGGCGGCGAACTTCTGCGGGCTCTGCGGCTGTCAGGGCGGGCACCTGAAGGTGCTGCGCCCCAAGACATTCGGCGCCGAACCCCGCGAGCGGGTGCTGCTTCCCTTTCTGGCCAGCTCACTGTTCCCGCATCTTCCGGCCGAGTCGCGGACCCCGTTCCGGGTGGCGATGGCAGTGGCGGCGGCGGGACTGATCGCGTCGGCGGTACTGCGGCTACCCGCTCTGGGAATCACGATCTCGGCGCTGGGTCTGCCGTTGCTGTTCGTGCTCTACCTGCGTGCGTCCTCGGCCGACCGGGACGTCCCGCGCATCGCGCTGACCCTGGCCGCCGTCCTGGGCGCGCTGCTGGGAGCGGTATGGGTGGCCGCCAGCGGAGCGTTCGTCGCGCGGACCTACGGCGTGCCCATGTCGGTCGGTCTGGCCCTCCACCATCTCTTCCGTGAGGGCCTGGTGATACCGGTCGCCGGGATGATTCTGATGGTTGTGCCCGTCGTGACAGTGCGGCTGGTGCGGCCGGGATACCGGGAGTCGCTGGACGGCTTCGTGATCGGGGCGCTGTCCGGCCTGGCCTTCAGTGCCACGGCGACGATGGCCCGGCTCGCGCCGCAGGTCGGCGCCGGCCTGATCGCCCACGCCCGGCCGCTGCAGGGGCTGGTCGTCGAAGTGGTGCTGTGCGGCGTGACTGTGCCCATCACCGCCGCGGCGGCCGGCGGCATGGTCGGTATCGCTCTGTGGTTCAAGCAGCGCGACGGCGACGCCGAACACCACGGACGGGTCCGGCGGATGCTGGTGCTGCTGGCGGCGGTGGCACTGCTGCTGCACGCCGCCGTGGCCGTCATCGACAACGTCGGGCTGCGCGAACTGGTGATGCTCGCGCTGCACCTCAGCGTCACGGTCATCACGCTGATCCTGCTCCGCACCGCGATGCAGTTGGCGCTGCTCCACGAAGTCCAAGATCCGGTGGCCGAGGATCAGCCGCGGCTGTGCACGAGGTGCGAGATGGTGGTGCCCGACATGGCGTTCTGCCCGCACTGCGGAGCGGCGACCCGGGCGGCCTCGCGGCGGTCCCGGCAGGAGTGCCGGGGGGGTTCATGCCGGGTGTTGGCGGACGACGCGGTCGAGGTCGCCACCGCCCCCGGCGCGGTGACGGCCGAACAGCCCTATCCGGCGTATGCGATGCCGGAGGACGGCTACGCCGCACCGGCGCCGCGCCGCCCCCGGTTCGGCTGGCTGCTGAGCCGCTGGGGAACGACGATCGCCACCGCCGCGGCGGTGATGGCCGCCGCCGCGTTCGCGCTCACCCCCAGGATCGCGCACTACATGTGCCCGCCGGACTGCGGCAAACCACCCAGCGGCTCACCGGTCAAGGCGCTGCCCCGGTTCGAGTCGCCGGACGGCTCGTTCTCGGTGTCCTATCCCGCGCCAGGCTCGTTCTATGACGTCAAGACCGAGAAGTCGGGCGTCACAGCGACACTCACCGCCGGCGACGGCGGTGTCATGCAGTTGTTCTCCGAGCCGGCCAACGGGCGCTCAGCCAGGCAGGTCGCCACGGCGGTCCTCAAGCGGACCTACCCCGACTCGACGGTCGCCTACGAGATACCCAATGCGATGGTCGGCTACCAGATCGGCTACGGCGAGGTCGCCGACGACTGGCCGCAGGGTTCCACGTCGAGCTTCTCCCGGATCCGGATCGTGGTGCTCGCCGCGGTGAAGAACAACCTCGCGCTGGTCGCCTTCGCGACCGGTCCCTACCACGCCTTCGGGCCGGACTTCGGCCCCGGGCCGCCGTCCGGGGCCAACCTGGAGCTGGCGCAGGATCTGGGCAAGTACGTCAACAGCTTCCGGTGGACCGGCGACCCGACGCGCTGAACCCGTTCAGTCCCAACCCAGTTCGTGCAGGCGCTCGTCGTCGATGCCGAAGTGGTGGGCCAGTTCATGGATGACCGTGACGGCGACCTCCTCAACCACGTCCTCGGTGGTGTCGCAGATCTCCAGCAGGCTGTCCCGGAATATCGTCACCGTGTCCGGCAGCGCGCCGGCATAGCTGGAGTCGCGCTCGGTCAGTGCGATGCCCTCGTAGAGCCCGAGCAGTTCGGGGTCTTCGGGGTGGCGGCCGGCGACGAGCACCACCACGTTGTCGAGTGCGGCGGCGAGATCGGGCGGGATCAGGTCGAGCGCCTCGGAAACGAGTTCCTCGAAGCGTTCCGGGTCCATCCGGACCGGCACTACCGCCCGCCGCCCCCTGCGCCGGGGCCGATGCCGGGCAGCGGCGGCAGCGACGCCTGGCCCTGGTTGAGCCGCTCGTCGGGAATGGCCGAGGGCGGAACCGGGGGCTGGCCGTTTATCAGCAGCGGACCCTTGGCGCTGTTGATCAGGGTGGCCCAGCCGCCGTTGCCCAGGGTGGCGCCGATGCTGCAGGCCACCTGACGGCTGCCGGCGGTCCAACTCGGCAGCGAGATGGTGCTGTAGATCAGCGTCAGGGTGGTGTCGCGCAACTTCACCGGCGCCAGGTAGGCGTCGGTCAGGCCGTTGCACACCTCCTTGATGAACGCGTCCTGATCGGGGTCGGCGGGCACCGGGCCGGGGAACTTCTCGGCGAGATTGACCGTACCGACGACCTCCATGGCGTGCGGCGCCGAGCAGTCGACGGCGGCGTCGTTGGGCTGGTTGGTCGGCGGGTCGATACCCAGGCAGGTGCCGGGCGGCCACACCTTGGACTGGTCGAGTTCAGCCACCCTGCCCTTGAACGGCAACTGCTGGTACCCGGGTCCCCTCAGTTGCAGCCCGCACAGCATGCGGCGCTCGTCGGCCTGCTTCCACGCCCTGTCGCCGGCCCACAGCAGGCTGATGCTGAAGCGGCTGTTGGGGTCGAACTTCGGGCCCAGGTAGCGCTCGGTGGCCGGCTCGCACTGCTCGGCGGTGATCTGCTGGATGCGGGCCGGGGCGGGTGGCGGGGCGTCGGGCCCGTACTCGGTGCCCGGGAAGGCCCGCATGTCCACGGCGTCGGAGACCTCGAAACGGTGGTCATCCCTGCAGTCGACGATGACTGCCGCGTCCAGAGCGTTGTCCGGCCAGTTCAGGCAGTATCCGGTCTTGGCCTCGGCGAAGGCGGAATTGCCGGTGGCGGCGACCTGCTCGGGGGCGGGGGCGACCTCGGCCAGCGGGCCCTTGTCGCGGATCGGCAGGGCGATGACCGTCCCGGCGATCAGCAGACCGCCCAGCGCGGTCAGCAGCAGCGCCCGCCTGGTCGACTTGGCCGACCGGTTTCCCGGCTGGGCCGGCTGGTCGTCGGCGTCCTCGATTTCCGGTGCGTCGGATAGCTGGAACATCGCGGTCCATTGTGGCAGGCCGCTTCGGCGGCCTGACAAGGGCCGCACCGGGACTGTTACCCGGTTGTGCTGTCCGCCCCGTTCGCGCAGCGCGGCGGCCCGAAAGCAGGTTGCCCGGGGAAGTAGGGTGCACAGCGTGATCGACCTGAAGCTGGTTCGCGAGGACCCCGACGCCGTGCGCCGGTCCCAGCGCAGCCGCGGCGAGGACCCCGCACTGGTGGATGTTCTGCTGGACGCCGACGCCGCCCGCCGCGGTGCGATCGCCGCCGCCGACTCGCTGCGCGCCGAGCAGAAGGCGGCCAGCAGGGGCGTGGGGTCCGCGGCGCCGGGCGAGCGGCCCGCGCTGCTCGAGCGGGCCAGGGCGCTGGCCGCCGAGGTCAAGGAGGCCGAGGCGCGCCAGGCCGAGGCCGAGGCGGTCTTCACCGCGGCACACCTGGCGATCCCCAACCTCGTGATCGACGGGGTGCCCGCCGGCGGGGAGGACGACTACCAGATCCTCGAGGTCGTCGGCGATCCGCGGCCGATCGACGACCCGCGCGACCATCTCGAACTCGGCGAGGCCCTCGGACTGATCGACACCGAGCGCGGCGCCAAGGTGTCGGGTTCGCGGTTCTACTTCCTCACCGGCCGCGGCGCGCTGCTGCAACTGGGCCTGCTGCAGCTGGCGGTGCGGCTGGCATCCGACAACGGTTTCACGCCGATCATCCCGCCGGTGCTGGTCCGTCCGGAGGTGATGGGCGGCACTGGTTTCCTCGGCGCCCACGCCGAGGAGGTCTACCACCTGGAGGCCGACGACCTGTACCTGGTCGGAACCTCCGAGGTCCCGCTGGCCGGCTACCACGCCGACGAGATCATCGACCTGTCCGCCGGGCCGCTGCGCTACGCCGGCTGGTCCTCGTGCTTCCGCCGCGAGGCCGGCAGCTACGGCAAGGACACCCGGGGAATCATCCGGGTACACCAGTTCGACAAGGTCGAGGCGTTCGTCTACTGCCGGCCCGAGGACGCCGAGGCCGAGCACCGGCGGCTGCTCGGCTGGCAGCGCGAGATGCTCGGGCTCATCGAGGTGCCCTACCGCGTGATCGACGTCGCCGCAGGCGATTTGGGCTCGTCGGCGGCGCGCAAGTTCGACTGCGAGGCCTGGGTTCCCACCCAGGGCGCCTACCGCGAGCTGACCTCGACCTCGAACTGCACCACCTTCCAGGCCCGCCGGCTGGCCACCCGCTACCGCGACGGGAACGGCAGGCCGCAGATCGCCGCGACGCTCAACGGCACGCTGGCGACCACCCGGTGGCTGGTCGCGATCCTGGAGAACCATCAGCAGCCGGATGGCAGCGTGCGGGTTCCTGCCGCGCTGGTGCCGTTCGTTGGGACCGAGGTGCTGACGTAGGTGATCGAACTGGAACTCGGGGAACTGCGTGAGTGGTTCGGGTTCGGGGTCGCCGGGAACTTCGCGGGCCATCTCGAACAAGCCGGGGAGGCAGTCGATTTCACCAATGTCGTCAGTCACGGCGACGCACCCAAGGGCATCTTCCCGTGGTACGTGCCAGGGCTCGACGGATTCCTCGGCGGGTTCCCGCTGTCGCACGACGCGCTGGTGGTCCCGCCGGCCGGCGCCGACGGGGGACCGTTGAACCTGCAGATCGAACCGGAGGTCGGCCTGGCGTGCGAGGCGGTCTGGAGCGGCGACACCGTGGTGAGCCTGCGGCCGTTCGCGCTCGGCGCGTTCAACGACTGTTCCATCCGCCGTCCCGACGCCCGCAAGATCAGTGAGAAGAAGAACTGGGGACAGGCCTCCAAGGGCGTCGCCCGCGAGTTCTTCGAGGCCCACGACCTGACTCCGGACGGGCCGACCGCCACCCTGAGGCTGTTGTGCCACCTGCGCACCGCCGACGGGGTGCACCACGAGTACGGCGTGGACAGCCCGCTGCTGGGCTACTCCTACTACGGCGAGGTGCTGCTGGACTGGATCTGCGAGCGGCTGGCCAACCAGAAGGGTTCCCCGGACACCCCGCTGGAGGACGTCGGTGCGCTGATGGTCGCCGCCGGCCGGCCGCGCACCGTGCTGATCGGGATCGGCGCCACCCGCTACACCAGCTTCGGGGAGGGCACCTACCTCAAAGCGGGCGACGAGGCGATCGTGCGGGTCTACGACACCGCCGGCGAGGACTTCTCCGAACTGCGGCAGCTGGTCTGGCAGCCCTGACGGCGACCGGGCCGGCGGTTCAGTCGCCGAGCACCTCGTCGAACATCGCCAGGAACCGCTCGGGATCCTCCGGCGTGAACGCCGGGCTGGGCCAGGCGCCTGCCACGTCGAGGGTGATCAGCGTCGAGCGCAACGGCCGGTTCACGTCCAGCGGCAGCCAGCGGCGGAGGTCCGAGGTGCCCCAGATGCGGAACCGTTGCAGCAGCAGGCCCAGCGGTTCGGCCCGGTACCCCTTGATCGCCCGCAGCGGGATGACCTTGGCCGTGCCCGACGGGAAGTGGTAGCGCCGCAGGGTCAGCGCGAACCGGTCCAGCTGGACCTGGCCGTCGTCGTAGTACTGCCGCGGTGGTGCGCTCACAGCTTCGAGCAGCGCAACGGATGCCCCTTGGAGGTGAGGCATTTCCCGGTCTTCAGGTCCCACTCCCAGCCGTGCAGGTTGCAGGTCAGCGTGGTGCCCTCCACCACGCCGAAGCGTGACAGGTCGGCCTTGAGGTGCGGGCACCGCCGCTGGACCTCCCAGCCGTCCAGGGTCACCGTGGAGGTGTCGTCGTGCGCCTCGGCGAACCAGCCGTCGGCGTAGGCGATCCGCTCGTCGGTCAGGCACTTGAAGAACGTGTAGAGGTACTCGTTGTAGCCGCCGACCCGCCAGGCTCTGAACCGGGTGGACAGGAAGATGGTGTTCACCCAGTCCGGCTCGTCGTCCCGCAGCACCGTGCGCACCAACTCCGGGGCGATCTCGAAGCCGTAGCGGAACTTCTCGTCTGGAACCGGTTCGCGCACAGTGCGTTTCGGGAAGTCCACCACGACGGTCTCGGCCCCCATCTTCAGCTCCACCGGGTACCCGATACCGTCGCAGATCTGGTCGCTGGCCAGCATGATCGGTTCGAAGCGGGCCCGCAGCGGCTCCAGCAGCGGCTCGCCCGCGGCCGGCGCCCAGCGGGCCTTCTCCGCGGCCAGCACCGGGGCCATCCGCTCGGCGTACTCGGCGATGTAGCGCGCCTTGCCGCTGGTGAAGATCGCCCGGAGCTCGTCGTCGGGAATCGGCTGCGTCAGCGAAACCAGTTGGGAGCCGTCGAAATCCGCCGTCGAGCCGGGGATCATCAGTAGTCCGCCGTTGTGCCCGTGCAGGCGCATCTGCTCCAGGAACACCATCTGGTCGGGGAAGATGTTGGCCGGATCGTCGTGGTCGTCGTTGAGGGAGCGCAGCTCCGGGTCCAGGAAGCACGGCGGCCCGGCCGACGGGATCACCCAGGTGGCGCCGACGTCGGCGATGTACTGCCGGCACCGGTCCATGCCGCGCTGGCGCTTCTGGGTGGCGAACGCCTCCTTGGCGCGGTCGGGCATGTCGTAGACCATCGGGTACCAGATCGCCCCGGAGTACTGCGGCATGTGCACGTCGATGCGGTCGAACTGGGCCAGTGCGTCAACTCCCAGCGGCCGCGAGTCGTTCATGTTGAACACCGTCGTGGTGCCGTCGGAGACGACCAGCCCGGAGTCGCCGATCGGGCCGTCGGCCGGCGCGCGCAGGGCGATGATCATCACGTCCAGCTCGCCCTTGGGTCCGCTCACCGTGTGTTTGACCGAGTCCTCGGTCTCGAAGAACCGGTGGAAACCGAGCGCCTCGAGTTCCCGCTTGAGATCGGGCACCGGGAAGTCGGGCAGCAGCACCACCGCGTCCTTGCGGACGTGCGCGGTGAGCAGCCGCGGGTCGAAGTGGTCGCGGTGCAGATGCGAGATGTAGAGGTAGTCGCAGTCGCCGAGGGCGTCCCAGTCCAGTCCGCTGTTGTCCGGGAAGACGAACCAGGAGGCGAAATAGGCCGGGTTGACCCACGGGTCGCACAGGATGCTCCCGGCCTTGGTGTCGATCCGGAAGCCTGCGTGGCCGATGCTGGTGACCTGCACGAATCCCCTTCCCCAGGGTTGACTTAGCCAGTCAGGAGTTTAGACCCCCACCCCGCACTAGGCTGACGGCTGTGGAGCCGGCGTACGGAACAGTGATCACGGCCGTCCGCCTGCTCTGGCGAGTCCAGGGACTCACCTTCACCATCACCGGGATGGAGAACCTGCCGTCCACCGGAGGCGCTGTGGTGGCGATCAACCACACCGGCTACCTCGACTTCACCTTCGCCGGGCTGCCCTTCTACAACCACCGTCCACGACGGCTGATCCGGTTCATGGCGAAACAGGAAGTCTTCGACCACAGCGTGACGGGTCCGATCATGCGCAAGCTTCGGCACATCCCGGTGGACCGCAGCAGCGGGGCGCCGTCCTTCGACGCCGCCGTGCGGGCTCTCAAGGAGGGCGAACTGGTCGGGGTGTACCCGGAGGCCACCATCAGCCGCAGCTTCGAACTCAAGGAGTTCAAGAGCGGCGCCGCGCGGATGGCGATCGCCGCCGACGTGCCGATCATCCCGCACGTGGTCTGGGGGGCCCAGCGCATCTGGACCAAGGACCACCCCAGGAAGATGTGGCGGCCCAAGGTGCCGATCTCCATCGCGGTCGGCGAGCCGATCCAGGCCACCCTGCCGCCGACGGAACTGACGGCGCTGCTGCGCTCGCGGATGCAGCATCTGCTCGAACAGGTCCAGGACGACTACGGCCCGCATCCGCCCGGCGAGTACTGGGTTCCGCACCGGCTCGGCGGCGGTGCGCCGACGCCGGCCCGGGCCGCCGACCTGGAGGCCGCCGAGTTGGCCGCCCGGGCCGCCAAGCGCGCACAGCGGGGCGGTGGGGCGGGCTAGATGGAACCCGTCTACCGCGGCATCGAGATCGCAGCGGCACTGGCCGCCCGCGTCGTCGGGACCAAGATCACCTACCAGGGTCTGGAGCACATCCCCACCCGCGGTGGCGCGGTGATCGCGATGAACCACATCAGCTACATCGACTACCTGCCCGCCGGGCTGGCAACCCGGCGGCGGCGCCGCCGGATCAGGTACATGCTCAAAGCGGAGATGCTGGAGTTCGGGATCGTCGACTGGATCATCCGGCGCACCCGGTGCATCCCGGTGGACCGCAGCGCCGGCGCGGGGGCCTACGCCGAAGCGGTGCGGCGGCTTCAGGCCGGGGAGTTCGTCGGGGTGTTCCCGGAGGCCACCATCAGCCGCAGCTTCGAGCTCAAGGAGTTCAAGAGCGGCGCGGCCCGGATGGCCCTGGAGGCGCAGGTGCCGATCGTCCCGCTGGTCATGTGGGGGGCGCAGCGGATGTGGACCAAGGGCCGGCCGAAGAACCTGGGACGCGGGAAGATTCCCATGACGGTGCGGGCGGGTGAGCCGCTCGCGCCGACCGGCACGGTGGCCGAACTGGACGCCTCCCTGCGCGATTCGATGACCGCCCTGCTGCGCGAGGTGCAGGAGCAGTACCCGCACCCGCCCGGCGAGTTCTGGGTGCCCAGTCGGCTCGGCGGCGGGGCGCCCACGCCGGAGGAGGCCAGGCGGCTGGACGAAGCGGATCGGGCCGAGCGTGCCCGCCGCGCCGCGGAGTCCGCCTGATGCTGCCCGCGCTGATCGCCAGCGACGTCGACGGCACCCTGCTGGACTCCGAGGAGCGCGTCACACCGCGCACCCGCGCCGCCGTCGCCGCAGCCGTCACCGGCGGCGCCCGCTTCGTGCTCGCCACCGGCCGGCCGCCGCGGTGGATCCCGCGGGTCGCCGACGAACTCGGCTTCGGCCCGATGGCGGTGTGCGCCAACGGGGCGGTGCTCTACGACGCCGCGGCCGACCGGGTGGTGTGGGCGCGGACGCTGCCGGTCGACGTCCTGACCGAACTCGCCGAGGTCGCCGTTCGGGCGGTGCCCGGCGCCGGACTGGCGGTCGAGCGGGTGGGCCGCAGCGCGCACGACACCGCCACCCCGCAGTTCGTCAGCGCGCCCGGCTACGAGCACGCCTGGCTCAACCCGGACAACACCGAGGTGTCCTACTCCGATCTGCTCAGCTCGCCGGCCATCAAGCTTCTGGTCCGCCGCCCCGGCATGCCGAGCTCGGAACTCGCGGCGGCGCTGGCCCGGCACATCGGCGTCCTCGGCGACATCACCTACTCCACCGACGACGGGCTGGTTGAGATCAGCCCGATCGGAATCACGAAGGCGACCGGGCTGCAGGAGGTGGCGCGTCCGCTGGAGGTCGCCGCCGAGGACGTGGTGGCTTTCGGGGACATGCCCAACGACGTGCCGATGCTGCGCTGGGCCGGGCACGGCGTGGCCATGGGCAACGCCCACCCCGAGGCCATCGCCGCGGCCAACGAGGTCACCGCGCCCAACGACGACGACGGCCTCGCGCGGGTTCTGGAACGATGGTGGCTGTGACCGGCGCGGGCCCTGTTGCATATACCCATGGGGGTATGTAGCCTAGGGGTGGTCATATACCCCCGGTGGTATCGGGGGGATGGTGTCGCCGAGAAGGAGATGAAGCACATGCTGTTCAACCAGTACTACCTGGAGTGTCTGTCGCACGCGTCGTATCTGATCGGCGACGAGACCACCGGACGCGCCGTCGTCGTCGACCCGCAGCGCGACGTCGGCGAATACGTCGCCGATGCGAAGCGGGCCGGCATGACCATCGAGCTGGTCATCGAGACGCATTTCCACGCCGACTTCCTGTCGGGCCACCTTGAGCTGGCCGAGGCAACCGGGGCCCGGATCGTCTACTCCTCGGTGGCCAAGCCGGAGTTCGACTTCATGGGCGTCGCCGACGGCGAGCGGTACGCCCTCGGCGATGTCTGGCTGGAGTTCCGCCACACTCCCGGTCACACGCCCGAGTCGATGAGCATCGTCGTCTACGAACACCCCGGCGACGACGTCCCGTACGGGGTGCTCACCGGGGACACGCTTTTCATCGGCGACGTGGGACGGCCGGATCTGCTGGGCTCGATCGGTTTCACCCGCGAGGAGCTGGCCGACCAGCTCTACGACTCGCTGCACACCAAGCTGATGCCGCTGCCGGACACCACCCGCGTGTACCCCGCGCACGGCGCGGGCTCGTCCTGCGGGAAGAACCTCTCCACCGAGCTGTGGTCGACGATGGGCGAGCAGCGCCGGACCAACTACGCGCTGCGCGCGTCGACCAAGGCGAAGTTCGTCGAACTGGTCACCGAGGGTCAGCCCCCGGCCCCCGGCTACTTCGTCTACAACGCGATCCTCAACCGCAAAGGCCGCGACCTGCTCGACGAGTCCGAGATGCCCCGGGCGATGACCTACGACGAGGTGCGGGCGGCGACCGCGGCCGGCGCGGTCCTCGTCGACGGCCGCGACCCCGAGGAGTTCGGGCTCGGCCACCTCAAAGGGGCGATCAACATCGGTCTGGAGGGCCGCTACGCCGAGTTCGCCGGATCGGTGGTCAAGCCCGAGGACGACATCGTCCTGCTCGTCGACCCCGAGCGTGAACTGGAGGGCAAGAACCGGCTGGGACGGATCGGTTTCGACCGGGTGATCGGTTACCTCAAGGCCCCCTACGAGGTGATGTTCGACAACCGTGACGACGTCGAGATCGCCTCCCGGCTGACCGCCGCAGCGCTGAACGAGCGGATCGCCGACGTGCCCGAACTGCAGCTCATCGACGTGCGCAACCCCGGCGAGGCGGCGGCGGGGATGATCGCCCACGCGGTCAACATCCCGGTCGGCCAGCTGCCGGACCGGATCGCCGAATTGGACCCGCGCAAGCCGACCGTGGTGTACTGCGCCGGGGGCTACCGGTCGTCCGTCGCGGCCAGCCTGCTGCGCCAGCGGGGCTTCGCCGACGTCAGCGACGTCCTGGGCGGATACAACGCCTGGGAAGCGGCCACCCAGAACGCCTGATCACCAGAGGGAACGAATATGGGCACCACCGCGAAGCACAAGGTCCTCATCATCGGCGGCGGCACTGCCGGCATCACCGTGGCCGCGCGGCTGCTGCGCAAGGGCCACACCGACGTCGCCGTCATCGAGCCGTCGGACAAGCACTACTACCAGCCGATGTGGACGCTGGTCGGCGGCGGGCAGGCCAAGGCCGGACCGACCGAACGCCCCGAGGCGTCGGTCATGCCCAAGGGGGCGGTGTGGATCCGCAAGGCCGCCAGCGAGATCGACCCGGAGTCGAACACCGTGACGTGCGAGGACGGGTCGGCCTACGGCTACGACGCCCTGGTGGTGTGCCCGGGTATCCAGCTGGACTGGAACAAGACCGAAGGCCTCACCGAGGCGTTGGGCCGCAACGGGGTGTCCTCGAACTACCGGTTCGACCTGGCTCCGCGGACCTGGGACTTCATTCGCGGAACCCGTTCGGGCTCAGCGGTTTTCACGATGCCGTCCGGGCCGATGAAGTGCGCCGGCGCGCCGCAGAAGATCGCCTACCTGGCCAGCGACTACTGGCGCAGGAAGGGCGTGCTGAAGAACATCGACGTGCACCTGGTGGTGCCCACGCCCCGTATCTTCGGCATCCCGGCGATCGCCGACAGCCTGGAGAAGGTGATCGCCGGGTACGGCATCCAGCTGCACACGCTCTCGGAGGTCACCGCCGTCGACGCCGATTCCCGCAAGGTGACCGTCAGCGCGGTCGCCGAGGGTGGAACCGACACCACGCTGCCCTTCGACATGCTGCACGCCGTCCCGCGGCAGTCGGCCCCGGACTGGATCAAGACCAGCCGGCTGTCCACCGGCGAGCCCACCGGCTACGTCGAGGTCGACAAACACACCATGCAGCACGTGCGCTACCCCAACGTGTTCGCGCTCGGTGACGCCGGGTCGACGCCGAACTCCAAGACCGGCGCGGCGATCCGCAAGCAGGCCCCCGTCGTCGTGGAGAACCTGGACTCCTACTTCGCCGGCCGTCCGCTCACGGCGTCCTATGACGGCTACGCGTCCTGCCCGATCGTCACCTCGTCGCACGACATGCTGCTGGCCGAGTTCGACTACGACTTCGCGCTGCAGCCGTCGTTCCCCGGGCTGGACCCGACCAGGCCGCACCGCGGCTACTGGTACCTCAAGAAGTACGGGCTGCCGTTCATGTACTGGAACCTGATGCTCAAGGGCCTGGCCTGACGGGGAGGTACGGCTAGGCGTCGAGGTCCTTCTCCAGCAGTTCGGCGATCGCGTCGACGACGGCCGGGTCGTCGGACTCCACCGTGACCGAGGCCCCGTTGCCGGCCCCCAGCGTCATGATCATCAGCGCCGAACCGGCGTCCACCGGCTCACCGCCGTCCAGTGACAGGGTCACCGGCACCCCGGCGTTGACAACGGCCTCGGAGATGATCGCGGCGGGGCGGGCGTGCAGGCCGTCCGCCGAACCGACGGGGGCGGTCTTGCTGGCCATG
>NZ_JBJTJF010000195.1:0-11980 GCF_046095365.1 Mycobacterium sp.
CCGCCACCGCCGGGCTCACCCGCGCGCCGGTCGTCCCCGCACCGGCAGGGCACACCGCCGCAGCCCCGCCGGCGGCGGCCGCTCCACGACCACTGCTCCCCTACGGCGCCGACATCCGGCCTCAGGGTCTCAGCGCACCACCCGTCACCGCGGCCGCGCCCGCCGGCGCGCCGGTCAGTGCCTCCGGCCCTCCCGGGCCCGCCGGGCAGTATCCGGTGGGACGCCGGATGACGGCGGTCGCGTCCGGAGTCGCCGCATCCGCGGCGGGGCATCCCCAGAGAGCGTTCGACGCCGGCGCGACCCGGGCCAGTGGGATAGGCCGTCTACACAGCTTGCTGACCGCGGTGGCCCGACAGCGGCCCGAGTTGCGTTGGGCGTTAGGCGACCTCGGAAACGGAACCATCCTCCTGGTGACCGATCTCGCCTGCGGTTGGATTCCCCCGGGTGTGCGCATTCCGACCGGGGTGGGACTGCTGCCGCCGGCCGCGCGCCCGGCCGATCTCGCCGCGTTGCTCGGCGGAAGCGTGCTCACCGCGGTCTACCAGCCCGGCCCGGGCCCCGCGGCCGCCGACGGGGAGACGGCGGTGCCGGACTGTGCCCGCGAGACCGTCCCGGTCGACGATCTGGCCTGGGAGCTGTCCCAGACAGTCAGGGGGCGCGACGGACTGCCGCGGCTGGCGCACACCCTCGCCCGGGCCGCGTCATCGGGCACCGGGGTGCTGGACTCCGAGATTGCCCTGCTGCGCCGGCATCTCGACGCGACCGCGGGCGAGGTGCTCGACAGCTACCCGGCGGCGGTGAACCACGATCGGGTGGCCGACTGGCAGTTGCTCGCCGCCGTCGATGCCCTTGTGCACGAACGGATCACGACGGCCAACTACCACTTCGCGTGGTTCCTGGCGTTGACCCGGGCCGGGCGGCGATGACCGACGGTCAGCTGCACGCCGACGTCGAGAGGTATCTGCAGGCGGTGGCGATGAACACGGCTCCGCCGCGGATCGCCTCGGATCCCGTGGTGGCCGGAGTCACGCCGATCGAGCAGCTGCTGGCAATACTCGGCCTGGCCGCCAACATGGGCGACGAGGCGGATGCCGCCGCGAGCGCCGAGATGCATGCCGAGCGCGAGGCCAGGACAGGCGACGCCGCCGGGAAGTTCGGCGCCTACGACCAGCAGGCCGCCGAGGAGTTGAACGCCCTTGCCGCCGGCCCCGATCAGGCGGCCGGGACGGCTGGGCAGCTGCCCCAGCTGGCGTCGAGCATCGCCGGCGCGGTGGCCGGTGCCGTCAGCGGGGCATTGCAACCCCTGGTCGCGCTTCCCCAGCAAGTCGGCCAGGGACTTCAGCAGGCCGTGCAGGCCGGTGCCTACGTGGTACGCCAGGCCGCCGAGAGTGCCGCCGCACCGGATGGGGAGCCCGATCCGGCCGGCGCACCTCTCGCCGAGGGCTTCGGCGGCGGGACGGGGGCAGACACCGCCGGGGACGGGTGGCGCGGCCCAGGCGCGGGTGACGGGCCAGGAATCACCGCACCCACGGCCTTCCTCGGACCGCCCCCGGTGCCCTCGGCGAGCACTGCGCCGTCGTCGACACCGCCCGCACCGATCGCCAAGCCGGGAACCAACGCACCGGCCGCGACCGGGACGGCCGGTATGGCGGGGCTGCCCGTGGTTCCGCCCGGTTCGATGGCCGGCGCCGGCGCCGACAAAGATGCCAAGGCCGAGACCAGACGCGTCTCGGCGCCCGCGGTTCGCAACGGCGCACCGGTTCAGGGCCGACTGATCCCGCCGTCCTCCCTTGCCCCGGTGTCTACGAAGGCCGAAGCCAAACCCGTTGTCACCCGCCGGATCAACGCGCCCACAGCCGCGGGCGGGGATCCGTCCGGCGCAGCCAAGCGGGACCTCTGAGCCGCCGCAACCCGGAACACGGAGGCCCGGAAGCCACGGCGCGCCCTTCCGCGCGACTACCATCGTCGGCGGTGCAGTAGCGGTCGCAGGCGCTGCCCGGAAAGGCCGATCGACCATGACCCCCGACGTCGAGCTGCCCATTCCGGTGCCGGACATACCGGGAGCCGACGCGGGATCGGCGGGCCTGCCGGCCCGTTCGGACCTGACGCGGTTTCAGCGAGTGGTGGTGGACTCCTCGGCCCTCGCCGACATCGGCCTGCGCACCGCGATATCGACGGTGATCGGAGCGGCCGTCGCGCCGACGATCCTGACCACTGCCCTGCGCCGCGACGAGGCGAGGCGGGAACGCGACAACATCGGCTTCTACGTCGATCTCGCCGCCCGGAAGGATCCGGCGAAGTCGTTTCCGGCTCCGTCCACGGTCCCGAACGTCTCCACCCGCGCGGCCAATCCGATCGCCGGGTACATCGCACACGGCAACGTCCACAACGGCTCCTTCCCGAGCGCCTTCGAACCGATCAACCCCGACGTACGCGAGAGATGGCGAGTGTTCCAGCGCAACAACATCGTTCGGTTCCAGCATTGGCGTCACACCGACGGCCCTCGTCCCACCCTGTGCGTGATCCACGGTTTCATGGGGTCGCCGTACCTGCTCAACGGACTGTTCTTCGCACTGCCCTGGTTCTACCGATCCGGCTACGACGTGCTGCTCTACACGCTGCCGTTCCACGGTCGTCGTGCCGAAGGCGGATCCCCGTTCAGCGGCTACGGCTTCTTCGCCAACGGGATGACCGGATTCGCCGAGGCGATGGGCCAGGCGGTGTATGACTTCCGCACCATACTGAACTGGTTGCAGCACAACGGCGTAGACCGCATCGCCCTTACCGGGCTCTCCCTGGGCGGCTACACATCGGCGTTGGTGGCGTCGGCCGACGACCGGCTTGAGGCGGTGATCCCCAACGTTCCGCTGGTGACACCGGAGTCGGCGTTCGACGAGTGGTGGCCGGCGAGCAAGGTTGTCCAGTTGGCCCGCTTCGTCGGCGGGATGAGCCGCGAAGAGGCCTACTCCGGGTTCGCCTACCACTCCCCGCTCAACTACCGGCCCCTGGTCCCCAAGGACCGCAGACTGATCATCACCGGCCTCGGCGACCGGCTTGCACCTCCGGGCCACGCCGAGGCACTGTGGGAGCACTGGGATCGCTGCGCGTTGCACTGGTTCCCCGGCAACCACGTGCTGCACGTGAGCCAGCCGGAATACCTGCGTCGGACCAACCGCTTCCTGCGCCCGTTGATGTTCAGTTCTTGACGGCGCTGACCAGGGTGATGCTGCGGATCATGTTCGTCACCTCGGCGTCCGCCGTCGGCGCCGCGCGACCGACCGCGTCGAGGTACTCGGTCAGGCTCGTCGCCTCGGCCGCCCAGCCGCGCTCGGAGAACCACTGCGCGGCAGGGGCGCACTGCTCGTTGTAGACCAGCTGCCACCACTGCCCGCGCATGTCGTCGGCTTGCTTGGCCTCTTCGCGCTTGGCCTCGAAGGCGGTCTCGTCCATCGGCCGGCCCTCCTCGACGGCCAGGCGGCTACCCGGGCAGGCCAGTGTGTCGATACCGCTGAACAGTTTCTCCTGCGCCGCTGCGGGCAGGTAGATCAGCAGGCCCTCGGCGATCCAGGCCGACGGCTCGCCGGGGTCGAACCCGGCCTCCCGCAGCGCCGCGGGCCAGTCCTCGCGCAGGTCGACGGCGACTTCCCGGCGCGGCGCCTTCGGTGCGACGCCGCGCTGCTCCATGGTCTGGCGTTTGAAAGCCAGCACGCGGGGCTGGTCGAGCTCGAAGACGGAGGTCCCGGCGGGCCAGTCCAGGCGGTAGGCACGGGAATCCAGACCTGCTGCCAGCAGGACGATCTGGCGGACCCCGGCATCGGCTGCCGCCTGGAAGTAGTCGTCGAAGTACCGGGTCCGCGCGGCCTGAAAGGTGACGAAGTGGACGCCGAATTCCTCGGAGCGCAGCGGATGACCCGGCGCGGAGCCGTCAAGCAGATCGGCCCACGGTCCCCCCGCCGCCCGGCAGAACACCTCCGCGTAGGAGTCGACGGCCAGCGGTTCGGACTTCTGTGCCTCCAGGGCGCGGGCAGCGGCGACGAACAGAGCCGTGGAACCCACGCCGGTGGTGATATCCCAGCTGTCGTTGTCGCTGCGCACGCTGGAACGTCAGACCAGCGGCCGGCCGGTCCGCATCCGCCAATCGACGTCATGCAGAAGCAGATTGAAGGGGAAGTTGCGCACGAAAGACGGCGCTACGGAACTGCCCAGCCTTATCGCGGTCATCAGCGCGTCGAACTCGCGTTGCTTGGAGCGGCTCCAGTCCAGCTTCATCTCGTCTCGGAAGCGCTGGGGCAGGAACCCGGTGGTGATCAGCAGCGCGAGGCCCTCGTTGATGTTCTGCAGCGGGAACGGCAGCCGCAGGCCCCGCAGACGGGCTACCGCGATCGGGTAGAGGAACTCCCGGACGGCATCGTCGATGTGGATCTTGTCGAGCTGATCGTCCCAGTACCTGTCGAAGGCGGCGCGGTCGGCCGGCCACATCTCCGCTCGCATCTGCAGCATGGTGCCCAGCGCCATGCTGTCGCGGTAGTGCTGGTCGGCGGTCTGGTCGTCCATCTCGCCGATGAACGTGCGGCGGACGTCGACACCGCCCTTGTACAGGCAGGCCGCCACCCACAGCTGGAGATCGGGATCGAGTGCGTTGTACTTGACCGGGCTGTCCGCGGTCGAGGTGACCTGCTTGTGCGCTTCGGTCACCGCTTTGCGGTAGGCCTTCTGCTGCTCCGGTGTGCCCCTGGTGGCCACGGCGAGGTAGGTGAAGGTTGTGCGGGCACGCTTGATCGGGTGGCGGTCGATGCGTCCGCTGTCCACCCGGCTCTCCATGACGCCGTATCCCACAGCCGGATGGCCGAGTTGCATGATGACGTTCGCCGGGCCGGCCAGCAGTGCGATGCCCGGGATACCGTCGTCGAAGAAGGCCGGCCGGATCAGCCGCTGCAACAGTCCGCGGCCTGCGGCCGGACCGCACGACTCGCTGACCGGCCGTTCGACCACGCCGGCGTATCCGCTCACCCGCAGGACCCCTGTCGCACTGTCTGGAAAACGATCGTTTCCCGATATTGTGTCACCCTCGCGGCGATGTCAAGATCGCCACCGGTGGAAAACATTGAGCCCGAATCGGATTGGTTCGACACCGTCTACGGGAGGCCGGGTGGACGCTGACCCGCACCGAACCGGGGCACTACGCCGGGTCACCGTGCGACTGGTACCGCTGCTGATGGCGTTGTACTTCGTCAACTACCTTGACCGAACCAATCTCGGTATCGCCAAGATGCAGGTGAGCGCAGACCTGCAGCTGTCGGCAACCATGTTCGGCCTTGCCTCGGGCATCTTCTTCGTCGGCTACGTGCTGGTGGAGGTGCCGTCGAATCTCGCGCTGGTTCGCTTCGGCGCCCGGCGCTGGCTGGCGCGCATCGCCGTCTCGTGGGGAATCATCGCCGTGGCGACAGCCTTCGCGCCCAACGCGGCCACCCTGCTGGCGTTGCGTTTCCTGCTAGGTGTCGCCGAAGCGGGCCTGTTCCCCGGTGTGGTGTTCTACCTCAGCAGCTGGTTCCCGGCCGGCTACCGGGCTCGCGTCGTCGGGGTCTTCATGCTGGCCGTTCCCATTGCATCGGCTGTCGGCAACCCGTTGTGCGCCTGGTTGATCGAGACCGGGCACGGTGTTCTCGGACTGGCGGGATGGCGGTTCATGATGATCTGCGTCGGCCTGCCCGCGGTGTTGCTCGGCATTGTCGTCTGGTTCACCCTCACCGATGGGCCCACAGACGCGCACTGGCTCAGCGAGACCCAGCGTGAATGGCTGATCAACACACTCGCCGCCGAAGACCGCCACGTCAGCACCACCTACCGGTAC
Source organism: Mycobacterium sp. (assembly GCF_046095365.1). Lineage (GTDB taxonomy): Bacteria > Actinomycetota > Actinomycetes > Mycobacteriales > Mycobacteriaceae > Mycobacterium. The sequence continues at coordinate 5,852 of NZ_JBJTJF010000195.1, forward strand.
CCGCTGCGCCGGGCACTGACCAGTCCGCGGGTCTGGGCTCTGGCGGTGGTCTACTTCGGCGTTGCCTACGGGTTGTATGCACTGGCCTTCTTCCTCCCCTCGATCGTGGCGGGCTTCAAGACCTCGTTCGGCGTACATCCGACGCTGATCGAGGTCGGTTTCATCACCGCGGTCCCCTACCTTTTCGGCGCGGCGGCGATGTTCCTGTGGTCCCGGCACGCCGACCGGATCGGCGAGCACGTCTGGCACGTGGCACTTCCGCTGTTGCTCGGCGGCATCGCCATCCCGCTGGCGCTTTACCTGGACCATCCGGTCGCCACCATGGCCCTCGTGACGATCGCGGCGGTCGGCATATTCGCGGCGCTACCGGTGTTCTGGGCGCTGCCGCCGCGCTTCCTGACCGGCGCGGCGGCCGCGGCCGGGATCGGCCTGATCAACTCGGTGGGCAACCTCGGGGGGTTCGCCGCCCCCTACGCCACCGGCGCGCTGGCGGATCTGACCGGAGCCAACCGGGCCGGTATGTGGGCGGTCGGGGCCATCATGGTCCTCGGAGCGAGCCTGGTGGTGTGGCTGCGGGCCACGCCCAGCCCCGACCGCCGCGGCGGGTCCGGGGAGTACCCTCGGTCCCAACCCACCGGTTAATCGGGTCCCTTGAGAGTTGGAGGCGATCGACACATGCCCCTCGCGATCACGTCGGAGCATCAGGATCTCGCCGATTCGGTGCGCGCACTCGTCCGCCGGGTAGCCCCGGCCGAGTTCCTGCACGCCGCGCTGGAGACCCCGATCGGCAACCCGCCGCCGTACTGGCGGGCCGCGGCCGAACAGGGTCTGCACGGGCTGCACCTGGCCGAATCGGTCGGCGGACAGGGCTTCGGACTGCTGGAATCGGCCATCGCGATCGCGGAGTTCGGCTACGGCGCCGTCCCCGGGCCCTACGTTTCCTCGGCCGTCGCCGGCGCGCTGATCGCCGCCCACGACCCGGACGCCAAACTGCTGGCCGAAATCGCGGCCGGCGAGACCGTCGCGGCCTTCGCGCTGGAGTCCGATCTGACCGCCACCCGCCAGAACGGCACGCTGGTGATCCGGGGAGAAGCGCGCTCGGTGCCAGCCGCAGCCCAGGCCTCGGCACTCGTGCTGCCCGTCGCCATCGACGGCGGAGTCGAATGGGCCGTGCTGGACGCGGACTCACTGGAGATCGAGGCGGTCCGGTCGGTCGACCCGTTGCGCCCGGTCGCCCACGTCCGGGCCAACGCCGTGCAGGTCGGCGCCGAGCGACTGCTCTCCGGGGTCTCCCAGGCCGCCGCGCGCGCCATCGTGACCACCCTGCTCTCGGCCGAGGCGGTGGGCCTGGCCCGCTGGGCCACCGACGCCGCGTCGGAATACGCCAAGATCCGCGAGCAGTTCGGCCGGCCGATCGGACAGTTCCAGGCGATCAAGCACAAGTGCGCCGAGATGATCGCCACCACCGAGCGTGCCACCGCCGCGGTGTGGGACGCCGCCCGGGCCGTCGACGAGGCGGCCGGTCGGAACTGGGACAACGCGGCCACTCACTACGAATTCGCGGCGGCGGTCGCCGGCACCCTGGCCCCGGCGGCAGCCCAGCGCTGTGCCCAGGACTGCATCCAGGTGCACGGCGGGATCGGGTTCACCTGGGAGCACGACACCAACGTCTACTACCGGCACGCTCTCGGCCTGGTGGCGGCCTTCGGCCGCTCGGCCGACTACCCGCAGCGGGTCTTCGACACCGCGACGGCCACCGGAATGCGGCCGCTGGACATCGACCTCGATCCGGACACCGAGAAACTGCGCGCGGAGATCCGCGCCGAAGTCGCTGCGCTCAAGGCGATTCCGCGCGAGGAACGCAAAGCCGCCATCGCCGAGGGCGGCTGGGTGCAGCCACACCTGCCCCGACCGTGGGGCCGGGCATCCGGGCCTGTCGAGCAGATCATCATCTCCCAGGAGTTCACCGCCGGCCGCGTCAAGCGACCCGGAATGGGTATCGCGGCGTGGCTTATCCCCTCGATCGTCACCTACGGCTCCGACGAACAGCAACAGCGGTTCCTACCGCCCACGTTCCGCGGCGAAATGGCATGGTGCCAGCTGTTTTCCGAGCCGGGTGCCGGTTCGGACCTGGCCAGCCTCACCACCAAGGCCACCCGGGTGGACGGCGGCTGGCGGATCACCGGGCAGAAGATCTGGACCACCGCGGCGCAGTTCGCCCAGTGGGGCGCGCTGCTGGCCAGGACCAACCCGGACGCACCGAAGCACAACGGGATCAGCTACTTCCTGCTGGACATGAAGCAACCGGGAGTCGAGATCAAGCCGCTGCGGGAGCTCACCGGCAACGCGTTGTTCAACACCGTCTTCATCGATGACGTGTTCGTCCCCGACGACCTGGTGCTGGGCGAGGTGGACCACGGCTGGGAGGTCAGCCGCAACACCCTCACCGCCGAACGGGTCTCGATCGGCAGCGACGAGCCGTGGTTCCTGCCGAACCTGAACCGCTTCGTGGAGTTCGTCGGATCCGGCCACTTCGACCAGGTGGGCCAGCACCGGGCCGGGGTGCTGATCGCCGAGGGACACGCCGCCAAGCTGATGAACATGCGCTCGACGCTGTTGACACTGGCCGGCGGCGACGCCATGCCGTCGGCGGCGATCTCCAAGCTGTTGTCGATGCGAACCGGGCAGGGCTACGCCGAGTTCGCGGTGTCCTCCTTCGGCGTCGACGGCGCGGTGTGGGAGGAGGATTCGCCGGAAGGCAAGTGGGCGGAGTTCCTGTTGGCCAGCCGCGCCACCACGATCTACGGCGGTACGTCGGAAGTGCAGTTGAACATCATCGCCGAGAGGCTGCTCGGCCTGCCCCGCGATCCCTAGGGCGCTACCGGATCTCGATCTGGCGCAGTTCGCGCTTGAGAATCTTGCCGGTCGGATTGCGCGGCAACTCGGCGAGGAAGATCACCTCGCGTGGCACCTTGTAGCGCGCGAGGTGTTCCTTGACATAGTCCTTGATCGCCTCCTCAGTGAGGGAGGCCTCCTCCTTGAGCACCACGAAGGCACGCAGTCGCTGGCCGAAGTCCTGGTCGTCCACACCGATCGCGGTGGCCTCGACGACCTCGGGGTGTCCGCTGATGAGGTCCTCAACCTCGGCGGGGAACACGTTCTCCCCGCCCGAGACGATCATCTCGTCGTCGCGGCCGCTGACGTAGAGCAGCCCGTGGTCGTCGAAGTAGCCGACGTCGCCCGAGGACATCAGCCCGTCGATGATCTCCTTGCCGCCCCCGCCGGTATAGCCCTCGAACGGGAAGAAGTTGCCGACGAAGATCCGACCGACCTTGCCCTGCGGAACCTCCTTGCCATGGTCGTCGAGGATCTTGACCTTCACGCCCTTGATCGTCGGCCCGACCGTGGCCGGGTTTCTGCGCAGGTCCTGGGGCCGGGCTATGGAGACGAACGCGATCTCGGTCGAGCCGTAGAGGTTGTAGACCACCGGGCCGATGTCCTTCATCGCCCGGGTGGCCAGTTCGGCGCCCAGTTGCGAACCCGAGGCGAAGATGATGCGCAGCGAGGAAAGGTCCGGCTTGGACTCCATCTTCTCCAGCACGTCGAGCATCCGGGAGAGCATCACCGGCACCACGACTATGGCGGTCACCCGGTACTTGGGCACGTCGGTGAGCACGGTGGCCGGGTCGAAGCGGCGGTGCAGCACCAGCGTCGAGCCCAGCGTCATGGCGATCGTCGCGTGCAGATAGCCCAGCGCATGGAACATCGGCGACGGCAGCGCGGTCACCTCTCCGGCCTTGAACGGCACGTGCGAGAGCACCCCGCCGATCGGGGCCAGAGTCGGCGGCGCGTGCCGGTTGGCGCCCTTCGGGGTTCCGGTGGTGCCGCTGGTCAAAATGATGATCGACGATCGCTTGGTGGCCTTCGGGGCGTCGGTCCTGGGGCTTCGGGCGATCAGGTCGGCCAGTGTCTCGTCGGTGCTGCCGGACGGCCCGTCGGCGTCCGGGTTGGTCGCCAGAGCCCGCAGCTTGCCCAGCGGGGCGTCGGCCATCATGACCGCCTCGGCGTACTCGTCGTCGTAGATGATGACCTTGCCGCCCTCGCGGGCCGTCACGTCGCGGATCTGCGGGCCGGAGAACTCGGTGTTCATCATGATGGTGCGGGCGCCCACCCGGGCACAGGCGTAGTTCGCGATCAGGAACCAGCGGTGGTTGCGACACAGGATGGCCACACCGTCGCCGCCCTTGACACCCATCGCCAGCAGCCCGTTGGCGGCGGCGTTGGTGGCCTCGTGGAGTTCGGCGAAGGTCATCGTCCCCTCGTCGTCGATGATGGCCAGCCGATTGGGATTGCGGCGCGCGTTGAGCGCGGGGATCATCCCGACCTCGCCCCACCTCCGGACGTCGGCGGCCAGTGCGGCGAAGTTCTGCGGGGGCTCAAGCCCGAACGCCCCTGAGGCGATCATCTTCTGCAGGTAGTGCAACTCGGCCGCTCCGCGTTCGGCGTACTGGCGCGCTTTGTCCACTGCCTTGCTGGCGAGATCGGTGAAATTCGGCATGCCGACCAGCGTAGCCATCGAGACGTCCGGATGAGGTTGGATGATCAGGTGGCCCGAATTCACCGGACGCGCGTCATCGCCGCCTCCCCCGGCGCGGTGTGGGACGCCCTGGCCGACTTCGGCGCGATCAGTTCCTGGGCGGGCAACGTCGACCACTCCTGCCTGCTCGAACACGGCGCGGCGGGCCCGGCGGTCGGAACGACCCGCCGGGTCCAGGTCGGCCGCGACGCACTGGTCGAGCGGATCACCGAGTTCACCCCGCCGGCCGTGCTGGCCTACCGGATCGAGGGCCTGCCCGGACGGGTCGGCCAGGTGAGCAACCGGTGGACGCTCGAGCCTGCCGGCACCGGCACCGCGGTCACCCTGACCAGCGTGGTGCGCGCCGGCGGCAATCCGCTGGCGCGGGTGGCACAACACGCGCTGTGCCGGATGATGGCAAGACAGTCCGAACACATGCTCACCGGACTCGCCGCCCGACTGGAGGGATCACCGTGACCGAACGCCCCGACATCGTGATCGTCATGACAGACGAGGAACGCGCGATCCCGCCCTATGAGTCCCCCGAGGTCCTGGACTGGCGCAGCCGGGTGCTGACCGGACGGCGCTGGTTCGACGAGAACGGGGTCAGCTTCGCCCGGCACTACACCGGGTCGCTGGCGTGCGTACCCAGCCGTCCGACGATGTTCACCGGGCAGTACCCGGACCTGCACGGCGTCACCCAGACCGACGGGATCGGTAAGTCCTACGACGACTCCCGGATGCGCTGGCTGCGGGCCGGTGAGGTGCCGACCCTGGGCAACTGGTTCCGGGCCGCCGGCTATGACACCCACTACGACGGCAAGTGGCACATCTCCCACGCCGATCTCACCGACCCCGCGACGGGCGGAATCCTGGCCACCAACGACGACGACGGGGTGGTCGATCCGGCCGCGGTGCGCCGGTACCTCGAGGCGGATCCGCTTGCCCCGTATGGCTTTTCCGGGTGGGTCGGCCCCGAACCGCACGGCGCGAAGACCGCGAACTGCGGACTGCGCCGCGACCCGCTGACCGCCGACCGGGTGGTGGCGTGGCTGGAGGACCGCTACGCCCGCCGTCGGGCCGGCGATCCGGCGGCACTGCGCCCCTTCCTGCTGGTGGCCAGCTTCGTCAACCCGCATGACATCGTGCTGTTCCCCGCCTGGGCGCTGCGCAGCCCGCTGAAGCCCGCACCGCTGGACCCCCCGCATGTGCCCCCCGCGCCGACTGCGCAGGAGGATCTGCGCACCAAGCCCGCCGCCCAGATCGCCTTCCGGGAGGCCTACTACTCCGGCTACGGTCCGGCCGCGGCGATCCAGCAGGTCTACGACCGGTTCGCTCAGCGATACCGCGACACCTACTACCGGCTGCACGCCGAGGTCGACACCCCGATCGACCGGGTCCGCCGCGCTGTTACCGGCGGATCGCAGAACGCCGTGCTGGTCCGCACCGCCGATCACGGCGACCTGCTCGGGGCGCACGGCGGCCTGCACCAGAAATGGTTCAACCTCTACGACGAGGCCACCCGGGTGCCGTTCACCGTGGCCCGGATCGGG
>NZ_JBJTJF010000196.1:0-20990 GCF_046095365.1 Mycobacterium sp.
GCCCCGGCCCCGCCGCCGGCCGCCGAGGCGCCGGCCCTGCCGCCGCCACCGTGGCTTCCCGCGCCCCCACCGCCTCCCGGACCGGGGGCCGGCGCACCGCTGGGGGCACCGCCCGGACCGGCCGCCTGACACTCGGCGCCCGCGGAGCGGGCGGATGGGCCGCATCTAGACTCGGCGTCGATGTCTACTGTACTCGAGAACGCCGTTCGCGCCGCCCTGGCGAAGGTCATCGATCCCGAACTGAGGCGGCCGATCACCGAACTCAACATGGTCAAGAGCGTCACCGTCGGACCCGATGGCGCCACTGAGGTCGGTATCTATCTCACCACCTCGGCCTGCCCCAAGAAGGCCGAGATCACCGACCGCGTCAGCGCCGTGGTGGCCGACGTTCCCGGCACCGGCGCGGTGAGCGTCGACTTGGACGTGATGAGCGACGAGCAGCGCACCGACTTGCGCAAGCAACTTCGCGGCGATGCCGCCGAACCGGTCATCCCGTTCGCCCAACCGGGCTCCCTGACCCGGGTGTACGCCGTCGCCTCGGGCAAGGGCGGCGTCGGAAAGTCAAGCGTCACAGTCAATCTGGCCGCGGCTCTGGCCGCACGCGGCTTGAGCGTGGGCCTGCTCGACGCCGATATCTACGGCCACTCGGTGCCGCGGATGATGGGCACCTCCGACCGGCCGACCCAGGTCGAGTCGATGATCCTGCCCCCGGTCGCCCACGACGTGAAGGTGATTTCGATCGCGCAGTTCACCCAGGGCAACGTTCCGGTGGTGTGGCGAGGCCCGATGCTGCACAGGGCGCTGCAGCAGTTCCTGGCCGACGTGTACTGGGGCGACCTGGACGTCCTGCTGCTCGATCTGCCGCCGGGGACCGGCGACGTGGCCATCTCGGTGGCGCAGTTGCTGCCGGGCGCGGAGATCCTGGTGGTGACCACACCGCAGATCGCGGCGGCCGAGGTGGCCGAGCGCGCCGGTGCCATCGCTCTGCAGACCCGCCAGCGCATCGTGGGCGTGGTGGAGAACATGTCCGGTCTGCTGATGCCCGACGGCTCCACCATGGCCGTCTTCGGCGAGGGCGGCGGACGCCAGGTGGCCGAGAGCCTGACCCGCGCGGTCGGCGCCGAGGTGCCCCTGCTCGGGCAGATTCCGCTGGACCCGGCCCTGGTGGCCGCCGGGGATTCCGGCGTGCCGCTGGTGTTGTCGGCGCCGGAATCGGCCGCGGCCCGCGAACTTAGCGGCGTCGCCGACAAGCTGGCGTCCCGTCGCCGCGGGCTGGCCGGCCTGTCACTGGGGCTCGACCCGGCCGGTCGCTGAAACCGCTCGGGGGTCCTAGGTCGCGTCGGCGTCGAACGGGGCCGGCCCGGCCTGTGGCGCCGGTGTGCTCTGCGGCTTGACGGTGCTGCGCTGCTGCCCCGCCTCGAACTCGCCGGTAAGCCAGGAATCGTCGCCGTCGAGGAGGTGCTTGGTGATCGCCGCCCGTGGCGTCATACCGCGCAGCTTCTGCAATTCGCCGAGCGGCTGACGCAGGTCGTCGAACTCGGGCCCTAACTCCTCGCGCAGTTCCCTCGTTGCGCCGCTGAGGTATTCGCGCACCTGCTTGATCGTTCCCGCGCCCCAGCGGATGGCGCCGGGTAGCCGTTCAGGTCCGAGCACGACCAGGCCCACCACGACCAGCAGGAGCATCTCCGCCCACCCGACGTTGGCGAACATGGAGACTAGCCGCCCGAGGCCTTGTCCGGCGCGGGGTTGACCGTCAGGGTGACCTTGCGACCCTCCCGCATCACCTCGATCGGGGAGTCCTGCCCGATCGGCAGTTGCCGCACGGCGACGACGAACTCGTCGGCGTCAGCCACCGCGCGGTCGCCGACCTTGACCACGACGTCCTTCTCCTAGATACCCGCCTTCTCCGCGGGTCCGCCGGCGACGACGTTGCGTACCTGGGCGCCGGAGGCCAGGTCGTTGCTGACCGACGAGGCGGTGAGCCCCAGAGTCGGGTGCGCGACCTTGCCGTCCTTGATGAGCGACTCGATGGTCGCCTTGACCTCGTTGACCGGGATGGCGAATCCGAGGCCGCTTGCGCTGTCCGACAACGACTTTCCGGCGGTGTTGATACCGATCACCTCGGAGTCCATGTTGATCAGCGGTCCGCCGGAGTTGCCGTGGTTGATCGACGCATCGGTCTGGACCCCGTCGATGACGGTGTCGGTGTCGGATCCCTCGCCGGAGAGCGGGACCGGGCGGTTGAGCGCGCTGATGATGCCGTGGGTGACGGTGCTTCGCAGGCCCAGCGGAGCGCCGGCGGCGATCACCTCTTCACCGACCTTGAGCTTCTCGGAGTCGCCCAACCGGGCGACGGTGAGGTTGTCGACGTTGTCGACCTTGAGGACGGCCAGGTCGGTCTTGGGGTCGCGGCCGACCAGGTTGGCCGGGACCTCCTTGCCGTCGTTGAACACCACGGTCATCTTGAACTTCCCGGGAGTGGCGGCGGCCTCGGAGATGACGTGGTTGTTGGTGACGATGTAGCCACGGCCGTCGACGACGACTCCGGACCCCTGCGAGCCCTGGTCGTCGCTCTTGGCCTCGATGGTGACCACCGAGTCGGCGACGGATGCGGCCACCTGCGCGAACCGGCCCGCGGGAACCTCTCCCCTGTCCGAGGTCGACAACGTCACCTTGGAGGTGGTGAACGCCTCGACCACCTCGGCGGTCTTGCGGCCCACCCAGCCTCCGACCATCCCGATCAGCAGGGCGCTGATACCCAGCACGGCCAGCGCCACGTAGGACACCCGGCCGCCGAAGAGCACCTCGCGCACACCGAGCTTGCCCGGCGGGGGGCCGACCAGGACGGGCGTCGGCCGCTCCAGGGCCGGGGTGCCCAGCGCCACTCCGGCGGCGGGATCCCGCCACGGGTCATCGGCCGCCCCGGCTCCCGGGTCGACGGCGTCGAGGGCCCCGGAGTCGGTGGGGTGCCGCTGCAGCGACTCGCCCCCGGGAAACGGCCGGCTGAAGGCCTCCTGGAGAACCGGGTCGGCAGGCCTGGCTCTCGGCGCGAATTCCGCATCGCGCGCGGTGGGCCGGCCATCGGCGACGAACGAGCCGTCGACCCCGTTCGGGCGGCCGAAGGTGCGCACCGACTCCGGATCGACCGGCGGACGGGAGACCGGTCGCGGCGCCAGCCGATGGCTTCCGCCCGATGTTTCCTTGTCGGAACTCAAATCAACCTCAATCCGGACATTCGGCAACGGGCCAGCGGCGTGCGCTGGCTGGTGGATTCAGCCTACCGGCGCTTACGCCTGCCGCGGGGAGTGCCGTCCCCCTGATCCTCGCCGGGCGGGGGGAGCGCCTCGCCGGGTGCGGACTGCGGCGGCGTGGATTCCGGTATCTGCGCCAGCAACCCCATCAGGGTGCTGGGCATGGTCACCGGACACGAGTCCCGCAGCGCGGCACGTGCCTGGCCCTGAGCCTCCACCTCTGCCGCGCACTGCGGGCACAGCGACAGGTGGCCGCCGGCCCGTAGGTGGGCCTTCATGGGCAGTTCGCCGTCGACGTAGGCGGCGACGGCCTCGATGGAGAGGTGGTCGGTCGACCCGAACTGTCGCGGCGCGGCGAGGGCGGACTCGTCCACCGAGACGAAGTTCGACGGCAGCCAGGACAGCGCGCGCCGGAACACGTCGCCCGGATCGGCCATCGGCTGCGCTCCTCTGCGGATCGTCGGCGGACTCGCGGGGCCGAAGCCGATCCGCGAAGCCGCTAGGACGAATGTAGCGCGAAGACGACCTGAATACATGGTGTGACGGGACTCCGACGGCTAACTCAGGCCGACTTCACCTCGGTGCGGCCGTGAGCCGCGAGATAGTCGCGCAGGGCCTGCCGGCCGCGGTGGATGCGACTGCGCACGGTGCCGAGTTTGACGCCGAGGGTGGCGCCGATCTCCTCGTAGGACAGTCCTTCGATGTCGCACAGGACGACCGCGGCGCGGAACTCCGGCGGCAGCGAGTCCAGCGCCGCCTGCAGGTCAGGACCCAGCCTGGAGTCGTGGTAGATCTGCTCGGGGTTGGGGTCGCTGCCCGGCACCCGGTCGTAGTCCTCGGGGAGGGCCTCCATCCGGATCCGGCCGCGGCGCCGGACCATGTCGAGGAAGAGGTTGGTGGTGATGCGGTGCAGCCAGCCCTCGAACGTTCCGGGCTGGTAGTTCTGCACCGAGCGGAACACCCGGATGAACGTCTCCTGGGTGAGGTCCTCGGCGTCGTGCTGGTTGCCCGACAATCGGTAGGCAAGCCGGTACACCCGATCGGCGTGCTGGCGGACGAGTTCGTCCCAGGACGGCATGGCCGCCCGGTCGCCGGTCGCGTCGAAGACGGCGGTTCCCTGCAGACCCTCGTCCGGCTCGACCCAGCCGGCGACGGCGTCGGAGTCGCCGGACGTGCTGAGCTGGGCCGTCAGTGTGGTGCTCGTCGGATCCTCCTGGCGTTCGTGCGCCGCCAGCCATGTGCCGGCGAGCGCGTCACACGGGAGAACGCCGGTTTCCTCAGGGGTATTCCCTCCCCAGCCATTGCGGCATTTCATGGACGACAGCTTTCCGCATCGGGTTGTGCGACCGTTGTGAGCAAAGTAAAGGTTACCTGTGATGCCAGGGCTAAAACAATGGTTACTGAGCCGAACATCACGAATCGGTAATTTCTGAGCAATTTCCTTAGACTGGCTCAACGGCGCGTCGCGCACCGCGCACCGGACAGGGCGCGTCGGCCCACCGGACGCCGCGGTTGATCTACGCTGCGAGAATGTCAACGACCGACGATTCGGAGACGCGCGAGGCTCCCCAACCGGCCCCCAGTCGGGCCGACCGGATGCTCAACCACGCCGAGGCCTCCATCTCCGAGGACTCGATCGTCGGGGCCGCCCGCGAGCGCGCCCTGGACGCGGGCGCGGGCGCGGTCACCCCGGCTGCCGGCGCCCTGCTGGGCCTGCTGGCGCGACTGTCCGGCGGCAAGGCGGTCGTGGAGGTGGGCACCGGCGCCGGAGTGAGCGGACTGTGGTTGCTCTCGGGGATGCGCGAGGACGGCGTGCTGACCACCATCGACATCGAACCCGAGCACCAGCGTCTGGCCAAGCAGGCGTTCACCGAGGCCGGCATCGGCCCGGGCCGGACCCGGCTGATCTCCGGTCGGGCGCAGGATGTACTCACCCGCCTGGCCGACGGCTCCTACGACCTGGTGTTCATCGACGCCGCACCGGCCGATCAGGCGCACTTCGTCGTCGAAGGGGTACGACTGCTGCGCCCCGGCGGCGTGATCGTCGTGCACCGCGCCGCCCTGGACGGCCGCGCCGGGGACCCCGGCGCCCACGACAACGACGTCACCGCGGTGCGCGAGGCCGCCCGGCTGATCGCCGAGGACGACCGGTTCGCGCCGGTGCTGGTGCCTCTCGGCGACGGCATCCTGGTGGCGGTCCGCGACTGATGTCGGGTTCGAGGAGGCCGGCATGGAAGTGATGACGGGTTTCGGCCTGGCCACCGCCGCCGGACTGAACGCCTACATCCCCCTGCTGATGCTGGGACTGCTGGGCCGGTTCACCAACCTGATCCACCTGCCCGCGGGCTGGTCCTGGCTGGAGAACGGCTGGGTGATCGGGGTCGTCGCGGTGCTGTTGCTGGTGGAGATCGTCGCCGACAAGGTCCCGGCGCTGGACTCGGTGAACGACACCGTCCAGACCTTCGTCCGGCCGACCTCGGGCGGCATCGTGTTCGGCTCGGGTACCGCCGCCCAGACCGCGGCCGTGACCGACCCGGTGGAGTTCGCCCGCACCGGTCAGTGGGTGCCGGTCGCGATCGGCGTGGTGACCGCACTGGTGGTGCACCTGACCAAGACCGCGGTGCGCCCGGCCGCCAACGTGGCCACCGCGGGCGTGGCCGCCCCGGTGCTCAGCACTATCGAGGACGTCACCAGTGTGAGCCTGTCGGTCATCGCGATCCTGATCCCGGCCCTGGTGGCGATCATGCTGATCGCGTTGATCTGGAGCGCTTGGTGGCTGCTGCGCCGGCGCAAGCGGCGGCGCCTGGCCGCGGCGGCGGAGGGCCCGGGCTAGATCCAGACGCCCTTGCCGACCGCCACCACACCACCGGCGCTGACCGCGAAGCGTTCGCGGTCCTTCTCCAGATCCACCCCCACCATCTCGCCGGGCCCGACGACGGCGTTCTTGTCCAGGATGGCCCGGCGCACCACCGCACCGCGGCCGACCCGCACGCCCGGCATCAGCACGCTGCCCTCCACGATGGCGCCGTCGTCGACCACCACATTGCTCGACAGCACCGAGTTGCGCACCGACGCCGCCGAGATGATGCTGCCCGCGCCCACCACCGACTCCTGAGCCGATCCGCCGTTGACGAACTTGGCCGGCGCGAGGTTCTCAGACTCTCCGCGGATGGGCCAGCGCTTGTTGTAGAGGTTGAACACCGGGTGCACCGAGACCAGGTCCATGTGCGCGTCGTAGAAGGCGTCCAGCGTTCCGACGTCGCGCCAGTAGCCGTGGTCGCGCTCGGTGGCGCCGGGAACCTCGTTGTCGTTGAAGTCGTAGACCGCTGCCATGCCGTCCGCGACCAGGTTGGGAATGATGTTGCCGCCCATGTCGTGGTCGGAGGTGTCGTCGTCGGCGTCGGCGCGGATGGCGTCGATGAGCACCTTGGTGGTGAAGATGTAGTTGCCCATCGACACGAAGGTCTGCTCGGGATTGTCCGGCGTGCCCGGCGGGTCGGCGGGCTTCTCCACGAAACTGCGGATGCGGCCGGACTCGTCGGCCTCGATGCACCCGAAGGCGCCGGCCTCCAGTCGCGGCACCCGGATGCCGGCAACCGTTGCCCCGGCGCCGCTTTCGACGTGGAACTTCACCATCTGCTCGGGGTCCATCCGATACACGTGATCGGCGCCGAAGACCACGATGTAGTCCGGGTCCTCGTCGTAGATCAGGTTCAGCGACTGATAGATCGCGTCGGCCGAACCGGTGTACCAGCGCGGCCCGAGGCGCTGCTGGGCGGGAACCGGCGTGATGTACTCCCCCGCCAGGCCGCTGAGACGCCAGTTCTGCGAGATGTGCCGGTCCAGGGAGTGCGACTTGTACTGGGTCAGAACGCAAATGCGCAGATAACGCGCATTGACCAGATTCGACAGCACGAAGTCGATGAGACGGTAGGCGCCGCCGAACGGAACTGCGGGCTTGGCCCGGTCCGCGGTCAGTGGGTAGAGGCGTTTGCCCTCACCCCCGGCCAGGACTATGCCCAGCACGTGCGGCAACTCCCTCATGGAAACCAACCTAACCACCCGTCGTCGGCGACGGCTAGCTCAATCGGGGTTTCACCCCGAAGCGCATGTCGGCGCACTACGGTCAGCGATATGCGGGTGGCGATGATGACCCGGGAGTATCCGCCCGAGGTCTACGGCGGCGCGGGCGTGCATGTGACCGAACTCGTCGCGCAGCTGCGCCGGCTCTGCGAGGTCGACGTGCACTGCATGGGTGTCCCGCGGCCCACCGCCTTCGCCCACCAGCCCGACCCCGCGCTGGCCGAGGCCAACCCGGCGCTCTCGACGCTGTCGGCCGACCTGAGGATGGCAGATGCCGCCTCGACTCCGGACCGCCCGGCCACGGTGGTGCATTCCCACACCTGGTACACCGGCATGGCCGGTCATCTGGCGTCGATGCTGCACGGGGTGCCCCATGTGCTGACGGCGCACTCCCTGGAACCGATGCGGCCGTGGAAGGCCGAACAGCTCGGCGGCGGCTACCGGGTGTCGCTGTGGGTGGAGCGCACCGCGGTGCTCGCCGCCGACGCGGTGATCGCGGTGAGTTCGGGTATGCGCAGGGATGTGCTCAAGGTCTACCCGGACCTGGATCCCGGCCGGGTGCACGTGGTGCGCAACGGCATCGACTCCGACGTCTGGTATCCGGCGCCGCCGGATCCAGCGGAGTCGGTGCTCGCCGAGCTCGGTGTCGACCCGACCCGGCCGATCGTGGCCTTCGTGGGACGGATCACCCGGCAGAAAGGCGTTCCGCATCTGCTGGCCGCCGCGCACGGGTTCGCCCCGGAGGTCCAACTGGTGCTGTGCGCCGGAGCGCCCGACACCCCGGAGATCGCCGCCGAGGTCAGGGCGGCGGTCGACAAGCTCGCCTCGGAACGCAGCGGCGTGTTCTGGGTCAGGGATTTCCTACCGGTGCATGAGATACGCGAAATACTCTCCGCATCAACGGCTTTCGTTTGCCCGTCGGTCTACGAACCGCTCGGTATCGTCAACCTGGAGGCGATGGCTTGCGGAACGGCCGTGGTGGCCTCCGACGTCGGCGGCATTCCGGAGGTCGTCGACGACGGCGTCACCGGCACCCTGGTGCACTACGACCCGGACGACCCGCGGGCCTTCGAGGCCGGGCTTGCCGAGGCGGTCAACGCGCTGGTGGAAGACCCGGCGAAGCGGGCGCGGTTCGGGGAGGCCGGCCGGCGGCGCTGCATCGAGGAGTTCTCCTGGGCGCGGATCGCCGAGCAGACGCTGGACGTCTATCGCGCGGTTTCGGCCTAAGCCGACCGGCAGCACGAAACCCCGCGCGCAGGCGCGGGGTTTCGCGGGTCGAGCAGTTAGCTGGTGACGCCTTTGAGTTCGTCGCCCAGGGCAGCGGCCTCGTCGGGGGTCAACTCGACGACCAGCCTGCCGCCGCCCTCCAGTGGAACCCGCATGACGATGCCACGCCCCTCCTTGGTCGCTTCCAACGGACCGTCACCGGTCCGGGGCTTCATCGCCGCCATCGAGTTCTCCCTCCAGATCGAGCAAGCCGCCGGCACGGGTACCAGGGGCAGGTTGATTCTAGTTGCGTCCATTCTTCCCTATCGGCGGCCAAGGGGTGTTACCGGACCCGTGGCACCCAGCAATCGCGCTGGTGGTCATCGACCATGCCGGTGGCCTGCATCAACGCATAGGCGGTGGTCGGACCCACGAAGCGGAACCCCCTGCGCTTGAGGTCACGGGCCAGCGCGACCGACTCCGGGGCCTGTGACGGCACATCCGCGCCGGTGGCGGGCCTGGGGCGGGCCGGCGGCGCGTAGGACCACAGCAGATCGGACAGATCGACGCCGAGGTCCGCCGCAACCCGGGCGTTGGCGATCGCGGCCTCGATCTTGGCCCGGTTGCGCACGATGCCCGGGTCGGCCATCAGCCGCCCGACGTCGCTTCCGGTGAAGCCGGCGACGGTCTCGATGTCGAAGCCGGCGAAAGCCCGCCGGAAGCCGGCCCGCTTGCGCAGGATGACCAGCCAGGACAGTCCGCTCTGGAACGCCTCGAGCGTCATCCGCTCGAACATCTCGGTGCGCCCCCGCAAAGGCCGCCCCCACTCGTGGTCGTGGTAGTCACACAGCAGGTCCCAGTCAGGTGTCCCGCCGGCTGTCGCCCACTGACAACGGATCCGGTTGTCGCCGGTCAATCGGCATCCGCGTCGGCCGGCCACTGACGGCTACCGTGCCGGCCGTCCTCGGCCGGCCACTGACGGCTACTGTGCCCGGACCAGCCGGCGGCGGCACGGGCCTCGGCCAGCTCGGCCCGCAACGCGTCGAGCTCGGTTGCGAGCCGGTCGAGCACCCAGTCCACCTCGCTGGTCTTGTAGCCGCGCAGCACCTGGGTGAACTTGACCGCCTCGACGTCGTCACCGGTCACATCCGCGGCGGGCAGCATCGTGGCGGTCGTGCCGGCCGGCAGCGGCGGCAGCTGTTCGCCACGGCCGAACAGGTAACTGGCTGTCCAGAAGAGGACGGCGGCCACCACGATCAGCACCACGAGGTACATCAGGATCATCGTCACACCCGCGATCCTGCCACCCGACCCGGCTGCGGCCGACGGCGACGATCAGCGCAGGGTGTTCATCGGCGGACGGTCGGCCAGTGACACCGTCGACGTGCGGGTGGTGAAGCCGTCCCGGCCGTCGGCGCCGGGGAGGAACTGGGTCAGCCCGATCCCGGAGTCGGCGATCCCGCACCGGGTAAGCAGCGTGGCGATGATCTGGCGGCTCATCGGGCCGAGTTCGCTCAGTGGCCGGTTGCGGTGCGTGCGCACCCCGAGATTGACCTGTGCGATCGCGCCCAGGCCGAACCGGTCGTAGGTGTCGATCAGGATGCCGATCTCAACGCCGTAGCCCGCGGCAAACGGCACCGACGTCAGCAGTTCGCGGGTGCCGGCGTACTCCCCGCCCAGCGGCTGCAGCACGCAGCCCAGTTCCGGGCGCAGCGCGGCCAGCAGCGGCCGGGCGACCACCTCGGTGACCCGGCCGCCCCCGGTGGCGTCCTCGCCACCGCCGAGCCGCAGCGGCCGACGGTAGAAGCCCCGCACCAGATGGATGCCGTCGCGGGTCAGCAGCGGCCCGAGGAGCCGCGGCACGAACATCGGGTCCGGGTCGATCAGATCGGAGTCGATGAAGACGATGACGTCTCCGGAGGTGGCGGCCAGCGACCGCCACAGCGCCTCGCCCTTGCCGGGTTGCGGCGGAATCTCCGGCAGCGCCTCTTCGCGGCCGACGACCCGCGCGCCGGCGGCGAGGGCCCGGGCCTCGGTGTCGTCGGTGGACCCGGAGTCCAGCACGATCAGTTCATCGACCAGCCCGCCCAGCATCGGGGTGATCGTGTCGATCACCGCGCCCACCGTCTCGGCCTCGTTGAGGGCGGGCAGCACGACCGAAACGGTGCGGCCCCGTTTGGCGGCCACCAGCTCCGCGACCGTCCAGGGCGGGTGATGCCAGCTGTGGTCGGCCAGCCAGTTCCCTTGCAGCGCAGTCACGCCAGGCCCCGCACGGTACGTGCCGGCGGACGCTCACCCTTGATCGACGCGACCATTTCCAGCACCCGGCGGGTCGGTCCTACCTCGTGCACCCGGAACATCCGGGCACCGTCGGCGGCGGCCAGCGCCGTCGCCGCCAGGGTGCCCTCCAGCCGCTCAGTCAGCTCCGCGCCGAGGGTCTCGCCGATGAAGTCCTTGTTGCTCAGCGCCATCAGCACCGGCCACCCGGTTTCGACCAGATCCCCCACGTGCCGCAACAGCGTCAGTCCGTGGAAGGTGTTCTTCCCGAAATCATGTGTCGGGTCGATCAGGATTCCGTCCCGACGCACCCCGACTCGCGCGGCGTGCTCGGCGGCGGCGGTCACCTCGGCGATGACCGCATCGACGACCCCGGTGACCGAGGTGCCGTAGCTGACCCGGAACGGCCGGGTGCGCGGGACCGCTCCGCCGGTGTGCGAGCAGACCAGTCCGGCGCCGAACTCCGCGGCCACCTCGGGCAGGCCCGGATCGGCACCCGCCCAGGTGTCGTTGATGACGTCCGCGCCGGCCGCGCAGGCCTGTTTGGCCACCGACGACCGCCAGGTGTCGACGCTGATGCACTGCTCGGGGTAGGCCGCACGGAGCCACTCGATGAACGGCACCACCCGGCGGGTCTCCTCGTCGGCGTCGACGGTGTTTCCCGGCCCGGCCTTGACGCCACCGATGTCGATGACGTCAGCCCCCTCGGAGACCGCGCGATGCACCGCCTCCTTGGCCGCCTCGTCGGTGAATGTCGCGCCGCGGTCGTAGAACGAGTCCGGGGTGCGGTTGACGATCGCCATGATCAGCGCCCTGTCAGCGGCCACCGGCCTGCCGCAGAACGTCGCACCCGTGTCTGAACGGTGCCCTGCACCCATGCCCCATATCGTGCCATCGCGCCGACGGCGGCAACCCCGCGCCGTGGGGTCGGCCGTTCTCAGACGCTCTGGAAGGGGCTGAAGAAGGTGACCTTGGTGCGCGCCGCCGCCGGGACGTTGCTCGAGGGCAGCGGAATCTCACCCAGAGCCGTGGCGATCTCGAAGGACGTCGTGTCGCCGAACGGCGAGGGCACCACCGCGTGCGCGGACTTGAACCCGCTGTCACCGGACGTCAGGAAGTTGAACACCGATCCCGGCGGCGGGATCTCGCCGGGACCGCCGCCGGGGCTGCCCTCGGTGACCCTGGTGACCAGCAGTGCCTTGCTGTGGATGCCGAAGGCGTCCCACTGCGTCGCCACATCGGCATCGACCGAGCCGATCCGGGTGCCGGCCGAGTCGAAGACGTCGAATTGCTGATAGCCCTGAACCTGGACGTCCCTGGGCGGAAGACCGTTGATTCCGGACGGCCGCAACTCGGAAGTCGGGACGAACCGGTAGCCGTCGGCAGCCAGCAGTGACTCATAGACCGGCTGCTCGGAAGCGTTGATCAGGGTCAGCGCGCTGTTGGTCACCGTGCCGTGGTCGACCTCGATCACCGAGATCTCGTCGCCGGACGGCGAGGGCAGCGAGGAGTACAGGAAGAAGTGTTCGTCGGACTCCCGGTAGATGACGTTGTAGACCGAACCCACCGGCGGGACCTGACCGGCCGCGGTACCGACGTTGGTCCCGTCGCTGGCCGTCACCAGGATTGCCTGGGTGTAGGTCCCGATGATGTCCGAGGTGGTGGTGAAGACCCCATCGAAGCTGCCCACCGGTTTCCCTGCAGAGTCGTAGACGTTGAACGTCTGGTTCCCCTGGACAGTGGTGAACAGAGGCAGGATTCCGCTTATCGCAGTGAAGGTTTCACCATCGGGGTCGGCCGGCGCGATGCTGTAGCCGTTGCCGAGTTCGATGGGCCTGTTGTCCACCGTGCGATCGGCAATCCCCTTGGCTGCGTCGAACGGAACCGCCAGCTCGAACTCGCGCTTCGGCGTGGTGATCGTGAACGACACCACGTTGTCGCCGGATGCCGACGGCATCGCCGAGTAGGACAGTCCGATCTGGCCGATTTGGAAGTGGGAGACCAGGGATCCGACCGGCGGGATCTGCCCGGCGCCCGGGCCGACGTTGGTTGCGTCGGTGGCGGTGACCAGCAGCGTCACGTAGTCGATTCCGGTCCCCCTGCTCACCAGCGCGTCGAAGCTTCCGATGCTCTCCGAGGTCGTCGGGTCGACCAGGTCGAACTGCTGGCGGCCCTGGACGAGGCTCGGCGCGCCGGGCAGATACGTCCACCGGCCGTAGAAGGAGGTGATCTCCGCGTCCGAGCTGGGGACCACGTCGAAGCCGTTCAGCGGCAGCGACGTGCCGGCGCCGGCGGGACTGGGGGGCGCCGGAGTCAGCGCCGCCACCGCCGTGACCACCGCGAACTGGATCACCGCGGTGAAAGCCAGGAGTGCGACGGAGGCGGTCGTCGAGGTGTCCGCGGGCGCCAGTCGGGGGGAACCGTGCAGCATCGGCGCCACCGCGGGTGTCCGGATTGCGCCCGCAGCCGGCGACGATGCTCGCGGACGCAGGGCCGCGGCCAGGCCGGGCACGACCGTGGCCGCCGGCGGCACGGGTGCCACCGCCGCCGACGGGCCCGGCAACGGGGCGGTGATTCCGGGTTCGGCTTTGGCGACCGCATGCGTTGCGGCACTGGCGATTACGCGTTCAAGAACCCGATCCGCCCGGCGCTGCGGAGCGACTCGGTCGGCCCTGTTGCGCGGGGTGGTGTCGGACGCTGCGGCCTGGCTCTGGGCCGCCGCCGCGGCACGGGCCACCCGCGACGCCACCCTGGGCCGGGGCGCGCCCACTGACCGCCTTGCGGCAAGAGGACCCTTGGCGATCCGGGCCGGCGCCGAAGCACCGGCGTCGGTCGGGTCGGACGCGGTCGAATCCGGGGCGACCGGGGCCGCCGCGGCCGTCGCCGACCCGGCCAACAGGGCCGCACCCACGCCGAGTGCCAGGGCAAGTCCCCGCACGCGGCCGACTGAATTCGAAGCACTCATCAAGAGTTTCCCGACCTGAGATTTTATGACTTCCCAGTAAAATATCAGTTCGCTATCAGGTTTGGCTAATGCGGTTTCCGGGTACCCGCCCTGCCGCCCGCGGGCGCGCACAGTTCGAGCGCGCCACCGATGTCGCCGACGACCCGTAGCCGCTCCAGCGCCGCCGGCGCGACGTAGCCGGCGGGCACCAGTGAGTCCAGCCAGCGCAGCAGGCCGTCGTAGTGGCCGTCCGGGTCCAGCAGCACCAGAGGTTTGTCGTGCAGCCCCAGATAGCCGGCGGTCCAGCTCTCGAACAGCTCCTCAAGCGTGCCGATCCCGCCGGGCAGCGCCAGAAAGGCGTCGCTGCGGTCCTCCATCACCTGCTTGCGCTGGCGCATGGTGTCGGTCACCACCAGTTCGTCGGCCTCGACGTCGGCCAGCTCCTTGTGCACGAGCGCCTTGGGGATCACGCCGACGGTCCGCCCGCCCCGCGTTCGCGCACCGGCGGCCACCGCACCCATCGCTGAGACGTTGCCGCCGCCGGACACCAGCGTCCAGCCCCGCTCGGCGATACCCTCGCCCACCCGCCGGGCCAGGTCGAGCAGGTCGGGATGGCGCGGGCCGGAGGCACAGTAGACGCAGACCGACCACTCGTCGCGGGTCACGTCCTCGGCGGGCACATCGAAAACCTAGACCGCCAGGTTCACCCGGGAGCGCCGGTGGCCCCGATTCCCCGCTCCTTGCATGGCCTCCGGCCCTCCCCCATACAGTCTGAATATGCCGCTTGCCTGGGTGACGGTCCCGCGCCAGTCGCTGGACCGCATCGTCGAAATTCTCAACCGGCCGGGCGCGCGCGGGGTCGCGCTGCTCGGCAACGAGGGCGTCGGCAAGACGACGCTGGCCGCGCAGGCCGCCGAACGGCTGGGCCGCGGCGAGCCACTGTGGGTGACCGGGTCGCTGGCGCAGTCCGCGGTTCCGTTCGGCGCCTTCGGCCCGCTTGTCGAAGCCCGGCACGACGGAAAGCCGGCCGCGCTCATCCGGTCTGCCGCCGAGTCGCTTCTTGCCCAGGCCGGTGGCCGGCCGATCATCGTCGACAACGCCCGCCTGCTCGACCCGCTTTCGGCCGGTCTCGTCTACCACCTGGCCCAGGTCGGCGCCAGTCCGCTGATCGTGACGGTGCGCTCGGTGCTGCGCGTGCCCCAGGACGTCAGCGCGCTGTGGACCGACGGCCTGCTGGAGCGCTTCGAGGTGATCCCGCTCAACGCCGACGAGACCGCCGCCGTGGTGGCCGCGACCGGGGGAACCGAGCCGGCCACCCTCTACCGGCGCAGCGCCGGCAACCCGCTGCAACTGTGGATGCTGATCGCCACCGGCGGCAACGACGAGACCCTCGCCGCGGCGATCGACCGGTACCTGGGCATGCTGGCGCCGCCGGTCCGGCAGGTGCTCGGTTACCTGTGTGTGTTCGAACCGCTGCCGCTGGCCGACCTGGTGACACTGGCCGGCGAGCCGGCGGTCGCGGCGGCCGTCGACGCCGGCGTGGCCCGCTGTCACGCGAACTCGGTGTACAGCGGTCATCCGCTCTTCCTCGAGCAACTCGGCTACGCGCTGGACAGATCCGAGGTGCAGCGGTTGCGGACCGCCGTCGCGGCGCAACTGGCCGGCACGCCGAGCCAGACCCCGGGTTACCGGCTGGCCCGGACGCTGATCACGCTGCAGGGCGGCGGAGCCGTCGACGCCGACGACGTGGTGAACGCCGCCCGGGAGGCGCTGCGGCTCGGCGACCTCGCGCTGGCCGAACGGCTCGCCCGCGGGGTGCTCGACCGCGGCGAACACTTCGAGGCGCGGCTGGCGCTGAGTTCGGCGATGGCCTGGCAGGGCCGGGGCCGGGAGGCCGAGGCCGTGCTCGCGGCGATCGACCCGTCGACGCTCTCCGAGGAGCAGATGATGGCCTGGGCCCTGCCCAGGGCGGCCAACCAGTTCTGGATGCTATCCGAGCCGGAACGGGCCACCACCTTCCTGCACAACATGCGCGGTCGGGCCGGAGCGCGAACATCGCACATCACCCTCGATGCGCTCTCGGCGACCTTCGCGATGAACGCCGGCAACGTCCGCCGCGCCGTCGAGGTGGCCGACGACGTGCTGGCCCACGCCGACGCACCGGACGTCGCGGTCGCCTGGGCGGGCAGCGCCGCGGCCCTGAGCTCGGCGCGGATCGGGCGGTTCGACGCGGTGGGGGCGGCGGTCGACCGCGCCCTGGGGTCGGAGTATCCGGGCCTGCTCCGCTTCACCGTGGGGATGGCCGAGATCTCCACCCTGCTGATGGCCGCCAAGACCGACGAGGCCTACGAGGCAGCGCGCCGGTTCACCGACTTCGCCGAACTGGCGCAGCCGGGCCGCGCCATCGGCGAAGTGTTGCTGGCCCAGGTGCTGCTGGCCAGAGGGGACGCCAAGGCCGCCGCGGATCTGCTGGGCCCGGCCTCGGCCACGCTTGACCGGACCGGTTACTCGTGGGGCCCGCTGGCACTGATGTACCTGGCCACCGCGCTGGGCTACCAGGGGGAGATCGCCGAGTCGGCAAAAGCACTGGCCCGCGCCCAATCCCGGCACGGCACCAAGTCGGCACTGTTCGCTCCGGAACTGGGAATCGCCCGGGCCTGGCGGCTGGCCACCATCGGCGACCGGCCCGCCGCGGTGACCGCCGCGCGCGACGCGGCCCGCACCGCCAAGCGCAGCGGGCAACTGGCCGTCGCGGTGCGGGCCTGGCACGAGGCCGCTCGGCTCGGTGACCGGCGGGCCGCGGATGCGATGAGTCAGATCGCCGGCTCGGTGGTCTGCGAGTACACCGACCTCGCGCTCGCCCACGCCCGGGCACTGGCGGCGGGGGACCCTGCGGGGCTTTCGGCGGCGGCACAGCGGCTGGCCGGCGCGGGCTTCCAGGGTGCGGCCGCCGACGCCGGCAGACAAGCCCGCGAACTCGCGGGCCGGGCCTGATCAGCCGCTCAGGTAGCGCCGGAGCGTCGCGGTCACAGCGGCGATCTGTGCGACCGACACCCACTCGTCGCGCCGGTGCGCCAGGTTCGGGTCACCGGGCCCGTAGTTGACCGCGGGGATGCCCAGCGCAGCGAATCGCGCCACGTCGGTCCAGCCGAACTTGGCCCGCACCATCCCGTCGGCGGCCTGAACCAGAGCGGCGGCAGCCGGGTGGTGCAGCCCGGGAAGGGCGCCGGCGGCCACGTCGGTCTGCCGCA
The DNA here is from genome assembly GCF_046095365.1 of Mycobacterium sp. Lineage (GTDB taxonomy): Bacteria > Actinomycetota > Actinomycetes > Mycobacteriales > Mycobacteriaceae > Mycobacterium. Next base: position 17,013 of record NZ_JBJTJF010000196.1, read on the forward strand.
CGTCGACCTGCAGGCCGTCGAAGACCTCGCGGACGTGAGCCAGCGCGGCGTCGGGCCCGCGGTCGGGGGCGAACCGGAAGTTCACCGTCAGCGACGCTTCGTCGGGGATCACGTTGCCGGCCACTCCCCCCCCGATCCCCACCGCGGACAGCCCTTCCCGGTAGGTGCACCCGTCGATGTCGACGACCCGGCCCTGGTATGCCGCAAGCCGGTCGAGCACCGGCGCCAGTCGGTGAATGGCGTTGTCGCCCAGCCACGATCGGGCCGAATGAGCACGGACACCGGCTGTGGAGACGACGGCGCGCAGCGTGCCCTGGCAACCGGCTTCCACATACCCGCCGGAAGGCTCTCCCAGGATCGCGACGTCCCCGTTCAGCCAGTCCGGGAGTTCCCGCTGGATACGTCCGAGGCCGTTGGCGCTCGACTCGATCTCCTCGCAGTCGTACAGGATCAGCGTGACGTCGTGAACCGGGTCCTCGACAGTGGCGGCCAGGTGCAGGAAGACCGCGTCGCCGGATTTCATGTCCGAGGCCCCGCATCCGTAGATGTGGTCGGCGTCGCGGCGGGCGGGGAGGTTGCCGGCGATCGGGACGGTGTCGAGGTGCCCGGCCATGATCACCCGCGACGCGCGGCCCAGGCCGGTGCGGGCCAGCACCGCGTCGCCGTTGCGGACCACCTCGTAGCCGGTCTGCTCGCGCAGCGCGTGTTCGACCGCGTCGGCGATCCGCCGCTCGTCGCGCGAGACACTGGGAATGTCGATCAGCGCGGCGGTGAGCACCTCAGGGTCGGCGCGCAGATTCAGCACAACTGACCAGGCTAGCGGTCAGCCGGCGGGGTTGGCCGCATCGACTACGGTGTGCACGTGACTTCTGCTGCGGGCTTCGGACTGGCGACCATCGCCGAGGACGGCACCGTGCTCGACGCCTGGTTCCCCGAGCCCGAACTGGGCGCCTACAGCCCGTCGGGCACCACCCGGATCGCCCCGGGAGACGTTCCCGACGATCTGGCGGCGCTGTCCGGCCCGGACCCCGACCGCGGCGTCGAGGTCGTCCCGATCCGCACCGTGACGGTGCTTGCCGACAAACCCGCCGACGCCTACGACGCCTACCTGCGGCTGCACCTGATCTCGCACCGCCTGGTCGAACCGCACGGGCTGAGCCTCGACGGGGTGTTCGGCACCCTGACCAACGTGGTCTGGACAAACTACGGGCCCTGCCGCATCGAGGGTTTCGAGCGGGTGCGGCTGCGACTGCGCCGCCGCGGGCCGGTCACGGTGTACGGGGTGGACAAGTTCCCCCGCATGGTCGACTACGTCGTGCCGAGCGGGGTGCGCATCGCCGACGCGGACCGGGTCCGCCTGGGTGCGCACCTGGCGCCGGGCACCACCGTCATGCATGAGGGTTTCGTGAACTTCAACGCCGGCACGCTGGGCGCTTCGATGGTGGAGGGCCGGATCTCGGCGGGCGTGGTGGTGGGCGACGGCTCCGATGTCGGCGGCGGCGCCTCGATCATGGGCACGCTGTCCGGCGGCGGCACCGAGGTCATCTCGGTCGGCAGGCGCTGTCTGCTGGGCGCCAATTCCGGCCTGGGTATCTCGCTGGGCGACGACTGCGTGGTGGAGGCCGGTCTCTATCTGACCTCCGGTACCAAGGTCACCATGGCAGACGGTGCCACGGTGAAGGCCCGGGAGCTCTCCGGGGCGAACAATCTTCTGTTCCGGCGCAATTCGGTCACCGGCGCGGTGGAGGTGGTGTCCCGCGACGGCACGGGCATCACGCTGAACACCGCGTTGCACGCGAATTAGACAGAAGCGTTGCACGCGAATTAGACAGAAGCGCAGCGCGCCTACCCGGGAGCCAGCACGCAGAACTCGTTGCCCTCCGGATCAGCCAGCACCACCCAGGTCTGCTCACCCTGACCGATGTCGACGCGGCGTGCGCCGATCCCGATCAGGCGGTCGACCTCGGCACCCTGATCGTCGGGGGTGAAATCGAAGTGGATGCGGTTCTTGACCGACTTCCCCTCCGGTACGGGCAGAAACAACCAAACCGGACCCTGACCGCCAGGCGGGCGCAGTAGCCACTCGCCGTCGTCCTCGGCCGCCTCGACCGGCCAGCCCAGGGCACTCGACCACCATCGGGCCAGCGCCGCGGCGTCGAACGCGTCCAGGCAGATCTCCGTGAAGCGCAGGCTCACCGCATCAGTTCCTTCTTGAGCACCTTGCCCATGGCGTTGCGCGGCAGCGAGTCCACGACCCGCACCTCCCGCGGGCGCTTGTGTACCGAAAGCTGCTGCGCCACATAGTCGATGAGCTCCTCCGGCCGGGCCTCGCCGACGATGAACGCGACGATCCGCTGGCCGAGGTCCTCGTCAGGCACCCCGACAACGGCCACCTCGGCCACCGCGGGGTGCCCCAGCAGTGCGGCCTCGATCTCACCGGCACCCACCCGGTAGCCACCGGACTTGATCAGGTCCACCGACTCGCGCCCGACGATGCGGTGCATGCCGTCAGGGCCGATGACCGCGGCGTCACCGGTTCGGTACCAGCCGTCGGCGGTGAAACCCTCCGCGGTGGCATCCGGCCGGTTGAGGTAGCCGTCGAAGATCGTGGGTGTCGAAACCACAAGACTGCCGATGGTTTCCCCGTCGTGCGGCACCGCCGAACCGTCCTCCGCGGTCAGGCGGGTCCGCATTCCGTCCAACGGCAGTCCGACCGAGCCGGAGCGCCGCTCACCGTCGGCGCGGGTGCTGAGGGTGATCAGGGTTTCGGTGCAGCCGTAGCGCTCCACGGGGGCGTGCCCGGTCAGCTCGGCGAGCCGGTCGAACACCGGGACCGGCAGGGCCGCGCTCCCGGATACCAGTAATCGTGCCGACGACAGCGCCCGGGCCGAATCCGGGTCGGCGACCACCCGCGACCAGACGGTGGGCACCCCGAAGTAGAGAGAACCACCGGCGGCCGCGTATGCCTGCGGCGTCGGCCTTCCGGTGTGGACGAAGCGGTTGCCCACCCGCAGCGAGCCGAGCAGCCCGAGCACCAGACCGTGCACGTGGAACAGCGGAAGGCCGTGCACCAGCGTGTCCTCCGGGGTCCACTGCCAGGCCCGGGCCAGCGCGTCTAGGTCGGCGGCGATCGCGCCGCGGCTGAGCACCGCGCCTTTGGGGGGACCGGTCGTGCCGGAGGTGTAGACGACCATGGCCGGACTCTGCGGCGCCGGTTCGGGGTAGCGGTGCCAGGACCGGGCATGCAGCCGAACCGGAACGTGCGGCAGGCCGGCGGCTTCGGCGGGGACGTCGCCGAGCCAGGCCTGGGCGCCGGAGTCGGTGAGGATGTGGGCCTGTTCGGCCGCCCCGACGTCGGCCGGGACCGGGACGAAGGGCACCCCGGCTATCAGACAGCCGGTGACGGCGAGCACCGTGGCGGGGGCCGGTGTGGCCAGGACCGCGACCCGTGAGGCCCCGCCGACCCGCTCGGCCACCGACGTCCCGGCGCCGACCAGGTCACTGCGCGAGAGGGTCGCGCCGCCGATCCGCACCGCATCGGCCAGATCCGCTCCGGCGGCCACCGCGGCGGGGTTCAGCGAGGCCAGCAGCACCACGCGAGGCTACCCCGGTGCCGGCCGACGAGCCGCCGCCGCCGGCACCGGCCGTCGCACCCCGGCCGCTGCGGTAACCCGCTGCGGTAACCCGGTGCGGTAACCCGCTGTGGTAACCCGCTTTGGTAACACTGTGATCTCTGTTACCGATGAGACAGCTGTCATGACCATCGTCGGCGGTTAAGGGGCCTCCATGAGGAATCTCGGTCGTGTTCTGGTGGCGTTCTTCGCCGTGCTGGCGGGACTGTTCGCGACGCCGGGCACCGCGCAGGCGGTGCTGGACAATCAGATGAGCCTGGTCGACGGGGGCGGGCGGACGATGACCATCCAGCAGTGGGACACCTACCTCGACGGGGTCTACCCGCTGGACCGCAACCGGCTGACC
>NZ_JBJTJF010000197.1:0-5658 GCF_046095365.1 Mycobacterium sp.
CGCCACCGGTGCCGCCGGCGCCGCCGCTGGTGCCGGCCGCGACTCCGCTGCCACCGGTGCCCCCGGCGCCGGCGGTGACGGCGGTGCGGCGACGGTTAACTCGTCCGCCAGCGGCAACGCCTCGGGCGGTGCCGGCGGTGCCGGCGGCAGCGGCACAGCGGCCGGCGGATCCGGGGCCACCGGCGGAGCCGGCGGGGACGCCTACAACGCCCGGTCCGGCGGAACCGCCACCGCGGGCGCCGGGGGCACCGGCGGCAGCGGAGTCGCGACCGGCACCAGCGGCGGCGCCGGCGGCACCGGTGGCGACGCCACCGCCCTGGTCGTCGGCGACGCCACCAAGGGCACCGGCGGCACCGGCGGCAGCGCCGGCACCGGCGGTTCGGCCGGTGCCACCGGTGCCAACGGCACCGCGTCGGCGGTGGCCGCCACCACCACCACCACCGGGTCGGACCTGCGCGGCGTGGCCGTCAGCGCCGACGGGTCGAAGATCTACGTCGCCAGCTCCGGCACCAACTCGGTGTCGGTGCTCGACGGCACCACCAAGTCCGTGATCACCACGATCAGCGTCGGAACCACGCCGTATGCGGTCGCGCTGAGCGCCGACGGCACCAAGGCCTACGTCACCAACTACGGCGCCGGCACCGTCTCGGTGATCGACACCGCCACCGACACCGTCACAGATACCATCACCGTCGGCAGCAACCCGACCGACGTGGCGTTCAGCCCCACCGCGGCCAAGGCCTACGTCACCAACTCGGGCAGCGGAACGGTGTCGGTGATCAACACCTCCACCGGGGCGGTCACCAGCTCACCGGCCGTCACCGGCGCCCAGTCCGTCGCGTTCACACCCGACGGAGCCAAGGCCTTCGTCGGCAGCAGCGCCGGGACGGTCACGGTCTTCGACACCGCCGGCAACACAATCGTCTCCACCATCACCACGGGCGGAAACATCACCGCCGTCGCTGTCACACCGGACGGCACGTCGGTCTACGTCGTCGACTCCAGCGGCGATGTGCTCGTCTACAGCACAAGCAATTACGCGCCGACGGCCACCGTCAACATCGGCGGCGTGCCGGACGTGATCGTGGCCAGCCCCGACGGCGCGGTCGTCTACGTCGGAAGCTCCAACGGCGGCAGCTCGATCCAGGTGATCAGCACCACCACCAACACCGTCATCGGCACCATCGCCTACAGCACCGTCAACGGCATCGGGATCAGCCCGTCCGGCACCACCCTGTACGTGCCGCTGTTCGCGGGCAGCGTTGTCGCACTGCCGGTGTGACCGCGGCGGTGCCCGCTAAAGCCCTGTCGCCAGCGTCGCCTCAAGCGCATCCGGATCACCCGCGTACGAGGCGGCGCACACGGTGACCTCGGCGGCGGCGAGGGTGAATCCCGCACCGCCCCAACGCTGGACGGGGCGGATCGAGCAGTCGACGTCGACCCGGACGCCTTCCCCCGGCTCGACGTGCGCCGACTGGAAACCGACCAGGTGGTGCACCGGTCGCCCGGTGTCGGCGGCCTGCACGGCATAGACCTGGACGACGTGCCGTCCCGCCCGGACTCCGGTGTTGGTCACGGTGACACGGGCGCGGAAGTGCTCGCCCGCCAACGGTCCCAGGTCGAGATCGGACAGCCGGAACGTGGTGTAGCCCAGACCGAATCCGAGCGGATAGGCGGCGGCCACGCCGTCGCGGTCGAGCTTGCGCTGGCCCCACCAGCGTCCGTAGGTGACGGTGTCGGCGTCCCAGTCGACCTGGGGGAGGTCGGCCTGCCGGCGCGGGATCGCCACCGGTAGCCGTCCGGCCGGTTCGGCATCGCCGAGCAGGATGTCGGAGATCGCGCGGCCGCCCTCCATCCCGGGATACCAGGCCAGCAGCACCGCGGCGACGCCGGCGTCCCACGGCTCGACAACGATGGTGCCGCCGCCGATCACCACCACCACGGTCCGCGGATTGGCCGCGGACACCGCCGCGATCAGAGCGATGTCGGCGCTGCGCAGCCGAAGATCCCGGCGGTCACCGCCGAACTTCTTCATCCTGGCCACCCGGGTTGCGATCCGGACCATGACCGCGGCGACCGGCCGGAATCGCGCGATGCCGCCGAGCAGCCGGGTCGTGGCGGTGTCGACGCCGATCATCGACTCGCCCTCGTCCACCGAGGACAAGCCCACCACGACCACTGCGGCGTCGGCACCACGGGCGGCCTCGGCCGCAGCCGCCGGATCGGCGCTCCCCAGATGAATCAGCCTGTCGCCCAGACGTTCCCGCAGTCCGTCGAGGATCGTGACCGACGACGGCGGGCTGACCATCGACGAGCCCACGTCGCCCTGGTTGGGCTGATCGGCCAGCGGCCCGGCCAGCGCGACCCGCGACAGCGACTCCGGTGACCACGGCAGTTCACCCCGCCCGTCCCGTTCCCGGTTTCGCAGCAGCACCACCGACCGGCGGGCCACCTCGCGGGCCAGTTCCCGGTGCCCGGCCGAGGCGACGACACTGGCCGGCGGCATCGGCCGGGCGCGCAGCGCGAGCCGGATCTGAGCCGAGAGTTGCCGTCGCGCAGCGCGTTCGACGTCCTCCCGCTTGAGTTCGCCGTTCGCCAGGGCCGCCCGCAGGGTGGCCGCCCGCTGCTGCCGGAAGGGCATCTCGAGGTCCTGGCCGGCGGCCACCGACCCGACCGGATCGCGCAGCCCCCAGATGAAATCGGTCATCACGAATCCGGTGAAACCCCAGTCGTCGCGCAGGATCTCGGTCAGCAGGTGGCGATTCTGGCCCGCCCAGGTGCCGTTCACCGAGTTGTAGGCGCTCATCACGCTGTCCGCGCCGGCTTCGACGGCGGCACGGAAGTGCGGCAGGTACACCTCGCGGAGCACATCCTCGGCGACCTGAACGTCGACCCGGAACCGCGCTTCCTCCATGGAGTTCAGCGCGAGGTGCTTGACGCACGACAGCACCCACGGGTTGGCTCCCTCTACGGCGGCGGACCCCATCGCGCCGAGCAGCAACGGGTCTTCGCCGTAGGACTCCTGAGCGCGTCCCCAGCCGGGGGCGTAGGCCAGGTTGACGCAGATGCCGGCCCAGAGGTTGGCGCCCTGCGCGCGAGCCTCGGAACCGATGGCGCCCGCGACCGTGCGCTCCAGGTCGGGATCCCAGGTCGCGGCCCGGGCGATGGCGACCGGGAACGCCGTGGACGCACCCAGCGCCACCCCGCGCGGGCCGTCGGTGAACCGGAAACCGGGAATGCCCAGCCGCTCGACCCGGCCGGCCTCGAACGGCACCTTGTTGTAGCGCGCGGACATCTCGCGAATGCCGCGCAGGATCGTCAGGTCGCCGTCGAGAAGCCACAGCAACTCCGGATCGGTCAGTCGCCCGACGAGTTCCGCGGCGGCCCCGTCGACGGTCCCCTCACCGCGGCGCACAGTCTCCACCGCCGCGGCGAAGGCCGTGTTCGGCGGGCAAATCGGGTCGTTGGGGGACATCTGCGGCCGGACTCCTTCGGCATGTGCCAGGGCGAGCGGTCAAGTCTATGCAGCCGGGCGCCCGCTGTGCCGGCCGCGCCGGTCGGTGTGCCGGCCCGGCGTCTTCATCCGCGGGGCGGCACGCGCCGCCGCCCCGGCCGGGGTCGTGGCGGTCCGGATCGCGCCGTGGCGCAGATAGGGACGCGGCGATCCGGGCGGGTCGTTACGGGAGTAGCCCGCGTCCACGATCGGCCGCAGCACGCGGTCGACGGCATCGACGACGGGTCCGGCGACACCCGCGATGCGCAGCGGCTCGGTCAGCGGGAGACGTTGTGCGGGAACGAGATAACTCGTCACGGTCGCGCCAGAGGAGTTGACCGATACCGCGACGTTGCGCGGCGGAATGTCCGACGGTGTGAACGACGCCCGGGAGTGCACGAACACCCCGCCCGCGACCGCGTTGGCCAGTGCCAGCGGATTCCACGGCCGGTCGGGGAAGTCACCCCAGAAGTCGTACTCGTTGGTGACCACGACGGTGTCATAGCGGCTCTCGACCGGCGTCGAGGCGACGAGCCCGACGACCGGGACCCGGCCGCCGTCCCGGAACAACGTGTTCACCACACCCCTCATCGGATCGGCGAAGACGATGAAACTCAGCTGGTCGGGAGCCGGTGCGCCGGGGTCGGTCCGCAGCAGCCGCTGCACATCGTCGACGACGAGCGAGCCCTGCGAATGGCCGGCGACGACGGTCGGGGCCGGTGAGCTCTGGATCATCGCGTCGAGGACCCGGGCCCCCGCGGCGACGTGACCGGCGACGCTGCCCCGGCCGAAGATCGAGGCCGGGTAGTCGACGACGACCGGGGTTGCGCCGGGGTAGAAGCCACTGGCGATGTCGACCGACGGGGTGTAGTAGCGGCGGACCACGGGGCTCGGGGGAAGTGAGTCGCCCAGGACGTAGCCGACGCCGGGAACGATCAGCATGGTCTGCGCGGCGCAGACCGGGCCGGCCGCCAGCGCGGCCCCCGAGACCAGGGCGACCGCGGCGAGACCCCGCAGCTTCATGCGGCCCCCATTTCGTGCGACCGTCTCATTGTCGCAGAGACAATTGTCGTAGATGCAGGATCGCCGCGGACCGGGACACGGCGTGCCGGGCGATAATAGTCCGATGGAGTTGGAGGTCATCGGATTCGACCTGGCGTCCTGCCTGACGGCCGGGGAATGCGGGGCCGACCGAATCGAGTTGTGCGCCAATCCCGAAGAGGGCGGCACCACCCCGTCGTTCGGGATGATCGTCGTCGCCCGCGCTAGCACCGCCGTTCAGCTGTTCCCGATCATCCGCCCGCGGGGCGGGGACTTCTGCTACTCGGAGTCCGAATTCCGGTCGATGATCGCCGACATCGAGCAGTGTGGGCAGCTGGGCTGCGACGGTGTGGTGATCGGCATGCTCCGCGACGACGGCCGGGTCGACGTCGACCGGTGCGCGGAGCTGGTCCGTCGCGCAGGCCCCATGCAGGTCACCTTCCACCGGGCTTTCGACCGGGTGCGCGATCCGATGACGGCGTTGGAGGACGTCATCGGTCTGGGCTGCTCGAGGATCCTCACCAGTGGTCTGCACCCCGACGTCGACACCGGCAGGGGCATGCTCAAAACCCTTGTCGGACGGGCGGGTGGCCGAATCACGGTGATGCCGGGTTCCGGCGTCCGGTCCGGCAACATCCTGGAATTGGCCCGCTTCACCGGCGCGACGGCATTCCACAGTTCGGCCCGCACCCGGCGGGCGTCGTCGATGGTGTGGACGAACCCCGCGATGAACGAGACCCTCGATTCGATCAGCATTGACCCCGAGGAGGTTTCGGCGCTCCGGCGGATACTCGACGACTACCGGGCCGAGACCATGCGCGGCTAGCGATGCCGGCATACACCCGCATGCTCAGTTCCCGTACAGGTGCAGGGCGCGGGCGGCCTCGGTGGCGATCTCGCCACTGAGCTTGGCGACGGGCGGGCCGCCGCGTTGGTGGATCACGTTCGCCAGCACCACCACGTAGGTCTCCGACGCCGGGTCTATCCACACCGTCACGCCGGTGAACCCGGTGTGACCGAAGCTGCCCACCGGGAAGATCAGGCCGCGCGGCGTGGAGTGCGGTGTGTCGATGTCCCAGCCGAAGCCGCGCAGGTTCTGCCCGGCCACGGCCGGATAGCGCGGG
>NZ_JBJTJF010000198.1:0-29421 GCF_046095365.1 Mycobacterium sp.
CCGGGGCCGGCGTACTTCTCCGGCACCTCGAGCAGCGGGGTCAGATCTTCGACATCGGACAGCTCAGGGCGATCCAGAACAGTCTTGTCAGTGGCGCGTGCGCGGGGGTTCGTCGATGGGGCCGACCGAAGCTGCGTCAAAACAAAATCCTCGAGTTCCGTGACCAAAGCGTTATCTAGACCGGAGAACGGTAACCAAAATCTCACTGACGCCGCAAGCCGAGTGGGAATTAACACAGCCGAAGGTGACCCGGGTCACGCCGACTCCGGACGTGACCACCAGGTTCGGGCAGATGGATGTTAGGCCCTGCCGCCTGCAGATACAGTTCCCCGGAGCGACCTCGTCAAACCTAGTAGAGAGTCCAGCAGGTAGCCCATGGATCTTTTCGAGTATCAGGCGAAGGAGCTCTTCGCCAAGCACGGTGTACCGACCACGCCGGGGCGGGTCACCACCTCCGCGGAGGACGCCAAGGCCATCGCGACGGAGATAGGCCGGCCCGTGATGGTCAAGGCGCAGGTCAAGACCGGCGGCCGGGGCAAGGCCGGCGGCGTGAAGTTCGCCGCGACCCCGGAAGACGCCTACACCCACGCCGGGAACATCCTCGGCCTGGACATCAAGGGACACATCGTCAAGAAGCTGCTTGTCTCCGAGGCCAGCGACATCGCCGAGGAGTACTACCTCTCCTTCCTGCTGGACCGGGCCAACCGCACCTACCTGGCGATGTGCTCGGTTGAGGGCGGCATGGACATCGAGGAGGTCGCCGCCACCAAGCCCGACCGGCTGGCCAAGGTCCCCGTCGACGCGGTCAAAGGGGTCGACGTGGCCTTCGCCCGCTCGATCGCCGAGCAGGGCCACCTGCCCGCCGAGGTGCTCGACGCGGCCGCGGTCACCATCGCCAAGCTGTGGGAGGTCTTCGTCGCCGAGGACGCCACCCTGGTCGAGGTCAACCCGCTGGTGCGCACACCCGACGACCAGATCCTGGCGCTGGACGGGAAGGTCACCCTCGACGGCAACGCCGACTTCCGCCACCCCGACCATGCCCAGTTCGAGGATGTGACCGCCACCGACCCGCTGGAGCTGAAGGCCAAGCAGCACGACCTGAACTACGTCAAGCTCGACGGCGAGGTCGGCGTGATCGGCAACGGCGCGGGGCTGGTGATGTCGACCCTGGACGTGGTCGCCTACGCCGGGGAGCGCCACGGCGGGGTCAAGCCGGCCAACTTCCTCGACATCGGCGGCGGCGCCTCGGCGGAGGTGATGGCCGCGGGCCTGGACGTGATCCTCGGCGACAAACAGGTCAAGAGCGTCTTCGTCAACGTATTCGGCGGGATCACCTCCTGCGACGCGGTGGCCAGCGGCATCGTCCAGGCGTTGCAGATGCTGGGCAGCAGCGCCAACAAGCCGTTGGTGGTTCGTCTGGACGGCAATGCCGTCGAGGAGGGCCGGCGGATCCTGGCCGAGGCCAACCACCCGCTGATCGTCGTCGCCGACACGATGGATTCGGGAGCGGACAAGGCGGCCGAACTCGCCGCTGCCGCCGGAAAGGACGCCTGAGACATGTCGATCTTCCTGAACAAGGACTCCAAAGTCATCGTCCAGGGCATCACCGGCGGCGAGGCCACCAAGCACACCGCGCTGATGCTCAAGGCCGGCACCCAGATCGTCGGGGGTGTCAACGCGCGCAAGGCGGGCACCACCGTCGCGCATAAAGACAAGAACGGCAACGACATCGAGCTGCCGGTGTTCGGTTCGGTGGCCGAGGCGATGGAGAAGACCGGTGCCGACGTGTCGATCGCGTTCGTGCCCCCGAAGTTCGCCAAGGACGCGATCGTCGAGGCGATCGACGCCGAGATCCCGCTGCTGGTTGTGATCACCGAGGGAGTCCCCGTGCAGGACACCGCCTACGCGTGGGCCTACAACGTCGACCACGGCAGGAAGACCCGCATCATCGGGCCCAACTGCCCGGGCATCATCACCCCGGACGAGGCGCTCGTCGGAATCACCCCCGCCACCATCACCGGCAAGGGGCCGATCGGCCTGGTCTCCAAGTCGGGCACCCTGACCTACCAGATGATGTACGAGCTCAGGGATTTCGGCTTCTCCACCGCGATCGGCATCGGCGGGGACCCGGTGATCGGCACCACCCACATCGACGCGATCGAGGCGTTCGAGAAGGACCCCGAGACCAAGGTGATCGTGATGATCGGTGAGATCGGCGGCGACGCCGAGGAGCGCGCGGCCGACTACATCAAGGCCAACGTCACCAAGCCGGTCGTCGGCTACGTCGCCGGCTTCACCGCACCGGAGGGTAAGACGATGGGCCACGCGGGCGCGATCGTCTCGGGTTCGTCGGGCACCGCCGCCGCCAAGAAGGAGGCGCTGGAGGCCGCCGGGGTCAAGGTGGGCAAGACGCCCTCGGCGGCAGCGCAACTGGCCCGGGACATCCTCAAGAACCTGTGACCTCCCCTGCGCGGGCGGACAGGTGACGCCGGTGCTCGTCGGCGTCGGGCAGTTCACCGAACGCATCGACGACCCGGCTTACCGCGGTATGTCCTCGGTGGAACTGGCCGTCGCCGCGGCGCGGGCCGCACTGGCCGACACCGGCGTGGCCACCGCAGTGGCGCGGGCTCTCGACACGGTCGTGGGAATCCGGCAGTTCGAGCTGTCCAGCAAGGCTCCCGCACCGCTGGGGCGGTCGGCCAACTACCCGCGGGCGGTGGCACAGCGTGTCGGGGCCTCGCCGGCGCGGGCCGTGCTGGAACCCATTGGGGGACAGGGCCCGCAGCATGTGATCACCGAGTTCGCCGGTGCGATCGCGGCCGGCCGGGCCGACGTGGTCATGGTGGTCGGCTCGGAGAACGGCTCCACCCTGCGGCACTTCGCGAACCGGCCGGACAAGCCCGACCATTCCGACGAGGCCGGCGGGCAACTGGAGGACCGCGGATTCGGGTACGAGGGACTGTTCACCAAATACACCGTCGCGCACGGACTCGTCGGCGCTCCGGCCCAGTACGGCGTGCTGGAGAACGCCCGGCGCGGCCGGGTCGGACTGTCGGTGGCCGCATACCGCCGCGCGATGGCCGAACTGTTCGCGCCGTTCACGAAAGTCGCTGCCGCAAACCAGTATTCGGCTTCCCCCGTCGTTCGGACGGTCGAGGAGATCATGACGGTGACCGACGAGAACCGGATGATCTGCGATCCCTACCCGCGTCTGCTGGTGGCCCGCGACCAGGTCAACCAGGGCGCCGCCGCGGTACTGATGTCCGCCGAGACGGCCGGGCGCCTGGGTGTACCGCAGGACAAGTGGGTGTACCTGCGCGGTCACGCCGACGTGGTGGACCAGCCGCTGCTGGACCGCGCCGACCTGAGCTACAACTCGGCCTCGATCCTGGCCGTCGAGGAGGCGATGCGGGTCGCCGGCGTGGGGATCGGCGACATCGCCACCTTCGACCTGTACAGCTGTTTTCCGGTGCCGGTGTTCAACTTCTGCGACGGCACCGGCCTGGCCACCGACGACCCGCGGGGACTGACGCTGACCGGTGGACTGCCGTACTTCGGCGGTCCCGGCAACAGCTACTCGCTGCACGCCATCGCCGAGACCGTGAACCGAATGCGTTGCGCACCCGGATCTTTCGGCCTGGTCGCCGCCAACGGCGGCATCATCAGCAAGTACTCGGTCGGGGTGTACTCCACTGAGGCTGCCGAGTGGACGGAGGACGGCAGCGCCGAGTTGTGCGACCGGGTCGCCGCGCGGCCCGCCACGCCCATCGCCGAACAGGCGGACGGACCGGCCGTCATCGAGACCTACACGGTGCGTTACGACTGGCCGGTGCGCACCGGGATCGTCGTGGGGCGTCTGGAGTCCGACGGCAGCCGGTTCCTGGCGCTCTCCGAGGACCCGGATCTGGTGGGCCTGCTCAGCGACGGTGAGCCGCTCGGGGCGTCGATCACCGTCGAGCACGATGAAAGAGGAAACCGGGCGGCCCTGCGTTAGAGGCCGATCGCGGCGAGCTTGCCGGCCAGCCGCTCGACATAGCCGCCGACCTCGGCCACCGACTTGTCCGGCAGCCCGAACAGCACCTCGGTGACGCCAATCTGCGCCCAGTGCGCCAGCTTCTCGGGCACCGGCTTGAAGTCCAGCGCCACGATCCGCGGCGCGCCCTGCCGCCCGGCGTCGGCCCAGATCTGCTGCAGCAGCCGCACCGGCGCGTCGATGTCGAAGTCGCGCGGGGTGGTGATCCAGCCGTCGGCGCTGCGGGCGATCCACCGGAAGTTCTTCTCGGTGCCGGCCGCGCCGACCAGCACCGGGATGTGCGCCTGCACCGGCTTCGGCCACGCCCAACTCGGCCCGAAGTCGACGAACTCGCCCTCGTAGGACGCCTCCTCCTGCGTCCACAGCGCGCGCATCGCCTCGATGTATTCGCGCAGCATGGTGCGACGGCGGCCGGGCGGAACCTTGTGATCGGCCAGTTCGTCGGTGTTCCAGCCGAAGCCGACGCCCACGCTGACCCGTCCGGAGGACAGATGGTCCAGGGTGGCGATCGTCTTCGCCAGGCTGATCGGGTCGTGCTCGACGGGCAGCGCCACCGCGGTGGACAGTCGCACCCGCGAGGTCACCGCCGCGGCGGTGGCCAGGCTGACCCACGGGTCCAGCGTGCGCGTGTAGCGGTCGTCGGGCAGAGAGGCGTCGCCGGTGGTGGGGTGCGCCGCCTCGCGCTTGACCGGTATGTGGGTGTGCTCGGGTACGTAGAAGGTGGCGAACCCGTGGTCGTCGGCGAGTTTGGCCGCGGCGGCGGGCGTGATGCCGCGATCGCTGGTGAAGAGCACGAGCCCGTAGTCCATGCCCAGAATTAGAACGTGTTCTAGCGAAGGCGGCAAGGCTTGGGGGCTGCAGCCCACGCCCCGCCCGGTTCAGCGGCGGGGCCCGAGTCGTGCGCTAGCGTGGGCGGCAGGTCCGAGCACCCGAGGAGAGACCATGACGTACCCGCCCGCCGGCCAGGGATATCCGGCGCCGCAGCAACCCGGAGGCTACGGCGTTTCGGCTGGCGTTTCGGCTGGCGTTTCGGCCGGCTATCCGGCCGGCTATCCGGCCGGCGCGGGCGCCCCCGGTCCGGTGCCGCACGCCGGAGCGCAGCCGGGCGCCGCTCCGCGGGTGCCGTCCTATCTCCCGCTGATCACCCTCGCCTTCGGCCTGGCGGCCTATCTGGCCAGCTTCGGGCCGCTGCTGAGCATCAACACCAACATGGGCCCGTTCGGCGGCGCGGAGTTCACCGCCAGCGGCCTGAGCTACTGGACGGTGGCCGCGCTGGTTGCCGCCCTGCTGGCCGGGGTGTCGTTGCTGCCACGGGCGGGCAGGTCCTACACCGCGATCATCGCGGTGGCCGCGGTACTGGGCCTGCTGCTGGTCATCGCTCAGGTGATCAACCGGCCGTCGGGCGTCTCGATCGGGTGGGCGCTGTGGCTGGTGCTGCTGTTCACCCTGCTACAGGCCGGCGCGGCGGTGACCGCGCTGCTGTTCGAGAACGGAATGCTCACCCCGCCGGCCCCACGCCCGCGCTACGACCAGTACGGCCCGTACGGCCCGGTGCCCACCGGCTACTACGGCCAGCCCGGCACTGGGCCGGCGCAGGGGTATCCGGGTCAGTTCACCGGCTACCCGCCCGGCGCGTACGGCCCGCCGGACGCCGGCGCCCCCGACACGCCGCCGACCGGGATCCCGATCCAACAGCCCCCGTCGGGAACCGGGCCGTCGGCGGAGCCGTCGGGTTCCGGCCCGGGCGCGATCCAGCCCTGACGCCGCCCCGCTAACCACTCGCGGTGCGACGAGTGACAAAACGAGTGACAGGGATTCAGGGCAGGTCGCCGGCGGCTGCCGACGCCCCGCAGTCCGGTGATCTGGTTCGGGTCGCCTTCGGGCCGTCGATGGTGGCGATCGTCGTCATCGCCGCGATCGTCCTGGTTCAGCTCGTGGTCGCCAACAGCGACCTGACCGGAACCCTCGGAGCGGTGGCCAGTCTCTGGCTGGCCGTGCACCAGGTCCCGGTCACGATCGCCGGCCAGCAGTTGGGCGCGCTGCCGCTCGCGCCGACGGCGTTGATGGTGTGGGGGACGGCGCGCACGGTCGCGCAGATCACCCCAGCGCGCGGTTCGTTGTTCGTCATCCGGTGGATCGCCGCCTCGGCGGTCGGCGGGCCGCTGCTTATCGCCGCGGTGGCGCTTGCGGTCGTCCACGATGCCGCCTCGGTGATCACCGACCTGCAGACCCCGAACGCGCTCGGGGCCTTCGCGGGCGTGGCCGTCGTCCACGGGCTGGGTGCGCTGATCGGGATCTGGCCGAGCATCGGGCGGCGGGTCGCCTCGATCGTCGGCGCTCCCGGGTGGGTCATCGAGGCGGTCCGTCCGGCCCTGGTGGGTGTCGCCGCACTGCTCTCGCTGTCGTGCGCCGTGGTGGCGGCGTCGCTGGTCGTGCACTGGGGGACCATGCACGATCTGTTCGTCATCACCGACTCCTTCGTCGGGCAACTGAGCCTGGCCCTGCTGTCGCTGTTGTATCTGCCGAACGTCGTGGTGGGCGCGGCCGCGGTGGCGGTGGGTTCCAGTGCCCACATCGGGTTCGCGACATTCAGCGCGTTCACCGTGTTCGGCGGTGACATCCCGGCGCTGCCGATCCTTGCCGCCGCGCCCACCCCGCCGCTGGGTCCGGTCTGGGTGGCGCTGCTGATCGTCGGCGCCGCCTCCGGGGTTGCCATCGGCCAGCAGTGCGCGCGCCTGCCGCTGCCGCTGCCGCTGGCGTTCGCAAAGCTGGCGGTGGCCTGTGCGCTGGCCGCGGTGATCCTGGCCGTGCTCGCCGTCGCCTGCGGCGGAGCGCTGGGTAACTTCGGTGACGTCGGCGTCGACCAGGTGACCTTCGGGCCCGGAGTGTTCTTCTGGTTCTTCGTCATCGGCGGCTTGACGGTCTCGATGGCCGGCGGCGTGCGGCGCGGGCCGGCTGCCGGCGTCGTCGGGAAGCCGTCGGCGCCACCGATGGCGGAAGCCGAGCCGGAACCCCGGTTCGAGTCCGGGGTCGAGGCCGGGGTCGAGGCCGGGGTCGAGTCCGGGGTCGAGGCCGGGGTCGAGGTGGGCGTCGAGTACGAGCCGGAACCCGAGGCCGGGGTCGAGTCCGAATCGGAGGCCGACCTCGAGCAGGACGAGTCCGCTGCCGAAGCCGAACCGGAGCCGACCCCTCCGCCGCCCCCCGTCACCCCAGCGCCCGACCTCGAGGAGGTCGAGGACCTGATGTTCGTCGACGCCGATATCGAGGACGACGCGCCCCCGCCCGCCCCCGGACCACCGGGCTAGGCTCATCGCCGTGCCCGAACCGATCCGCGTGCCGCCCAGTGCGCCGGCCCGCCTGGTGGTGCTGGCCTCGGGCACCGGTTCGCTGCTGGAGTCGCTGCTGAACGCGGCGACCGGCGACTACCCCGCCCGGGTGGTCGCGGTCGGGGTCGACCGGGACTGCCGGGCCGCGAAGGTCGCCGCCGGCGCGGGGATCCCGTCCTACTGCGTCCGGCTCGGCGACCACCCCGACCGGGAGTCCTGGGACGCCGCCATCACCGCGGCCACCGCCGGGCACAACCCCGACCTGATCGTCTCGGCGGGGTTCATGAAAATCCTTGGGCACCGGTTCCTTTCGCGGTTTCCCGGACGGGTGGTCAACACCCACCCCGCACTGCTGCCGTCGTTTCCCGGTGCGCACGCGGTGCCCGAGGCGCTGGACTACGGCGTGAAGGTCACCGGCTGCACGGTCCACCTGGTGGACGCCGGTGTCGACACCGGGCCGATCCTGGCCCAGCAGGCCGTCGAGGTGCTCGACGGCGACGACGAACAGACCCTGCACGAACGCATCAAGGCCGTCGAACGCCGCCTACTGGTGGACGTGCTGGCCGCGCTTGCGACGCGCGGTGTGACCTGGAGCGGCAGAAAGGCGACCCTGGGATGACCCAGACATTGATCGGCAGGAAGCCCGTCCGGCGGGCGTTGGTCAGCGTGTACGACAAGAGCGGGCTGATCCCGCTGGCGCAGGGCCTGCACGAGGCCGGGGTTGACATCGTCTCCACCGGATCGACCGCCAAGACCATCGCCGCCAAGGGCATTCCGGTCACCCCGGTGGAGTTCGTCACCGGCTTTCCCGAGGTGCTCGACGGCCGGGTGAAGACCCTGCACCCGCACATCCACGCCGGCCTGCTGGCCGACACCCGCAATCCCGAACACCTTGCCGCGCTGGAGAAACTGGGCATCGAACCGTTCGACCTCGTGGTGGTCAACCTCTATCCGTTCAGTGAGACCGTGGACTCCGGCGCGGAGATCGACGAGTGCGTCGAGCAGATCGACATCGGCGGACCGTCGATGGTGCGCGCCGCCGCCAAGAACCACGCCAGCGTCGCCGTCGTTGTGGAGCCGCTGGGCTACGACGGTGTGCTGGCCGCGGTACGGGGTGGCGGCTTCACCCTCGACGAGCGAAAGAAGCTGGCCGCGTTGGCCTTCCGGCACACCGCCGACTACGACGTCGCAGTGGCGGGCTGGATGCAGTCCACCCTGGTCCCGCCGGCCGACGACACTCCGGTCTTCCTCCCGCCCTGGTTCGGCCGCAGTTGGCGCCGCACCTCTCTGCTGCGCTACGGCGAGAACCCGCACCAGCAGGCCGCGCTCTACAGCGACGACGTCGGCTGGCCCGGCCTTGCGCAGGCCGAGCAACTGCATGGAAAAGAGATGAGCTACAACAACTTCACCGATTCCGATGCCGCCTGGCGGGCGGCGTTCGACCATCAGCAGATCTGCGTGGCGATCATCAAGCACGCCAACCCGTGCGGCATCGCGATCTCGCACGAGTCGGTCGCCGACGCCCACCGCAAGGCCCACGCCTGCGACCCGCTGAGCGCCTTCGGCGGAGTGATCGCGGCCAACACCGAGGTCACCTGTGAGATGGCCGAGCAGGTCGCCGACATCTTCACCGAGGTGATCATCGCCCCCGCCTACCAGGAGGGCGCGGTGCAGATCCTGGCCCGCAAGAAGAACATCCGGGTGCTGGTGGCCGCCGAGCCGACCCTCGGCGGGGTGGAGATCCGCCAGATCAGCGGCGGTCTGCTGATGCAGGAGCGGGACGAACTCGACGCCCCCGGCGACGACCCGGCGAACTGGACGCTGGCGACGGGCGCTGCCGCCGAGGGCCCGACGCTGGAGGATCTGGTGTTCGCCTGGCGCACCTGCCGCGCGGTGAAGTCGAACGCGATCGTCGTCGCGGCCGACGGCGCCACCGTCGGCGTCGGCATGGGTCAGGTCAACCGCGTCGACGCGGCGCGGCTGGCCGTGGAACGCGGCGGTGACCGGGTTCGCGGCGCGGTGGCGGCCTCCGACGCCTTCTTCCCCTTCCCCGACGGGCTGGAGGTGCTCACCGCGGCCGGCGTGAAGGCCGTCGTGCACCCCGGCGGTTCGGTCCGCGACGACGAGGTGACCGCCGCTGCCGCGGCGGCCGGGATCACCCTCTACCTCACCGGCGCCCGGCACTTCGCGCACTGAACCCGCCCTCCGGCGCGAGCAGACACGAACTCGCACGTTTCGGACGAAATTCTTGCGAGTTTGCGTCTGCTCGGCGGATGGCCGGAGCGCCGTCGTAGCGTGATGGGGTGACCGCCGAAGAAGCCCTCCCCACGACCCTGGGCGCACTGCGCGCCTCCGGCCACCGGGAGCGCAGCGTCAAACAGGAGATCCGGGACAACCTGCTGGCCGCGCTGGCAGGGGGTGGCGACGTGTGGCCGGGCATCTTCGGATTCGAGGACACCGTCCTGCCGCAACTGGAGCGGGCTCTGATCGCCGGGCACGACTTCGTGCTGCTCGGCGAGCGCGGCCAGGGCAAGACCCGGCTGCTGCGCTCGCTGGCGAACCTGCTCGACGAATGGACGCCGGTGATCGCCGGTGCCGAACTCGGCGAGCACCCCTATTCCCCGATCACTCCGGAGTCGATGCGCCGTGCCGCCGAGCTCGGCGACGACCTCCCGGTGGCGTGGCGGCACCGCAGCGAGCGCTACACCGAGAAGCTGGCCACCCCCGACACCAGCGTGGCCGACCTGGTCGGCGATGTCGACCCGATCAAGGTGGCCGAGGGCCGCTCCCTAGGCGACCCGGAGACCATCGCCTACGGCCTGATACCGCGGTCGCACCGCGGCATCGTCGCGGTCAACGAACTGCCGGACCTGGCCGAGCGCATCCAGGTGGCGATGCTGAATGTGATGGAGGAGCGCGACATCCAGGTTCGCGGCTACACCCTGCGGCTGCCGCTGGACGTACTCGTGGTCGCCAGCGCCAACCCCGAGGACTACACCAACCGCGGGCGCATCATCACCCCGCTCAAGGACCGCTTCGGCGCGGAGATCCGCACCCACTACCCGCGTGAACTCGAGGCCGAGGTCGGGGTCATCGAGCAGGAGGCGCACCTGACCGCGAAGCTGCCGGCCTACCTGCTGCAGATCATCGCGCGCTTCACCCGGCTGCTGCGGGAGTCGAACTCGGTGGACCAGCGATCCGGGGTGTCGGCCCGCTTCGCCATCGCCGCCGCCGAGACCGTCGCCGCCTCGGCCCGGCACCGCGGCGCGGTGCTCGGCGAGGACGAACCGGTAGCCCGCATCGTCGACCTCGGCACGGTGATCGACGTGCTGCGCGGCAAGTTGGAATTCGAGTCGGGGGAGGAGGGCCGGGAGATCGCCGTGCTGGAACACCTGCTGCGCCGGGCCACCGCCGACACCGCGCAGAAGGCGCTGGGCGGTATCGACGTCGGGCCGCTGGTCGTCGCGGTCGGCACGGCCACGGTGACCACCGGCGAGCAGGTGCCGGCAAAGGACGTCCTCGCGGCGCTGCCCGCCATGCCGGTCATCGCCAAGATCGGCGAACGGCTCGGGGCCGCCAGCGAGGGTGAGCGTGCCGCCGCGCTGGAATTGGCGCTGGAGGCGCTGTACCTGGCCAAGAAGATCGACAAGACGACCGGCGACGGCGAAACGGTGTACGGCTAGCCATGTCCCGGCACGACTCCCGGTACTCGGCCTACACCGGCGGCCCCGATCCGCTGGCTCCGCCGGTCGACCTGCGGGAGGCCCTGGAACAGATCGGCCGCGACGTCATGGAGGGGACCTCGCCCCGCCGGGCCCTGCAGGAACTGCTGCGCCGGGGCAACCGGAACCTCACCGGGGCCGACCGGCTGGCCGCAGAGGTCAACCGCCGCCGCCGGGAACTGCTGGCGCGCAACAACCTTGACGGCACCCTGCAGGAGATCAAGAAGCTGCTCGACGAGGCCGTGCTGGCCGAGCGCAAGGAACTGGCCCGGGCATTGGACGACGACGCCCGTTTCGCCGAGATGCAGATCGAGTCGCTGCCCCCGTCGCCGGCCAAGGCCGTGCAGGAGCTGTCCGGCTATGACTGGCGCAGCCCCGAGGCGCGGCAGAAGTACGAGCAGATCAAGGATCTGCTCGGCCGGGAGATGCTCGACCAGCGCTTCGCCGGGATGAAGCAGGCCCTGGAGAACGCCACCGATGAAGACCGCCAGGCCGTCAACGAGATGCTCGACGACCTGAACGAACTGCTGGACAAGCACTCTCGCGGCGAGGACACCGGCGAGGACTTCCACGAATTCATGGCCAAACACGGCCGGTACTTCCCGGAGAACCCGCGCAACGTCGAGGAGCTGCTGGACTCGCTGGCCCAGCGCGCCGCGGCCGCCCAGCGGTTTCGCAACAGCCTCAGCCCCGAGCAGCGCGCCGAACTCGATGCCCTGGCCCAGCAGGCGTTCGGCTCCCCCCAGCTCATGCAGTCGCTCAGCCGGCTGGACTCGCACCTGCGCGCGGCGCGGCCGGGGGAGGACTGGGACGGCTCGGCGGAGTTCTCCGGGGACAACCCCCTCGGCATGGGCCAGGGCGCGCAGGCGCTGTCCGACATCGCCGAGCTGGAGCAGTTGGCCGAACAGCTCTCGCAGAGCTACCCCGGCGCGACCATGGACGACGTCGACCTCGACGCGCTGGCCCGCCAACTCGGCGACCAGGCCGCCGTCGACGCCCGGACGCTGGCCGAACTGGAGCGCGCCCTGATGAACCAGGGCTTTCTGGACCGCGGCTCCGACGGCAAGTGGCGGCTTTCCCCGAAGGCAATGCGCCAGCTGGGCCAGGCGGCGCTTCGCGATGTGGCACAACAGCTTTCCGGCCGTCACGGTGAGCGGGAGACCCGTCGTGCCGGCGCCGCCGGCGAGCTCACCGGCGCCACCCGACCGTGGGAATTCGGCGACACCGAGCCGTGGAACGTCACCCGTACGGTGACGAATGCGGTGTTGCGGCGGGCCGGGGGTCCGAATGCCGGGGGCCCGGTGCGGATCGCCGTAGACGACGTCGAGGTCTCCGAGACCGAGACCCGCACCCAGGCTGTGGTGGCGTTGCTGGTGGACACCTCGTTCTCGATGGTGATGGAGAACCGGTGGCTGCCGATGAAGCGCACCGCGCTGGCGCTGAGCCACCTGGTGAGTACCCGGTTCCGCTCGGATGCCCTGCAGATCATCGCCTTCGGACGGCACGCCCGCACCCTCACCGCCGCGGAGTTGACCGGCCTGGAGGGTGTCTACGAACAAGGCACCAACCTGCACCACGCGCTGGCCCTGGCCGGGCGGCACCTGCGCCGGCACCCCAGTGCCCAGCCGGTGGTGCTGGTGGTGACCGACGGCGAGCCGACCGCGCACCTGGAGTCCTTCGAGGGCCGCCGGCCGGCGACGGTGTTCTTCGACTACCCGCCGCACCCGCGGACCATCGCCCACACCGTGCGCGGCTTCGACGAGGTGGCCCGGCTGGGCGCCCAGGTGACCATCTTCCGCCTCGGCGACGACCCCGGCCTGGCCCGGTTCATCGACCAGGTGGCGCGACGGGTGGAGGGCCGGGTCGTAGTGCCCGACCTCGACGGACTCGGCGCGGCGGTGGTGGGTGACTACCTGAGGTCACGGCGTCGGCGGTGAGCCGCCGCGGACGGGTGCCGCGACGAGCAAACCCCGTTCGGCGCGGGCGGACCTGACCCGGCACGGCGGCCGCGGGTCCGGATCCCGGCCCGCGCGGGACGCCTGGTTTCCCGCGGCCCCGGGCCCCTGGACGCCCGACCCCGGTGCCGCCACGGCGGCCGGCCGGCCCGGGCCAGTCATTGCTCACCGGCCGTGATCGAACGGCTATCTCATGGTCATGACACGACGCCCTGAAATGAGGTGTTTGCTGACGGCTAATCGCAGGTCGGGGTGCCGTTACCCTTCGCCCACGAGGAATCCGTGACCCTGGCAAACAAAACCGCCCCCGATCGACCCTGAGAGGAAAGTGAAAAAATACCCAGGGCGTGCTGATTAAGCTCAGCAAACCGGGCGGAGGTTGGCGAAACTGGCCGGGTACTGCACTAAGGGCCTCACAGGCGGGGAGCTCGACTGCCGTCAATTTCCCGGGTTCCGATTTGCCGTTTGGCAAACCTGCCCGTAGTATTGGCACGGCCACCGAGGGTGGCTCTCAGCAAAGCGAGTCCGCCAGGGCGGCGGGCAGAAACGTCAAAGGACACGCATCATGGCGACTCGTACCAAGCCCCTCGTCACGGCGGCAACCCTGGTCAGCGCGGCCGCCATCGCCGTCGCCGGCACCGCCATCACCCCGGGACTGAACCAGCCGACGCCGCACGCGCTGTCGACGGCCAAGGTCCAGCTGGCCACGTTCGCCGATGTGCTGTCCATCCCGGCGGAATACTGGACCGACGTGTTGTTCTGCGGCAATCTCGGCTGCAACGCGACCTGGGGTGGACGGCTCGGTCCGGAAAGCTACGGCCCGGAGTGGGCCAAGCCCGGCGGCGTGAACATCACCGGCCAGGTCGCCTACAAGAACCCGTGGGCCCAGTTCTGCGACAACGGATGTGTCCAGAGCGGTATCCCGGGCGTGGCGTATCTCTTCCTCGACGCGCTGATCAACGGTGACGGCAACGGGTGGGATCCGGCGGATCCGGGCGCCAACTGGCCCATCGGTTTCGTCAACTACCTGTGGGAGCCGAACACCGTCGTCCAACTCGGCGGCGGTTCGAGCCCGAACATCCAGTACGTCACCGAGGGCTTCAGCGCCGCCACGTGGTACGCACTGCAGGGCACGCTCGGGCGGGCGGTCCCGGCGCTGACGATTCCGATCGCCGCCGCGTTCTGGGGTCCGACGAATCTCACGGTCGCCTACAACCTCGCGCTGAGCGCCGTCGCCGGTCTGGTCGACGCCGTCCCCGGCATTGGTCCCTTCGTCGGTGACAGCATCCGTGCCTACCTCGGTGACCTCCAGCTGTACAACTCCGAGCCCCCGCAGTTCTATCAGTACGGCCTGTCCGGCACGCTGAACTACTGGATCGACATCGCCACTGGCGCGGCGCCCTGGCCGACCACCCCCCCTCTCCCGACCGCTGGTGCGGCGGCGGTGAAGGCCGTGGCGCCGGCAGCGGACGCCGAGGCCCCGGCGGTTGACGAGGTCGCGAACGACACCGCGACAGCGGACGTCACCGCGACGCCGGGCGACACCAAGGCGGAGAGCGTCACCGAGTCGGTGGTGTCGGAGAGCGGCCAGTCCGACGGCGCCGCGACCGAGGCCGAGGCCCCGGAGAACACCGCGGTCCTCACCTCGGTGGCGGACGTCAAGACCGCCGTCGCCGACACGGCGCAGGCACCGGCGAAGGCGGCGCCGAAGCGCCCGATCCGGGACGCTGTGCAGAAGGCGACCAAGCAGATCGCCGCTGCGGTCGACAACGCGAAAGCCAAGGCCGCGGCCAAGGCCGAGGCCAGGTCGAGCGCTGCCAAGGCCCGCGTGGCCAAGGCCGCTGCCGGCAGCTAGTCAGCTCCTACGCACTCGGCCCCCTCCACGGAGGGGGCCGAGTTTTTCTCCGGGTCAGCTTGACATGGCTTGGCGCTTGCGCCGTTTGATCCCCACACCGCCCCACAGCGAGAATCCGGTGATGGTGATCTTCGGTGCACCCGGTGTGCCGTTTCCCTCGACGTTGCGGTCGAAGCCGCCCATAACGCCGTGTCCCCGGATCTCGACGTTGACCTCCGGCGGCAGCAGGATGGTCTGGCCGCCCAGGATCGAGTAGGCGTGGATCTCCACCTCGTGTGAGGTGAAGTCGGCGTAGCGCAGATCCACCACTCCGCCCCCGAACAGCGTGACGGTCGTCATTCGCCCCGGCACGTTCCAGCGGCCGCGCCGTTCGAATCCGCTGAAGATAGCCAGCAGCATCGTCGCCGGCGCGGGCCGGCTGTGTCCCCGGCAGCGCTCCAGTGCCTCCGGAAGGCCGTAGGTGAGCCGGTCGAGTTGGTCGTAGGTCGTCGCCGAGTAGGCCGCGGCCAGTCGCGACTCGTACTGGTCGATCGAGAGCCGCCCGTTGGCCGCGGCCTCCGAGAGCAACTGGGCGACCTGTATCCGGTCGTCGTCGGAGGCCCGCATCGAGGAGTCGCGGGGGGACATGCTGCTCATGACCCACTGAGCCTACGACCGGTCGACATCGGCGCAAAAGTGCGTTTACCGAACCGTCACCCCGGTGGCACCCAGCGCGGCGGCCGTTTCTCCAGGAAGGCGAGCATGCCCTCGCGGGCTTCCTCGGAGACGAACAGCCGCGCCGAATCCTCGGCCAACCGTTGCGCGTCGCGGTCGAATCCGGCCAACACGGCCGCGGTGGTGAGTGCCTTGGACGCGGCCAGGCCCTGCGGGGACGCCTTCGCAATATCGCCGGTGATCGCCCTGACCGCGTAATCGACGTCGTCGGCGGTGGCGGTCACCAGCCCGATTCCGGCGGCGCGACGGGCATCGAAGGTCTCCCCGGTCAGGTAGTACCGTGCCGCGGCCCGGGGTTGCAGCTTTGGCAGCAGTGTCAGCGAGATGATCGCCGGGGCGACCCCGATCCGCGCCTCGGTCAGCGCGAAGGTGCTGCGCGGGCCCGCGACGACGATGTCGCACGCGCCGACCAGTCCCATCCCGCCGGCCCGCACGTGACCGTCGACGGCGCCGATCACCGGGACCGGGCACTCGACGATCGAGCGCAGCAGGGCCGCCAGTTCGTGCGCGCGCCCCGCGGCGGCCTGCTGCGGATCCCCGCCGGTGGCCTCGGACAGATCCGCGCCGGCGCAGAAGGTGTTTCCGGTATGGCCCAGAACCACCGCGCGCACGGACGGGTCTGCGGCCGCGCGGCCCAGCCCGTCGCGCAGTTGCGACACCAGGGCCGAGGACAGCGCGTTGCGGTTGTGGGGTGAGTCCAGGGTCAGTCGAACGACGTTGCCGTCGGCCCGGTAGGAGACGAGTGGGTCGGTCATGGCGGATCAGTACGACCGCGGCAGACCCAGCGAGGTCTGCGCCACGAAGTTGAGGATCATCTCCCGGCTCACCGGCGCGATGCGCGCCAGCCGGGAGCCGACCAGCATCGCCGCCACCCCGTACTCCTGGGACAGACCGTTGCCGCCCATCGACTGCACGGCCTGGTCCACCGCCCGGGTCGACGCCTCCGCGGCGGCGTACTTGGCAATGTTGGCCGCCTCGGCGGCACCCATGTCGTCGCCCACGTCGTAGAGAGTGGCCGCCTTCTGCATCATCAGTTTCGCCAGTTCGAGCTCGATGTGGTTCTGCGCCAACGGATGTGAGATTCCCTGGTGCGCACCGATCGGGGTCTTCCACACCTGGCGGGTCTTGACGTAGTCGCAGGCCTTCTCCAAGGCCAGCCGTCCCATGCCGACCGCGCTGGCCGCCCCCATGATCCGCTCGGGGTTCAGCCCGGCGAACAGTTGAGCGATCGCCGCATCCTCGGCGCCCACCAGCGCATCGGCCGGCAGCCGAACCTCGTCGATGAAAACCTGGAACTGGCTCTCGGGCATGGTCAGCTCCATCGGGATCCTGGTGAAGGTGAACCCGGGGGTGTCGATCGGCACCACGAACAGCGCCGGACGCAGATTGCCGGTCTTGGCGTCCTCGGTACGGCTGACGACGAGGACGGAGTCGGCCTGGTCGAGGCCGGATATCCACACCTTCTGGCCCGACAGGATCCAGTCGGAGCCGTCCCGGCGCGCGGTGGTGGTGATGCGGTGCGAGTTCGAACCGGCGTCGGGTTCGGTGATGGCGAAAGCCATCGTGATAGACCCGTCGGCGATACCGGGGACCCAGCGCTTCTTCTGCTCGTCGGTGCCGAACTTGGCGATGATGGTGCCGTTGATGGCGGGGGAGACCACCATCATCAACAGCGGGCAGCCCCCCGCCGAAAGCTCCTCCATCACCAGCGCGAGCTCGTACATACCGGCACCGCCGCCGCCATACTCCTCGGGCAGGTTCACCCCGATGAACCCCAGTTGGCCTGCCTCTCGCCATAATTCGTCGGTGTGGCCACCCGAGCGGGCCTTCTCGAGGTAGTAGTCCGGGCCGTAGTTGGCGGCCAGTGCCGCAACGGACTTGCGCAGCGCCTGGCGTTCGGCACTCTCGATGAAGTCGGTGTCAGTCTCAGGGTCGCTCACTGGTCGTCTCCTTCGGATGTCTCGACACGGGCAAGCACGGCGCCCACCTCGACCTGCTGGCCGACGCCGACGTCGAGTTGGACCAGCACACCGGCGGCCGGCGCGGTGATGGTGTGTTCCATCTTCATCGCCTCCAGCCAGACCAGCGGCTGGCCGGCGGCGACGGTGTCGCCGGGCGCGGCGCCGATCCGGATCACCGACCCGGGCATCGGCGCCAGCAGCGAGCCCTTGGCCACCGCCGTGCCGGGCTCGGGGAAGCGCGGGACCGCGGTCAGGGTGACCGGCCCGAGCGGGGAGTCGACGTACACCTCGTCGCCGTAACGGGCGACGTCGAATGCGGTGGCGACCCCGTCCCGCACCAGCACCGCTTCCACCGGCGTGACCGAGTCCAGGGTGACACCCGGGTCGTCGGGCAGCAGCACTCCGCGGCGGGTGAATCGGTAGGCGACCCGGTGCTCGCACCCGTCGGCGTCGTGAAAGACCTTGTGCTGGTTGCCGGAAACCACGTTGCGCCAGCCGCTGGGCACGGCGGCCAGCACCGGTGCGGTGGCGCGGTTGTGCGCGGATTCGGCCAGGGTGGCGGCCACCGCGGCCAGCCGGACCGCGTCGGGCCCGGCCAGCGGCATGGCCAGACCCCCCAGTCCGTGGACGTCGAAGAAGCCGGTGTCGGTGTCCCCGGCCAGGAAAGCCGGGTGACGCAGCACGTTGACCAGCAGGTCGCGGTTGGTGCGCAGACCGTGCAGCCGGGTACGGGCCAGCGCGTCGGCGAGCAGTTGCGCGGCCCGGGTGCGGCTCGGGGCCTTCGCGATGACCTTGGCCAGCATGGGGTCGTAGTAAACGGACACCACCGACCCGTCGGCGACCCCGGAGTCCAGCCGGATCCCGGTGCCGGGCGTCAGGCCGAAGTGGGTTGCCGCACCGGGTACGGAGAAGCGCCGGATCCGACCCGCCTGGGGTTGCCAGTCGCGGGCGGGATCCTCGGCGTACAACCGCGCCTCGATGGCATGTCCTCGCGGACTCGGACTCTCGGGTTCCAGACGCTGCCCGTCTGCCACGTTGATCTGAAGCTCCACCAGATCCACACCGGTGGTCAGTTCGGTGACCGGGTGTTCCACCTGAAGGCGGGTGTTCATCTCCAGGAAGTAGAACTCGCCGGCGTCGTCGGCCAGGAACTCCACCGTTCCCGCGCCGCAGTACCCGATCGCTCCCGCCGCCAGACGGGCCGCGTCGAAAAGCCGCTGCCGCATGCCCGGAATTCGTTCGACGAGAGGGGACGGCGCCTCCTCGATGATCTTCTGGTGGCGGCGCTGGATCGAGCACTCCCGCTCGCCGAGCGCCCAGATCGTGCCGTGCCGGTCGGCCATCACCTGCACCTCGACGTGGTGTCCGCGCGGCAGGTAACGCTCACAGAACACCGCGTCGTCGCCGAAGGCGGAGTGCGCCTCGCGGCGGGCGGCCTGGACCCGGGCGTGCAGATCGCCGATGTCGTCGACAACCCGCATGCCTCGGCCGCCGCCGCCGGCCGAAGCCTTGACCAGAACCGGAAGCTGATCCGGCCCGACGGTGTCCGGGTGCAGTTCGGCCAGCACCGGGACCCCGGCGGCCGCCATCATCTTCTTGGCCTCGATCTTGGAACCCATCGCCGTGACCGCCTCCGGCGGCGGCCCGATCCAGATCAGCCCGGCGTCGCCGACCGTCCTGGCGAAAACCGCGTTCTCCGAGAGGAAGCCGTAGCCGGGGTGAACGGCATCGGCGTGCGCCGAACGGGCCGCCGCCAGCAGCGCGTCGATGTCGAGGTAGCTGTCGATGAGAACCCGGGCGTCGGCCTCGGCGACGTGCGGGGAGTTCGCGTCGTGCTCGGTGTAGACCGCGACGGTGCCGATGCCGAGGCGGCGGCAGGTGGCGAACACCCGCCGCGCGATCTCGCCGCGGTTGGCGACAATGACCTTGGTGATCACGGGTCCTGCCTCACATCCGGAAGACGCCGAACTTCGACGTCCCCTCGATCGGGCCGTTGGCGATGGCGGACAGGCACATTCCCAGCACCGTGCGGGTGTCCCGCGGGTCGATCACCCCGTCGTCGTAGAGACGCCCGGACAGGAAGGCCGGTAGCGACTCGGCCTCGATCTGCGCCTCCACCGCGGCCCGCAGCGCGGCGTCGGCGTCCTCGTCCACGGCCTGCCCGCGGGCCTCCGCGGCGGCGCGGTTGACGATCGAGAGCACCCCGGCCAACTGCGCCCCGCCCATCACCGCGGACTTCGCGCTGGGCCAGGCGAACAGGAACCGCGGATCGTAGGCGCGCCCGCACATGCCGTAGTGGCCCGCACCGTAGGACGCTCCGATCAACAGCGAGATGTGCGGCACCGCCGAGTTGGACACGGCGTTGATCATCATCGCGCCGTGCTTGATCATGCCGCCCTCTTCGTAGGCCCGGCCGACCATGTAGCCGGTTGTGTTGTGCAGGAACAGCAGTGGGGTGTTCGACTGGTTGGCCAGTTGGATGAACTGGGTCGCCTTCTGCGACTCCTCGCTGAACAGCACCCCGCGGGCGTTGGCCAGGATGCCCACCGGATAGCCGAACACACTGGCCCACCCGGTGACCAGGGAGGCGCCGTAGAGAGGCTTGAACTCGTCGAAATCAGAGGCGTCGACGATCCGGGCGATCACCTCCCGGGGGTCGAACGGGACGCGCAGGTCGGCCGGGACGATGCCGAGCAGGTCCGCGGCGTCGGCCAGTGGCTCGGTGAACGGCCGCGGCGCCGGTCCCTTCTTGGTCCAGTTCAGCCGCGCCACGATGCGCCGGCCGATGCGCAGCGCGTCGAGTTCGTCGACCGCGAAGTAGTCGGCCAGCCCGGAGATCCGGGCGTGCATCTCCGCTCCGCCGAGCGACTCGTCGTCGGACTCCTCGCCGGTGGCCATCTTCACCAGTGGCGGCCCGGCGAGGAAGACCTTGGAGCGCTCCTTGATCATCACCACGTGGTCGCTCATCCCGGGTATGTAGGCGCCGCCGGCGGTGGAATTGCCGAAAACCAGTGCGATGGTGGGAATCCCGGCTGCCGAGAGCCGGGTGAGGTCGCGGAACATCCGCCCGCCCGGGATGAAGATCTCCTTCTGGGTTGGCAGGTCCGCGCCGCCGGACTCCACCAGCGAGATCACCGGCAGCCGGTTCTCCAGCGCGATCTGGTTGGCGCGCAGCACCTTCCTCAGCGTCCACGGGTTGGAGGTGCCGCCCTTGACGGTCGGGTCGTGGGCGACCAGCATGCACTCGATCCCCTCGACCACCCCGATTCCGGTGACCAGGCTGGCGCCGACGGTGAACTCGGTTCCGTAGGCGGCCAGCGGGCACAACTCCAGGAACGGTGAGTCCGGGTCGAGCAGCAACTCGATGCGCTCGCGCGCGGTCAGCTTGCCGCGGGCGTGGTGACGCTCGACGTATTTCGGGCCGCCGCCGCCGAGCGCCTTGGCCAGTTCGCTATCCAGTTCGGCGAGTTTGGCGGTCATCGCCTCGGCGGCGGCGAGGTAGGCCGGGGCCGTGGTGTCGACGGCGCTGCGCAGCGCGGTCACGGCTGATACCCGAGCGTCTTGGCGGCCAGCGCGGTGAGGATCTCGGTGGTGCCGCCGCCGATCCCGAGGATCCGCATGTCGCGGTACTGCCTTTCGATCTCGGACTCGGCCATGTAGCCCATCCCGCCGAACAGTTGCACGGCCTGGTTTGCCACCCACTCGCCGGCCTCGACCGCGGTGTTCTTGGCGAAGCACACCGGCGCGATCAGGTTCGTCTCACCCAGTGTCGGCGGCCCGTCGGCTCCGGCCAAGGACCGCTCGACGACACTGCGGGAGTAGACCCGCGCGACGTCGATGCGGCGGGCCATCTCGGCGAGCGTGTTCTGCACCGTTTGGCGGGCGATCAGCGGCTTACCGAAGGTCTCCCGGTCCCGGCACCACTGCGCGGTGATGTCCAGGCAGCGCTGCGCGCTCGAATACGCCTGCACGGCAAGGCCGATGCGCTCGGCGACGAAGGCCTGGGCGATCTGCAGGAATCCGGTGTTCTCGGCGCCGACGAGGTTTTCCACCGGTACCCGGGCGTCGGTGAACGACAGCTCCGCGGTGTCCGAGGACCGCCAGCCCATCTTCGCCAGCTTGCGGCTGACCTCGAAGCCGGGCGTGCCCTTCTCGATGACGAGCATCGACACCCCGGCGGCTCCGGGACCGCCGGTGCGCACCGCCGCCACCACGTAGTCGCCGCGCACCGCCGAGGTTATGTAGGTCTTGGAGCCGTTGACCACGAAGTGGTCGCCGTCCCGGACCGCGGTGGTGCGCAGGTGCCCGACGTCGGAGCCCCCGCCCGGTTCGGTGATGGCCAGCGATCCGATCAGCTCGCCGCGCAGGGTCGGCCTGACGAACTTGTCGATCAGCCGGGCGTCGCCGGAGGCGATCATGTGCGGCACCGCGATTCCGACGGTGAACAGCGAGGCGAACACCCCGCCGGGGGTTCCGGCCTCGTGCAGTTCCTCGCAGATGATCGCGGTGTCGGCGGCGTCGCCGCCCTCCCCGCCGTACTCCTCACCGAAGCCGACGCCGAGCAGTCCCGCCTCGGCCGTCCGCCGGCTCAGGTCGCGCGGCAACTCGCCGGCCTGTTCCCAGTCGTCGATGTGCGGCAGGATCTCGCGTTCGGCGAAGGCGCGCACCGACTTCCGCAGTTGCTGGCGTTCCGGTGTGGTCCAGATGCTCATCTACAGCAGCTCCTCGGGGATGTCGACGTGTCGGCTGCGCAGCCACTCGCCGAGGCCCTTGGCCTGGGGGTCGAAGCGCGCCTGGTAGGCGACGCCCTTGCCGAGGATGCCGTCGATCACGAAGTTCACCGCGCGGATACCCGGCAGCAGATGGCGCTCGACGTCGAGATCGTCGGCCTCGGGCAGCAACTCGCGCAGCAGGTCGACGGTCAGCGTGCCGGCCAGCCAGCGGTACTGCGCCTCGGTGCGCACCCACACGCCGATGTTGGCGCCGCCGCCCTTGTCGCCGCTGCGCGCGCCCGCGACGGTGCCCAGCGGCAGCCGGCGGGTCGGTCCGGCCGGTGGCGGCCCGGGCACGGCGGGTTCGGCGGCGGGCCGCAGTTCGAGTGTCTGGCTGGCCGGCGGGATCGGCACCCTGGTGCCGTCGGCGTGCACCGCCACGTGCCCGACCTCGGCGGACGGTACGTAGCCGGGGGTGAACAACCCGTACACCGCACCGTCGGACGGAGGTGCGGTGGTGTGGAAGCCGGGGTAGCTCGCGAGCGCGAGTTCCACTGCGGCAGAGGAGAACCGGCGTCCGACACGCTGCGGATCCGGATCGCGCACGGTGCACGTCAGCAGCGCGCTCGCGGTCTGCTCGGTGTCGGCGTCGGGCCGGTCGGTGCGCGCCAGCGACCATTGCACCTCGGCGGGGGCCTCGGTCAGCGCGGACTCGAGCTGCCGGCGCACCAGGTCGGCCTTGGCCTCGATGTCCAGTCCGGTCAGCACGAAGGTGGCGGCGTTGCGGTAGCCGCCGATGCTGTTCAGCGACACCTTCAGCGTCGGGGGTGGCGGCTCGCCGCGCACCCCCCGGATGCACACCCGGTCGGGCCCGTCGTCGAGCAGTTCGATGGTGTCGAAGCGGGCGGTGGCATCGGGGTGGGCGTCGCGGGCGCCGGTGATCGCGTCGAGCAGTTGCGCGGTGACGGTGCCGATGCTGACCCGGCCGCCGGTGTCTGGCTGCTTGGTGATCACCGAGGAACCGTCGCCGGCGATCTCGGCCAGCGGGAACCCGGCGTGGTCGAGGTCGGCGATCCCGGTGAAGAACGAGTAGTTGCCGCCGGTGGCCTGGGTGCCGCATTCGATGACATGTCCGGCGACCACCGCCCCGGCGATCCGGTCGTAGTCGTCTCGGGCCCAGCCGAAGTGGGCGGCGGCGGGTCCGACCACCACCGAGGCGTCGGTGACCCGGCCGGTCACCACGATGTCGGCGCCGGCGTTCAGGCAGTCGACGATCCCCCAGGCGCCCAGATAGGCGTTGGCGGTCAGCACCCCGGGGAATCCCAGTTCGGCTGCCCGCGGCAGCAGGTCGTCGCCCTCCACGTGGGCGACGCTCACCGCGACGCCGAGCCTGTCGGCCAGGGCGCGCACCGCCGCGGCCAGGCCGGCCGGGTTCAGGCCGCCGGCGTTGGTGACGATGCGCACGCCGCGGTCGTGGGCCAGGCCCAGGCACTGCTCCAACTGGGTCAGAAAGGTCTTGGCGTAGCCCCGCTCGGGGGATTTCATCCGGTCGCGGCCCAGGATGAGCATGGTCAGTTCGGCCAGGTAGTCGCCGGTGAGATAGTCCAGGTCACCGCCGGTGAGCATCTCGCGCATCGCCGAGATCCGGTCGCCGTAGAAGCCCGAGCAGTTGCCGATCCGCACGGGTCCGGGGACAGCCGGCATCGGGTGCGTCCTCCCTGGGCGGTGACGGCCGGCCGCCTACCGGCCAACCAACCGGTAGGTTATCCGCTGGTTCGGGGCCGGTGTCAACGCCTTGCCGCTTTGGAGAAGCCACCGGCCGGCGGCTATCCTTGAGACTCGGCCGCGTGTCTGCGCGGCGGCAATCACGAGGAGATCACCCGTCATGGCTGTGCCCAAGCGCCGGATGTCGCGCTCGAACACCCGCAGTCGGCGTTCGCAGTGGAAAGCCACCGAGCCCGGCCTTGTCACCGTGTCCGTCGGAGGCCGTCAGCACAAGGTGCCCCGCCGTCTGCTCAAAGCGGCCCGGCTGGGGCTGATCGACCTCGACAAGCGCTGATTTCGCCGGGATCGGCGCCGAATCGCCTGTTCGCGCGGCGCGTCTCTTAGACGAATCTAAGTCGATTGGTTGACACTAACCACGTGCGAATCCTTGTGGTCGATGACGACCGTGCCGTCCGGGAGTCCCTGCGGCGTTCCCTGTCCTTCAACGGATACACCGTCGACCTCGCCGAGGACGGCGTGGAGGCGCTCGAGGCGATCGCCAACGAGCGGCCCGAGGCAGTGGTTCTCGACGTGATGATGCCGCGGCTGGACGGCCTGGAGGTCTGCCGCCAGTTGCGCAGCACCGGCGACGACCTTCCGATCCTGGTGCTGACTGCGCGCGACTCGGTTTCCGAGCGGGTGGCCGGCCTGGACGCGGGAGCCGACGACTACCTGCCCAAGCCGTTCGCGCTGGAGGAGCTGCTTGCCCGCCTGCGTGCCCTGCTGCGCCGGACCGGCCCGGAGGAGACCACCGAGACCGCGATCATGACGTTCGCCGACCTCACCTTGGACCCGGGAACCCGCGAGGTGCATCGGGGTAAGCGCGCGATCAGCCTGACCCGCACCGAGTTCGCGCTGCTGGAGATGCTCATCGCCAATCCCCGCCGGGTGCTCACCCGCAGCCGCATTCTCGAGGAGGTGTGGGGTTTCGACTTCCCCACCTCCGGCAACGCGCTGGAGGTCTACGTCGGCTATCTGCGGCGCAAGACCGAGGCGGAAGGAGAACCGCGGCTGATCCACACCGTTCGTGGTGTGGGTTACGTGCTGCGCGAAACTCCGCCCTGATGTCCAGATCCTGATGCCCGGATTCAAGCGGCGCCGTCGGGTCACCGGCGCCCCGGGGAAAGCCACCACGTCGTTGTCGCTGCGGTGGAGGGTGATGCTGCTGGCCATGTCGATGGTGGCCATGGTCGTGGTGCTGATGGCCGTCGCGGTCTACGCGGTGGTGTCCGCCGCGCTCTACACCGACATCGACCACCAGTTGCAGAGCCGCGCCCAGTTGCTGATCGCCCGCGGCTCGCTGGCCGCCGACCCGGCCCAGGCCATCGAGGGCACCGCCTCCTCCGACGTCAACGCGATGCTGGTCAATCCCGGCAAGTCGATCTACACCGCCAACCAGCAGGGCCAGGCGCTGCCCGTCGGACAACCGGAGAAGGCGGTGATCCGCGGCGAACTGTTCATGTCGCGCCGGACAGTCGGCGATCAGCGGGTGCTTGCGGTGCACCTGCCCAACGGCAGTTCGCTGCTGATCTCCAAGAGCCTGCAGCCCACCAACGCGGTGATGAACAAGCTCAAGTGGGTGCTGCTGGCGGTAGGCGGCGTCGGTGTGGTGATCGCCGCGGTGGCAGGCGGCACGGTGGCCCGGACCGGTCTGCGTCCGGTCGGCCGGCTCACCGAGGCCGCCGAGCGGGTGGCGCGCACCGACGACCTGCGACCCATCCCGGTGTTCGGCAGCGATGAGCTGGCCCGGCTCACCGAGGCGTTCAACGCCATGCTGCGCGCGCTGGCCGAGTCGCGCGAACGGCAGGCCCGGCTGGTCGCCGACGCCGGCCACGAGCTGAAGACGCCCCTGACGTCACTGCGCACCAACGTCGAGCTGCTGATGGCCTCCGGTGCGCCCGGCGCGCCCCCGATCCCCGAGAGCGAGCTGGCCGAGCTGCGCGCCGATGTGATCGGCCAGATCGAGGAACTCTCGACACTGGTCGGCGATCTGGTGGATCTCACCCGGGAGGACAACGCGCACGGCCACGCGCTCGAGGACGTCGAGTTGACCGAGATCATCGACCGCAGCCTCGAGCGGGTTCGCCGCCGCCGCAACGACATCGACTTCGACGTCGAGGCCGTCGGCTGGCAGATCCACGGCGATCACGCGGGACTGTCGCGGGCCGTGCTCAACCTGCTCGACAACGCGGCCAAGTGGAGTCCGCCCGGCGGGGCGGTCGTGCTGCGGCTGCGCCAGGTCGACGCCGCCCATGCCGAACTGCTGGTGTCCGACGAAGGTCCCGGCATCGAGCCCGAGGAACGCGGTCTGGTGTTCGAGCGGTTCTATCGCTCCGCCTCGGCGCGGGCGATGCCGGGTTCGGGTCTGGGCCTGGCGATCGTGAAACAGGTTGTGGTCAAACATGGCGGCATGATTCGCATCGGGGAGACGGTGCCCGGGGGAGACCCGCCGGGAACGACGTTCTATGTGCTGCTGCCGGGCACTCCGACCGCGGTGTTGTATCGGTCACCATCCGCCCACAGCGAAATCGCAGCAACAAACGGCGAATTCGGCGTTAACGGAGAGGACGTGGCAGCCGAACCGAGTGTCATCTCAGTCGATTCTCAGTAGCACCCGGCAAGCTGGAGACAACACGATGGCGCGATACCGCGCTGACTACCGGAAAGAGCAAACAGCCGCGATGACAGACGACCCGCGTCACCCGACGCCGCAGTCCGGCCGGCAGGTGCCGAACCAGCCGGCTGCGCCGGGCTACACCCAGGCCGGCTACCAACAGCCCTACGACTGGCGCTACGCGAACCCCCAGGGGCCGTACGACCCCTACGGCGGTGCGCGTTCCGGCACCACCTCCGTGCTTCCCCCGGTCGCCGAACCGCGCCGCCGGAAGCGCTCCCGCACCGTCGCACTGACCCTTGGCGCGCTCGCGATCGCCGCGGTGTCGGCCGGCGTCGGCGGAACGGTGGCCTCGATGGTGCGGCCCGCCGGCCAGCCCTCCGTTGCGGCGCCCCCCGCCGCGGCTCCCAACTCACGCAGCGTC
The DNA here is from genome assembly GCF_046095365.1 of Mycobacterium sp. Taxonomy (GTDB): domain Bacteria; phylum Actinomycetota; class Actinomycetes; order Mycobacteriales; family Mycobacteriaceae; genus Mycobacterium. The sequence continues at coordinate 27,081 of NZ_JBJTJF010000198.1, forward strand.
CCGACCGCCAACGCGCCCATCGGCTCGGTCGAACAGGTGGCGGCGAAGGTGGTGCCCAGCGTGGTCAAGCTCGAGACCAAGATGGGCCGCGCCACCGAGGAGGGTTCGGGCATCGTGTTGTCCGCCGACGGGCTGATCCTGACCAATAACCACGTGGTCTCCGGCGCGCGGGGCGGGCCCGGCGCGCCCAAGCCGCCAGGCATGCCGGGCAAGCCGGCCGACCCTCCGGCGAAGCCGGCCGGGATGACCACCATCGTCACCTTCGCCGACGGCCGCACCGCCCCCTTCACCGTCGTCGGCACCGATCCGGCCAGCGACATCGCCGTCGTTCGCGCCCAGGGTGTTTCCGGGCTGACCCCGATAACACTCGGCTCCTCGGCCGACCTCCGGGTCGGTCAGGACGTCGTGGCGATCGGCTCGCCGCTGGGTCTGGAGGGCACCGTCACCACCGGGATCGTCAGCGCGCTGAACCGTCCGGTCGCGGCGGGCGGTGACGCCAGTAACCAGAACACGGTTCTGGACGCGATCCAGACCGACGCGGCGATCAACCCGGGCAACTCCGGCGGGGCGTTGGTCAACATGTCCGGCGAACTGGTCGGAGTGAACTCTGCGATCGCCACCCTGGGCGGTGACTCGCCGGAGGGGCAGAGCGGATCCATCGGGCTGGGCTTCGCGATCCCGGTCGACCAGGCCAAGCGGATCGCCGACGAACTGATCAGCAGCGGAACGGCCTCGCACGCCTCGCTGGGCGTGCAGGTCAGCAACGACGTCACCACGCACGGCGCCAAGATCGTCGAGGTGGTCAAGGGCGGTGCGGCCGCCAACGCCGGCCTGCCCAGCGGCGTGGTGGTGACCAAGGTCGACGACCGAGTGATCGGCAGCGCCAACGCCCTGGTGGCGGCGGTGCGGTCCCGAGCTCCCGGGGCGAAGCTGACTCTGACCTACCTGGACCCCTCCGGAAATCCCCAGACGGTCGATGTGACGCTGGGCAAAGCCGACCAGTGACCCGCCGGCCAGTGAGCCGCGGCAACGGCGACCGGTGACGCGCATGGGCACCGACCGTCCGCTGACGGTGGTCGCCGAGTCAGCCCCGTCTTCGCGGCTCGGATATACGGTGGCTTCCATGGAACAGACTGAAGGTTCGGCCGGGCGGGCGCTGGTGGTCGTAGTGGACGATCGTCAGGCCCGGGGTGTTGCCGAGGGCCACAGCGGCACGCTGGTGACCGAACTGCTCGAGGAGGCGGGGTTCGTGGTCGACGGCGTGGTCGTGGTGGCCGCCGATGAGGTCGAGATCCGCAACGCCCTGAACACCGCGGTGATCGGTGGTGTCGACCTGGTGGTGTCGGTGGGCGGCACCGGGGTCAATCCGCGCGACGTCGCTCCCGAGGCGACCGTCGGGGTGCTCGACCGGGAACTGCCCGGCATCGCCGAGGCGCTGCGCGCCTCCGGCCTGGCGGCCGGGAGCACCGACGCCGGGCTGTCCCGCGGTCTGGCCGGTATCTCCGGCAGCACGCTGGTGGTCAATCTGGCGGGATCGCGAGCCGCCGTCCGGGACGGCATGGCGACCCTGGGGCCGATGGCCACCCACGTGATCGCCGAGCTGTCCAGCCTGGACATCTGAGTCGGGCCACCGGGTGTGAACATCAGGTTTCGGTCCCGTGACGTGGGAAAACACCTTGATTGTGACCTTAGTCACACTTGGTTCCCGTCGTGCTGAATCCGGAGGGTCCGAAGCGGCCGCCAGTTAACGCGGTCTTCGGCGAGGACCTGCCGCGAGCCTCATCGGACGAACGCGATCCAGGGGAGTCCGCCGAACAGCACGAGCGCGACCGGTGGTTGCGGGATAACGTTCCGCCACACCATCTTTGACGTTTCCCGACCTCGGCCGGGGCGTGCGCCTGAGACCGCCGGCCGGCGCGCGCGGCGCGGGCCGGCGGAGGTGGCTCCGATCACAGCCGGATCTGGCCCACTCTCGCCGCAGCTAAGCCGTATCGGTGGCCGGCGACGACTCCGGCGGTCCCCTTCGCGTTGCCCGCACCGTTTCCCTACCGATATCGTCCTCCTGACATTTACTTGTCGGAGTCCAACGGGGGATTCCGCAGCGCACCCGACGGTGAACCCTCACCGCCACAACCAAGCTAGGGAGACCATGAAGGCTTTCGGTCGTGTTCTGGTGGCGTTCTTCGCCGTGCTGGCGGGGCTGTTCGCGACGCCGGGCACCGCGCAGGCGGTGCTGGACAATCAGATGAGCCTGGTCGACGGGGGCGGGCGGACGATGACCATCCAGCAGTGGGACACCTACCTCGACGGGGTCTACCCGCTGGACCGCAACCGGCTGACC
>NZ_JBJTJF010000199.1:0-33205 GCF_046095365.1 Mycobacterium sp.
ATCCCGCCGGTCTCGGTCGCGGTCGTGCCGCCGGCCCCCGACGCGGCCGCCGCGGTCGCCGCGGCGGTGCCCGTCCCGTAGCCCCGGCCCGGCTCGTATTGTGAGCCCAGGGTTGTCGCGGCGTCGGTGTGCCTGGCTCTGGCCGTGCTGATCGGCGGTTCCGGGCTGTGGGCGCTGAGCCGACCCGCACCCGCCGATCTGACCGGTCAGGTCGTTCGCGCGGTCGCGCCGACCCAGTTGGCGGCCGCCGTCATGCTGGCCGCCGGCGGCGCTCTGGCGCTGGCCGCACCGCACCGGCTGGGCCTGATCGGACTGGTCCTCGGCGCCATCGGAGCGGTGGCCACCGTCGCAGCCGGCTCCTGGCAGGGCGCCCGCTACGCCACCCGCCGCCAGAGCGCCGGGGGCTGCGGCACCAGCGCGGGCTGCGGCGGCTGCACCCGGGTGTGCGGGTCGTAGCTCAGCTGCGGCTCAGGTCGATAGGGTGGGTCGCCAGCAGCGGCATCGGCCACGGCTGGCGGCGCAGCACCCGCGACCACAGGTCCACCCGCGGCTGAACCAGTACGTCAGAAGGCAACGCGGACAACACGATCCAGTCGTCCCGCTCGATCTCACCCTCGAGTTGGCCGATCGTCCAGCCGGAATACCCGGCGAAGATCCGCACCCCCTCGACGGCGGCGGCGACCAGCTGCGGGTCGGCGTCGAGGTCGACCATCACGATGCGGCCGGACACATGGCGCATGCCGGGCATCGCATCCGGGTCGACACCGACACGTAGCGTTCCCAGGCACAGTGCGGCGTCCCGCTTGACCGGGCCGCCGATGAACATCGTCTTGGGCTTTGCGACCAGATCGGCCCACTGCGGCAGGACGTTGTGGACGGCGGTCTCGCTCGGCCTGTTGAGGACTACGCCGAGGGTGCCGCCGTCGTTGTGCTCGACGACGTAGATGACGCTGCGGCGGAACGTCGGCTCCATCAGGTCGATATTGGCCAGCAACAGCGTTCCCGCCCGCACCCGATTGGCCGCGGGCGCGATGAAGTCCTCGGGATCCTCCTGCTGCCCCACCCGATCATCATGGCACGGCTGACCGGCTCGGACGGGCCGGTGCACGAACGGGGTTTGTACTGTGAATCAGTGATGGACGCCCCGGTCTCCGGCTCGCTGTGGCGATCCGTCCGCAACCTCACCGACTTCCGGCGGCTGCTCGAGGTGCGGGTCGCCAGCCAGTTCGGCGACGGCCTGTTCCAGGCCGGCCTGGCCGGGGGCTTGCTGTTCAACCCCGAACGCGCGGCCGATCCGTGGGCGATCGCCGGCGCCTTCGCCGTGCTGTTCCTGCCGTACTCGCTCCTCGGGCCGTTCGCCGGGGCGCTGCTGGACCGCTGGGACCGGCGCGGTGTGCTGATCGCGGCCAACGCGGCGCGGCTGCTGTTCGTTCTCGCCGTCGCGGCGCTGCTCGCCTTCGGCGCGCGGGACCTGTTCGTGCTGTGCGGCGCGCTGATCGTCAATGGGCTCAGCCGGTTCGTCCTGTCCGGGCTGTCGGCCGCGCTGCCCGACGTGGTGCCCCGCGAACAGGTCGTCACGATGAACTCGGTGGCCATCGCGACCGGAGCCACCGCCGCTTTCGCCGGGGCCAACTTCATGCTGGTGCCGCGCTGGCTCGTCGGCGACGGCGACACCGCCGCCGCCACGGTGATCCTCCTGGTGGCCGTTCCGGTGGCGATCGCGGTGCTGCTCTCGCTCCGGTTCCGCCCGCACGTGCTCGGCCCCGACCACACCGCGGTGCACGGCTCGCCGTTCCAAGCCGTCGCCGGCGGGTGGGCCTGCGGACTGAGCGCCGTGGCCCGGACCCCCTCGGTGGCCGCGGCGCTGTCCGGTCTGGCCGCCCACCGGATGGTGCTCGGCATCAACTCGCTTCTGGTGCTCGTCCTCGTCCGCAACGACGGGGCGGACGGCTTCGCCGGGCTGGGCACCGCGGTGGTCTTCGTCGCCGCCACCGGCGCCGGGGCGTTCATGGCCACCGTGCTCACCCCGCCGGCGGTCCGGCGCTGGGGCCGCTACGCCGCGGCCAACGCCGCGCTGCTGTTCGCCGCGGTGGTCCAATTGGCCGGCGCCACACTGAATCTGCGCGTCATGGTGCTGTGCGGATTCCTGGTCGGCCTGGCCGGGCAGGTGGTCAAGCTGTGCGCCGACAGCGCCATGCAGATCGACGTCGACGACGCCTTCCGCGGCCACGTCTTCGCCGTCCAGGACGCGCTGTTCTGGGTGTCCTTCATCGTCGCGGTCACCGCGGCGGCGGCGGTGATCGCCCCCGACGGCCGTTCGCCCGCGCTGGCGTTGGCCGGCTCGCTGGTGTACCTGGCCGGCCTGGCGATGCACGCCGGGATCGGCCGGCGCGCGAACTAGGCTGGGCGCCATGACCACTGCCGGACTGATCGTCGACGACCTGCAGGCCGAGAGCGACGCGCTCGACGCCCTCGTCGGCGGACTGCCGGCCGAGCGGTGGTCGACGCCGACCCCGGCGCCGGGGTGGACCATCGCCCACCAGATCGGTCATCTGCTGTGGACCGACCGGGTGGCGCTGCTGTCGATCACCGACGAGCCCGGCTTCCGCGCTCTGGTGGACTCCGCGCAGACCAACCTCGAGCACTTCGTCGACGACGCCGCCGGGGATCTGGCCGCCACGCCCCCCGCGGAGTTGCTGGCCGACTGGCGACGCACCCGCGGCGAGTTGCACGCCGCGCTGCGCGCCGTGCCCGACGGCCGCAAGCTGCGCTGGTTCGGACCGCCCATGAGCGCGCCGTCGATGGCCACCGCCCGGCTGATGGAGACCTGGGCGCACGGACTCGACGTCGCCGACACCCTCGGCGTCGACACGGCCCCGACGGCCCGGCTGAAGTCCATCGCGCACCTCGGTGTGCGGACCCGGGACTTCGCCTTCTCCGTGCACGGGCTGACCCCGCCGGCCGGGGAGTTCCGGGTGGAACTGACCGCGCCGGACGGCAGTCGGTGGGCGTGGGGTCCGGAGGACGCCGCCCAGCGGGTGCGTGGTTCGGCTCTGGACTTCTGCTACCTGGTGACCCAGCGGCGGCCGCGCTCGGCTCTCGACGTCACCGCCGAGGGTCCCGACGCCGAGCGGTGGCTGGGCATCGCGCAGGCATTCGCCGGCCCGCCCGGCGTGGGGCGCTGAGCACGCAGTGCGAAGCGCAGCCACGCCGCACCACCCACGCGTGGGGCGCTGAGCACGCAGTGCGAAGCGCAGCCACGCCGGGGCGCTACCCCGCATAGGGCCCCGCCGCGTCCGCCGCGCCGTCGCCGTCGGAGTCGGTCAGCGTGAGGTCCCAGCCGCCGTCGCCGTCGGCGTCGACGTAGCCGACCCGCCCGTCGGCGGACAACGCCCGGTCGGCCCGCCCGTCGCGGTCGAGGTCGGTCAGCCGCTCCGGCGCGCCGTCACCGTCGACGTCGATGGGCCCGAAACGGTCCAGCCCCGCCGACCAGGTTCCGGACCCGTCGTCGTCGTAACGGGCCTCCGGCACCCCGTCGTCGTCGAGATCGAACATCGCGTAGTCACCCAGGCCGTCGCCGTCGCCGTCGACCATCAGGTCGTCGAACAGTCCGTCGCCGTCGAGGTCGGACTGCGCCGGACCGGTCCAGATCGAAGCGGTGCCGTCGCCGGCGTCCAGGCAGTACTCCATGCCCGTTAAGACGGTCCGGACCCCGCTGCGGTTCCATCGGTGTCGCGGGCGGTCCACCAGGCCAGCAGCTCGGCGGTGGCGTCCTCCCGGGACATCGGGCCGCGGTCCAGCCGGAGCTCCTTGAGGTGGTTCCACGCCTGCCCCACCAGCGGGCCGGCCGGGATCCCGAGGATCTGCATGATCTCGTTGCCGTCGAGGTCCGGGCGCACCCGCGCCAGATCCTCTTTGGCCGCCAGCTCGGCGATCCGCGTCTCCAGGCTGTCGTAGTTGGACTGCAGCCGAGCCGCGCGGCGCTGGTTGCGGGTGGTGCAGTCCGCCCGCACCAGCTTGTGCAGCTTCGGCAGCAGGGGTCCGGCGTCGGCGACGTAGCGCCGCACCGCCGAGTCGGTCCACCGGCCCTCGCCGTAACCGTGGAAACGCAGGTGCAGGTAAACCAGCTGGGAGACGTCGTCGACCATCTGTTTGGAGTACTTCAGCGCCCGCATCCGCTTGCGGACCATTTTCGCGCCGACCACCTCGTGGTGGTGGAAGCTGACCCCGCCGTCGGCCTCGTGGCGGCGGGTGGCCGGCTTTCCGATGTCGTGCAGCAGCGCCGCCCAGCGCAGTACCAGGTCGGGCTGCTCCTCCAGCGCGATCGCCTGCCGCAGCACGGTCAGTGAATGCTGGTAGACATCCTTGTGCTGGTGGTGCTCGTCGATGGCCATCCGCATGCCGCCCACCTCGGGCAGCACCACCTCGCCCATGCCGGTCTGGACCATCAGCTCGATACCGGCGACCGGGTCGGCGCCGAGCAGCATCTTGTCCAGCTCCACCGCGACGCGCTCGACGGTGATCCGGGCCAGCTGCGGCGCCATCGCGACAATCGCCTCCCGAACCCGTTCGGCGACAGTGAATTCCAGTTGCGACACGAACCGCGCCGCGCGCAGCATCCGCAGCGGGTCGTCGCCGAAGGACACCTCCGGCGCGGCGGGAGTGTCAAGCATCCGGCGGCGCACCGCCGCGAGACCGCCGAGGGGATCCAAGAACTCCCCGGGGCCCTCGGCGGTGATCCGCACCGCCATCGCGTTCGCGGTGAAGTCGCGGCGGACCAGGTCCTGCTCCAGGGTGTCTCCGAAGCGCACCTGCGGGTTGCGCGAGACCTGGTCGTAACTGTCGGCACGGAAGGTGGTGATCTCCAGGCGGTGGCCGGCCTTGCCGGCGCCCACGGTCCCGTAGTCGATGCCGGTGTCCCACAACGCCTCGGCCCACGGCCGCATGATCGTCTGCACCGCGTCCGGCCGGGCGTCGGTGGTGAAGTCCAGATCGGTGGTCAGCCGCGCCAGCACCGCGTCCCGGACGCTGCCGCCGACCAGATAGAGCTGATGCCCGGCCGTCTCGAAGAGCGCCCCCACCTCGCGCAGCAGCGGCGCGTGCCGGTTCAGCTCCACGGCCGCCCGCACCCGCAGTTCGTCCTCCGACATGGCTTCAACCACGTCCGAGCAGCCTAGTGCCACGCCGCGCCGTCCCCACGGCGAGTGCGACGGCCGGCGCGGGTTGCGTGCCAGCTAATATCGGCGAGGTGTCGGAGGGCGAAGGGGCCAAACCGCGGCGCCGCCGGGGCAGGCGCCGCGGGCGCCGCGCCGCCGGACCGTTGCCGGCCCCCGAACAGCGGGGCGACACCGCCGAATCCCCCTCCCCCGCGGCCGCGCCGGACCGTCCTGGCCGGTCGGGACCCCGGATGCGGACCGTCCACGAGACCTCCGCCGGCGGCCTGGTCATCGACGACATCGACCGGCCCCGCCACGAGCAGATGGCGGCGCTGATCGGCCGGGTCGACAGACGGGGGCGCATGCTGTGGTCGCTGCCCAAGGGCCACATCGAACAGGGTGAGACCGCCGAGCAGACCGCGATCCGTGAGGTCGCCGAGGAGACCGGCATCCAGGGGCACGTGCTGGCCGCGCTGGGCAGCATCGACTACTGGTTCGTCACCGAGGGCCGGCGGGTGCACAAGACCGTCCACCATTACCTGATGCGCTTCTCCGGCGGCGAACTGTGCGACGAGGACATCGAGGTCGCCGAGGTGGCCTGGGTGCCGGTCATCGAGCTGCCCGACCGGCTGTCCTACGCCGACGAACGCCGGCTGGCGCACGTCGCCCACGAACTCATCGAACGCCTGCAGTCCGACGGGCCGGCCGCCCTGCCGCCGCTGCCCCGGTCCGCGCCGAGGCGGCGCCCGCAGACCCACTCCCGCGCCCGCAGCCACCCGTCCCCCGGCGACGCGTCCGCCCGCCGGACGAACGGCTCCGGTCCGGGGACGTGAGGGTGCCCCAGCCGGTGCCGGGGATCGCCGCTCTCCTCGGGCTGCTCGCCGCGCTGCTGGGCGTCGCCCCGACCGTCGCCGCCGAACCCGAGCGGCCGGCGTTTCTGACGGTGCGCCTCGACAGCGTCACCCCCGACGTGGTGACCACGTCGAGCGAACCGACCGTCACCGTCACCGCGACGGTGACCAACGTCGGCGACCAGCCGGTCCGCGACGTGATGGCCCGCATGGAACACAGCCCGGCGGTGACGTCGTCGGATGTCCTGCGCACCAGCCTCTACGCCGGCGGCGGTTACACCCCGGTCGGCGACTTCATCAGCGTCGCAAGCGAACTCGACCGCGGGCAGGCCGCCGGCCTGAGCTTCTCCGTCCCGCTGCGGTCGGCGCTGGGCATCGACGCCCCCGGGGTCTACCCGCTGGTGGTCAACGTCGACGGCACGCCTGAGGAGGGGGTGGCGACCAGGCTGGACGAAGCCCGCTTCCTGCTGCCTGTCACCGGGGTTCCGGCGGACCCGGAGGACACCGGCGGCGGGGCGGCTCAGGCGGTGCCGCCGGACACCACCAAACCCGTCGCCGTGACGATGCTGTGGCCGCTGGCCGACAAGCCGCGGCTGGCTCCCGGTGTCCCCGGCGGCACCACACCGGTGCGCCTGATGAACGACGACCTCGCCGTCTCGCTGGCGGCCGGCGGCCGGCTGGACACCCTGCTGGCCGCCGCGGAGTTCGCCACCAGCCCCGGGGCCATCGACCCGGGCACCGGGATCGACCGGGCGCTGTGCCTCGCGGTCGACCCCGACCTGCTGGTGACGGTGAACGCGATGACGGCCGGCTACGTGGTGGCCGACTCCCCCGACGGGCTTGGCACCGAAGCCCACCCCGGTACCGGGCAGGCCGCCGCGGCCGGCTGGCTGGACCGGTTGCGCGGCCTGGCCCGCCGGATGTGCGTCACCGCAACGCCCTACGCGCAGGCCGACCTCGGGGCGGTGCACCGGGTCGGCGACCCGACGCTCAACGCCGCCGCCACCGGGACCGGCGCCGACATCGTCGACAAGATCCTCGGGGTCGCCTCCACCCGCGGCGCGACCGTCCTCGGCGACGGTTCGCTCACCGCGGCGGCCGCCGCCCTGCTGGACACCCAGGCGCCGACGGTCGCCCTGGCCGCCGCGGGCACCGACGCCGGCCTGGCGGTGCGCCGGCTGTCGGACCGGGTGGTGCTCGCGCCGTTCGACCCCGCCGTCGGAGCGGCGCTGGCCGGGGTGGGCACCGATCCCTCGGTGCCGTCCTACCTCGACGACTCGCTGGCCATACCGGTCGACCACGATTCGCCGGTGGCCCGCCGTCAGGACGCGGTCGCCACCCTGCTGTGGCGGACGCTGCAACCCGGCGCGGAACCGCGCACCGAGATCCTGCTGCCGCCGCTGAAGTGGGGTCCGCAACCCGACGACGCACGGGCGATACTGACCACCCTGGCCAACACGGTCCGGGCGGGTCTGGCCACGCCGCGGCCGCTGGACGCGCTGATCGCCGAGGCCGCGGCCGTCCCGCCGGACGGGCAGGGGGGACCGGACCTGCCCACCGATGTCCCGGGCCGCTTCGACGACGACGTCATCGACACCATCCGGGCCGCGGCCAATCGCCAGGCCGGTCTGACCGCGGCCCTGACCACCGACACCCGCACCGGCCTGACCGGACCGCAGTACACCGCCCCGCTGCGCGAGGACATGCTGCGCGCGCTGAGCCAGACCGAGCCGACCGGAACCCGCAACGACGTTGCGCGCCAACGGCTGTCAGTGGTGGCCGCGACCGTCGAGGATCTGTTCGGTGCGGTCACGATCGTCAATCCGGGCGACTCCTACACCCTGGCCACCGAGCGCAGCGCGCTGCCGCTGGCACTGCGCAACGACCTCTCGGTTCCGATCCGGGTGCAGCTGCAGTTCGCCGCCCCGCCGGGCATGACGGTGACCGACGTCGGCGAGCAGGAGGTGCCGCCGGGATACCTGCCGCTGCGCGTGCCGGTGGAACTGCACAGCACCCAGCGGGTGGCGGTCGACGTCACCATGCGCACGCCCGAGGGCCTGCAACTCGGTGAGCCGGTGCGGCTGGCGGTGCACTCCAACGCCTACGGCAGGGTGCTGTTCGCCATCACGATGGCCGGCTTCGCGGTGCTGGCGCTGCTGGTGGGCCGGAGGCTCTACCACCGCTTCCGCGGCCAGCCCGACCGGGCCGACCTCTACCGGCCCCCGCAGCAGCCCCGCGGCCGCCCCCCGCAGCAGCCCCGGGCGGGCCGGTGAGCGCCGCGGCGGGGCCCCCGTCGCAGCCGCAGACCCGACCGGAGCGCGCCGAGTTGTCCGACGCCGCGGTGGTCTCCCGCTCCTGGGGCATGGCGCTGGCGACGCTGGTCAGCCGGATCACCGGCTTCACCCGGATCGTGCTGCTGGCCGCCCTGCTCGGCGCGGCGCTGTCCAGTGCGTTCTCGGTGGCCAATCAGCTGCCCAACCTGATCGCCGCGCTGGTGCTCGAGGCCACCTTCACCGCCATCTTCGTGCCGGTGCTGGCCCGCGCCGAGCGCGACGACGCCGACGGCGGCGAGGCGTTCGTGCGGCGGCTGGTGACGCTGGCCACCACCGTGCTGCTGATCGCCACCGTGTTCTCGGTGGCGGCCGCGCCGCTACTCGTCCGGCTGATGCTCGGCGCGGATCCGAAAGTCAATCAGCCGCTGACCACCGCGTTCGCCTATCTCCTCCTGCCTCAGGTGATCTTCTACGGTCTGACGTCGGTGTTCATGGCGATCCTGAACAACCGCAACGTGTTCGGGCCGCCGGCGTGGGCCCCGGTGGTCAACAATGTCGTGGCGATCGGCGCGCTCGGGCTGTATCTGGTTGTGCCGGGGGAACTTTCGGTTGACCCGGTTCGGATGGGAAACGCCAAGCTGCTGGTGCTCGGTCTGGGCACCACGCTCGGTGTCGTCTCCCAGGCCGCGGTCCTGCTGGCCGCCATCCGCAGGGAGCGGATCAGCCTGCGCCCGCTGTGGGGCATCGACGCCCGGCTCAAGCGGTTCGGGACGATGGCCGCGGCGATGGTGCTCTACGTCCTGATCAGCCAGGTCGGCCTGGTGGTCGGCAACCAGATCGCCAGTACCGCCGCGGCCTCCGGGCCGGCGATCTACAACTACACCTGGCTGGTGCTGCAACTGCCGTTCGGGATGATCGGCGTGACGATCCTGACGGTGGTGATGCCGCGGCTGAGCCGCAACGCGGCCGCCGGCGACAACCCCGCGGTGCTGGCCGACCTCTCGCTGGCCACCCGGCTGACGATGGTCACGCTGATCCCGGTGGTGGCGTTCATGACGGTCGCCGGCCCGGCGATCGGCAGCGCGCTGTTCGCCTACGGCAAGTTCGGCGAAGTCGACGCCAATTACCTCGGCATGGCGATCGCGCTGTCCTCGTTCACCCTCATCCCCTACGCCCTGGTGCTGCTGCAGCTGCGGGTGTTCTACGCCCGCGACGACCCCTGGACGCCGATCCTGATGATCGTCGCGATCACCGCGGTCAAGATCGCCGCCTCGGTGCTGGCCCCGCACCTGACCGGCGACCCCGAATTGGTGGCCGGCCTGCTGGGGACGGCCAACGGCATCGGGTTCGTAGCCGGCGCGATCCTGGGCCACCTGCTGCTGCGCCGCTCGCTGCGCCCGCCGGGCGGCCGCCTGCTCGACGCCGCGACCACGCGGACCATGCTGGTCACCACCGGCGCGGCGGTGCTGGCGGCGGCGGTCGCGGCCGGCGCGGACCGGCTGCTGGGCCTGCAGCAGTCCCTGACCGAACGCGGCGGCGGCGCCGGCTCGATGCTGCGGCTGCTGATCCTCGGCGCGATCATGCTGCCGATCCTTGCCGCGGCGATGCTGGCGGCGCGGGTGCCCGACGCGGTTGCGGCCGGGGCCGCGGTGCGGCGCCGGTTCGGGCGCGGCACCAGCGCCGACGCCGAGCCACCCGACTCCCACCTGCCCCATAAGTCTCGTTCTGTCACGTACCCTGAATCCGTCTTGTCCAGGGCGCGCAGCGCCGATGAGCCGACCCGGAAAGGACCGGAGCTGAGCGATCAACCCCCGGCCACCCCGCCTGCCGGTCCCCCCGACGACGCGACGCGACAGATCCCGCGGCAGGCCGCCGGCGACTTCCAGCCCGACGTGCCTGGCCCGACCGCCCGCTACGAGCGCGCGCCGGGTGCCCGGCGGGCACTGCCGCTGGGCCCCGGCGCCACGGTCGCCGGCGGCCGTTACCGGCTGCTGGTGTTCCACGGCGGACCGGCCGGGCTGCAGTTCTGGCAGGCTCTCGACACCGCGCTGGACCGGCAGGTCGCGCTGACGTTCATCGACCCGGAACGCCGGCTCCCGGCCGGGCAGCTGGAGGAGATCCTCGCTCGCACACAGCAACTCAGCCGCGTCCAGCGTCCCGGGGTGGCCCGGGTGCTCGACGTCACCCCGATCGACGACGGCGGCGGCCTGGTGGTCTCGGAGTGGATCCGCGGCGGCTCGCTCAAGGAGGTGGCCGCCACCTCGCCCTCGGCGGTCGGCGGCGCCCGCGCGGTCCAGTCGCTGGCGGCGGCCGCCGAGGAGGCGCACGCATCCGGGGCGGTGCTGTCGGTGGATCACCCCAGCCGGATCCGGGTCAGCATCGACGGCGACGTCGCCCTGGCCTTCCCCGCCACCCTGCCCGCCGCCACACCGGTGGACGACGTCCGCGGCATCGGAGCGGCGCTCTACGCGCTGCTGGTCGACCGCTGGCCGCTGCCCGAGACCGGCGCGCCGAGCGGGCTGCCGCCCGCCGAGACCGGGCCGGCCGGCGAACCGGTCGAACCGTGCGCGCTCAACGGCGCCATCCCCTTCCAGATCAGCACCGCTGCGGTGCGTGCCGTCGAACCAGGCGGCGGGATCAGCAGCGCGGCCACGCTGACACACCTCCTCACCCAGGCGATCGGTTCGGCGGATCGCACCCAGCGGGTCGATCCCGTCGATACGGGCCGGCGGGGCGATGCGCCCGGCGAGCCGACCCAGCGCGCCGCGGCCGCCGCCGGGGTGCCCCGGCCGCCCGCGCCTGCTTCCGGCCGGCCGCCGGCCGGGTCCGCGGCCACGCCGGTCTCCGACCCCGCGGCCCAGGCGCTGCGGCGGCGCAATCTGCTGATCGGCGGGGGCGCGGCCGCCGCCGTCCTGGCGATCGCCCTGGTGGTGTTCGGATCGTTCCTGAGCAACCTTCTCGGCACCTCCGGCGACGGCCTCAAGGGCGACCAGCTCGGCTTGAACACCCCCACATCCTCGGCCAAGGAGGCCACCGGCCCGATCGTCAAACCCATTGCCGTCTCGGTCTTCTCACCCGACGGCGGGGCGGACGCCCCGAACCTGGCCGGGCTGGCCATCGACGGCGACCCGGCCACGGTGTGGCCGACCGACACCTACACCGACCCGGTGCCGTTCCCCGGGTTCAAGAACGGCGTCGGGCTGATGCTGCAGCTTCCCGAACCCACCGTGGTGGGCAGCATCTCCATCGGGGTGTCCAGCTCCGGCACCCAGGTGCAGATCCGCTCGGCCTCCTCGCCCACGCCCGACACGCTGGAGGACACCACCCTGCTGACCGGCCCGACCCTGCTCAAGCCCGGCACCAACACCGTCGGGGTGCCCACCGCCCCGGCGACCTCCAATGTGCTGGTGTGGATCTCGACCCTGGGCCAGGTCGGTGGCAAGAGCCGGACCGACGTCTCCGAGATCACCGTCCGCGCCGCCGGGTCCTAGCCGCCCGAGCCCCGGGTGAAGTGCCCGGCGGCGGTCCGGCGGCTAACGTCCGCGCCGTGCCCCCCTCCGAGCCCGGCCCGCGCAGCGACGGCGAGTTGCTCTGCGCCCACCTCGCCGGTGACCGCTACGCCTTCGCCGAACTGTTCGGCCGCCACCGCGCCCGGCTCTACCGGCTGGCGCGCCACCGCAGCAGGACCGCCGAGGACGCCGCCGACGCGGTGCAGGACGCGATGCTCTCGGCGCACCGCGCAGCGGGTTCGTTCCGCCACGACGCGCCCGTCAGCAGCTGGTTGAGCCGAATCGTCGTCAACGCCTGCCGGGACCGGCTGCGCCGCAACGCTATTCGCCCGACGGTTGCGCTCGACACCGAGCTGTGCGAACCGGCCACCGACCCCGCCGGCCGGCTGGAGACCGCGCTGGTGGTCCGTCAGGCGCTGCTGAGCCTGCCGGCCGAGCAGCGCCGTGCGGTCGTCGCCGTCGACATGCACGGATACTCGGTGGCCGACGCCGCCGCGCTACTCGAGGTCGCCGAGGGCACCGTCAAGAGCCGCTGTGCGCGGGCCCGGGTCCGTCTCGCCGCGGTGCTGGACTGTCCCGGCGAGGGCTGAGCGGGGCACACTGGGCGGGTGGAGATCGCGGGACACGGCGGGAACGGCCGGGCCGCCCCGGGCCGGCCGGCGCACGCCGACCGTCCCTGGCCACCGCCGCGCCGGGTCGCCGCGGTGGCGCTCGGCGGAGCCGCCCTGGTGGCCGCAGCGGGTCTGGCCGCCGCCGGTTGCCTGGCCGCGATCGGATCCTCGGGCAGCACCCCCACCAGCGCCAGCCTGATCACCGTCACCCCGGAGGCGGGCAGCGCGCCGGGCGCCCCTTGAACCCGGCCCGGGAACACCGGCGCACTACCCTGTTGTTTACTGCTCCATGGGGTTGGCACCTGCGCAGGAAAGGCGGCAATGACCGACCAGAACACGACCGACCAGAACACGACCGACCAGAACACGACCGACCAGAAGTTGCACGACGTCATCGTGATCGGCTCCGGCCCGGCCGGCTACACCGCGGCCATCTACGCCGCCCGCGCCCAGCTGCACCCGCTGGTCTTCGAGGGCAGTTCCTTCGGTGGCGCCCTGATGACCACCACCGAGGTGGAGAACTACCCGGGCTTCCGCGAGGGCATCAACGGGCCAGAGCTCATGGACGAGATGCGCGAGCAGGCCCTGCGTTTCGGTGCCGACCTGCAGATGGAGGACGTCGAGTCGGTTTCGCTGGAGGGCCCGGTCAAGAAGGTGGTGACCGCCGGCGGCCAGACCCACCTGGCCCGCTCGGTGATCCTGGCCATGGGCGCCGCGCCCCGGTATCTGGGAGTGCCCGGCGAGCAGGAGCTGCTGGGCCGTGGCGTCAGCAGCTGCGCCACCTGCGACGGGTTCTTCTTCAAGGGCCAGGACATCGCCGTGCTCGGCGGCGGCGACTCGGCGATGGAGGAGGCTACCTTCCTGACCCGTTTCGCCCGGCACGTGACGCTGGTGCACCGGCGCGACGAGTTCCGGGCTTCCAAGATCATGCTCGAACGCGCCCGCTCCAACGACAAGATCTCCTTCCTGACCAACACCACCGTCGTGGCGGTGGAGGGCGAGACCGGCGTGACGGGCCTGCGGGTGCGCAACGTCAACACCGGCGAGGAGTCCACCCTGCCGGTGACCGGCGTCTTCGTCGCCATCGGCCACGACCCCCGCTCCGAACTGGTCCGCGGCGCCATCGACGTCGACCCGGAGGGCTACGTGCTGGTGCAGGGCCGCAGCACGGCCACGACGCTGCCCGGGGTGTTCGCCGCCGGTGACCTGGTGGACCGCACCTACCGGCAGGCCATCACCGCGGCGGGCAGCGGGTGCGCGGCGGCCATCGACGCCGAACGCTGGCTGGCCGAGGCGCAGGAGTCCGAGGGCGCCGAGATGATCGGAGCGCAATCGTGAGCACCGTGACCGTGTCCGACGCCGGCTTTGCCCAGACGGTGCTCAACAGTGCGACCCCGGTGCTGGTCGACTTCTGGGCAGCCTGGTGCGGCCCGTGCAAGATGCTCGCCCCGGTCCTGGAGGAGATCGCCCGGGACAAGGCCGGTTCGCTGATGGTCGCCAAGGTCGACGTCGACGCCAATCCGGTGACCGCGCGCGATTTCCAGGTGGTCTCCATCCCCACCCTGATCCTGTTCAAGGACGGCAAGCCGGTGAAGCGGCTCGTCGGCGCCAAGGGCAAGGCGGCTTTGCTGAAAGAGCTCGACGGCCTTCTCTAGGCTGTTGCGCGACATCGCGGCGGAGACAGACTCGTTACCGGAAGATGCGGCAATGGGTTTCCGTAAAGCAATGGGCTTCTGCGACAATGCCTGTCATGTCCGATCCCGGCCGGCCTGAGGATGCCCCCTGGCGCGGCGCCTCCCCCGGGGACGTCCTGCGGCGCGGGGACCGTGGCGCGGCCGTGGTCGAGATCCGCTCCGCGCTGGCGGCGCTCGGCCTGGCGCACAGTCCCGACGACGACTTCGCCACCGGCCGGCAGGTGGCCGTGGATGTGTTCGACGACGAACTCGACCACGCGGTGCGGGCGTTCCAGCAGCGCCGCGGCCTGCTCGTCGACGGGATGGTCGGCGCGGCTACCTACCGCGCGCTGCGGGAGGCCTCCTACCGGCTGGGCGCGCGCACCCTGGCCCACCAGTTCGGCGCCCCGATGTACGGCGACGACGTCGCCACCCTGCAGACCCGCCTTCAGGACCTCGGCTTCTACACCGGCCTTGTCGACGGCTACTTCGGGCTGCAGACCCACAATGCGCTGATGTCCTACCAACGCGACTATGGGCTGTCGCCGGACGGCATCTGCGGCCCGGAGACGTTGCGCTCCCTGTACTTTCTGGGCTCGCGGGTCACCGGCGGCTCGCTGCACGCGATCCGCGAGGAGGAACACGTCCGGGTTTCCGGCCCGCGGCTCTCCGGCAAACGCATCATCATCGACCCAGGCCGCGGCGGCGAGGACCGCGGGCTGATCGCCAACGGGCCCGGAGGCCCGATCAGCGAGGCCGACATCCTGTGGGACCTCGCGAGCCGGCTCGAGGGCCGGATGACCGCGATCGGCATCGAGACGTTCCTGTCCCGGCCGGTCAACCACAGCCCGGCCGACGCCGAACGGGCCGCCACGGCCAACACGGTGGGCGCCGACCTGATGATCAGCCTCCGGTTCGAGCGCCAGCCGAGTCCGTCGGCCGGCGGCGTCGCCTCCTTCTACTTCGGCAGTCCGCACGGCTCGGTCTCCACGATCGGGCGCAATCTGGCCGACTTCATCCAGCGAGAAGTGGTGGCGCGCACGGGTTTACGCGACTGCAGGACCCACGGCCGCACCTGGGATCTGCTGCGGCTGACCCGGATGCCGACAGTCCAGGTCGATGTCGGCTACATCACCAATCCGCACGACCGGGACAAACTGGTCACCCGGGAGTGCCGCGACGCGGTCGCCGAAGGTGTGCTGGCCGCGGTCAAGCGGCTCTACCTGCTCGGCAAGAACGACCGGCCCACCGGAACCTTCACCTTCGCCGAGTTGCTCGCCCACGAGCAGTCCGTCGAGCAGGGACGGCCGGCGGTCTGAAGCTCAGCTCGGCGTCCCCACCTGCTGCAACTCGGTCGTTCCCACCTGCTGCAACTGCGCGCGCTCCAGCAGGCGCTCCAGTGCCGCCTCGACTTCGGCCTTCCAGCCCAGCCCCTTGTCCAGTTCCAGCCGTAACCGCGGGAAGTACCGGTGCGGGGCCACAACGGTGAAGCCGGCGTCGCGCAGGAAGGCGGCGTCGACCATGCACTGCTCGATGGAGCAGTCGCCGAGGGCATGCACCGCCGGCTCCAGCTCCGGGTCGACCGCCCCGGCGCCGTGCAGCTCGGCCGCCTCCTCGGTCCGGCCGAAGGCTTCCAGCGCCCGCACCCCGCGGCGGACCAGTTCCTCGACGACGTGTCCGATCATCAGCGTGTTCAGGCTGTCCGGCTGGCCGGGCTCGAGGCCCATCGAGGTCAGCAGCACCGCGTCCGCGCTCACCGGGCCGGTCGGGAACCGTTGTGCCCGCGGTACAGCCCGAGGCGGTGCGTAGAGGACATAGCCCAGGCAGGGCTCCTCTCCGTCACCGCGCTCGTCGGTCGCGGCGGCGGCCACCTGCCCGCAGGAACCCCACTCCAGCATGACCATGGACAGCCACGCCTCTTTCTCGAACTCCGGGTCGGGCAGGTAGTCGCCGCCGTCGAGGGTCTGCGGGTCGACCTCCCAGAACACGCATCTGCGGGCATGCTTGGGCAGCTGCTCGAATCCCTCGAGCCGCAGCGGCCTGATGCGAACGGACACCCAATCTCCCGGCTTCGTCTCCCCGGCTCTACCGCCGTGCGGACCCGCGCGACAATTTCAGGATAGGAGAGCACGGCTATCCGCCGCCATTATCGTTCACCGCCGGGGTCCGGTTGGCTCCGAACACCAAATCCGTTGCGGCCCTTACGGATTCGCCTGGCCGGCAACGGCGGGGGAGCAATATTGTCACAGTGACGTAACGGCCCCGGGTGGTGGATCGTCCCTAAGCGGTCGCCGACCGGTTCATCAGTCCGACGATCCGCTCCAGGTCCTCCACCGAGCCGAATTCGACGACGATCTTGCCTTTGCGCTTGCCCAGGCTGACCGTCACGCGGGTGTCGTAGACGCCCGACAACCGCTCGGCGACGTCCTGGAGCCCGGCGACCTGGACGGGCTTGCGGCGCCTGGGACCCGACGGTCCGCCGCCGGCGCGGTTGGCCAGCGTGACCGCCTCCTCGGTGGCCCGCACCGACAGGCCCTCGGCCACGATCCGCGCGGCGAGTTCCTCCTGGGCCTCCGGGCCGCCCTCCAGTGCCACCAGCGCCCGGGCGTGGCCGGCCGACAGCACGCCCGCGGCGACCCGGCGCTGGACCGGGATCGGCAGCCGCAGCAGCCGGATCATGTTGGTGATCAGCGGCCGGGATCGGCCGATGCGCGCGGCCAACTCCTCGTGGGTGACCTGGAACTCGTCGAGGAGCTGCTGGTAGGCCGCGGCCTCTTCCAGCGGGTTCAGTTGCGCCCGGTGGATGTTCTCCAGCAGCGCGTCGCGGAGCAGATCCCCGTCGGTGGTCTCCCGGACGATCGCCGGTATCGTGGCCATCCCGGCCTGCTGCGAGGCCCGCCAGCGCCGCTCCCCCATCACCAGCTGATAGCGGCCGGCTCCCGGCACCTCCCGGACCACGACGGGCTGCATCAGGCCGAACTCGCGGATCGAGTGGACCAGCTCGGCCAGCGCGTCCTCATCGAAGACCTGGCGCGGCTGTTTCGGGTTGGGTTCGATCAGCCCGGGGTCGATCTCCCGGTAGACCGCGCCGATGCCGTTGTCCGCCTCCGCACGGCTGCCCCCGATCACGACATCCGCCGCGGCGTCGCCCAGCCGCGGTCCCCCGTCGGACGGGCCGGTCGGGATGAGCGAGGCCAAGCCGCGGCCGAGGCCGCCCCTGCGCCGCGACTCCTTTGTCATGCTTCACTCCCAGGGATCGACCGGTGTGCCAGTTCGCGGCTGGCGTCCAGATAGCTCATGGCCCCCCGCGAGCCGGGGTCGTAGTCGATGATCGTCATGCCGAAGCCGGGCGCCTCGGACACCTTAACGCTACGGGGTATCACCGTCTCCAGCACCGTGTCGCCGAAATAGCGCCGGACCTCCGACGCCACCTGTTCGGCCAGCTTGGTCCGGCCGTCATACATGGTCAGCAGGACGGTGGACACTTCCAATCGGGGATTGAGATGGGCCTTGAACATCTCGATGTTG
This sequence comes from Mycobacterium sp., assembly GCF_046095365.1. Lineage (GTDB taxonomy): Bacteria > Actinomycetota > Actinomycetes > Mycobacteriales > Mycobacteriaceae > Mycobacterium. Next base: position 17,602 of record NZ_JBJTJF010000199.1, read on the forward strand.
CGCATCAGCTGGGAGACCCCCTCCAGCGCGTAGTACTCGCACTGGATCGGGATCAGGACCTCCTGCGCCGCAACGAGTGCGTTGATGGTCAGCAGGCCCAGCGAGGGTGGGCAGTCGATGAACACGTAGTCGAAGTCGGTCTCGTCCAACTCGGCCAGCGCATTGCGCAGCCGGTTCTCCCGCGCCACCATGCTGACCAGCTCGATCTCCGCGCCCGCGAGATCGATGGTGGCGGGAACGCAGAACAGCCGCTCACTGTGCGGGCTCTGGCGGATGGCCTCCCGAACCGGGATCTCACCCAGCAGAACCTCGTAGGAGGACGGCGTGCCCGAATGCCGATCGGCGATGCCCAGCGCGGTGCTCGCATTGCCCTGCGGGTCGAGGTCGATCACCAGCGTCTTGAGTCCCTGGACCGCCAGGGCGGCCGCCAGGTTCACCGCGGTCGTCGTCTTGCCGACCCCGCCCTTCTGGTTGGCGACGGTGAAGACCCGGCGCCGGGCCGGCCGCGGCAGCTGGCCGGCCGCGGTGTGCAGCACCCGCATCGCGCGCTCGGCGGCGGCTCCGATCGGGGTATCCGCCTCCCCCGCCCACGTTTCACGTGAAACATCGCCCGGGGTTCCGTACGGGGGCTGCGTCATGGTCCCTTCCTTCCCGAAGCGCGAGGACGACCTCCGCCGGCCCGTACCGCCGACACGACGGTTGTCGGCGGCCTCAGATAGCCCGCACCACATCTCATCACCTCGACCCCGGTCGCGCCCAATCGGGCCATCGCGGTCCGGCTCTCGGCGACCTCGGCCTCCGCCCGCTCCCCCTTCACGGCCAGCATCCGGCCGCCGGCACGGAGCAGCGGGAGGCTCCACCGGGTCAGCTTCTCCAGTTCGGCGACCGCCCGCGAGACCACAACGTCGGCGCCCCCGGCACGCCCGCGCACCCCCGGCTCCTCAGCCCGGCCGCGAACCACCGCGACCTCGAGGCCGAGTGCGGCCACCGCTTCGGCGAGGAACTCGGTGCGCCGCTGCATCGGCTCGACCAGGGTCACCGACAGGTCCGGCCGCGCGATCGCCAGCGGCAGCCCGGGCAGCCCCGCGCCGCTGCCGACGTCGACCACCAGGGCGCCCGGCTCGATCAGCTCGCCCACGGCGGCGCTGTTGAGAATATGCCTCTCCCATAGGCGGTCCACCTCCCGGGGACCCAGCAGTCCGCGCTCAACTCCGGGCCCGGCCAGCAGGTCCGCGTACCGGCGGGCCAGCTCCAACCGGTCGCCGAACACCTCGGCCGCGGCCGCGCACGGCGCGGGAGCGTGTTTCACGTGAAACATCCCTCCCGCCCCGAACTACACGGATGTAACTTCAGTCCTTGAACACCACGACGCGGCGGGACGGCTCGACGCCCTCGCTCTCGCTGTGCACGCCGTCCACCCCGGCGACCGCGTCGTGGACGATCTTGCGCTCGAACGGTGTCATCGGGGCGAGCTCCTCGCGCTCGCCGCTGTCCAGCACCCGGCGGGCCACCTTCTCCCCCAGCGCCGAGAGCTCGTCGCGGCGGCCGCGCCGCCAGTTGGCGATATCGAGCATGAGCCGGCTGCGCTCGCCGGTCTTCTGCAACACCGCCAGCCTGGTCAGCTCCTGAAGCGCGTCGAGCACCTCGCCTCGGCGCCCGACCAGCTTGTTCAGGTCGCCACCGCCGTCAATGCTCACGATCGCGCGGTCGCCCTCGACGTCGAGGTCGATGTCGCCGTCGAAGTCGAGCAGGTCGAGCAGTTCCTCGAGGTAGTCCCCGGCGATCTCGCCCTCGGCCACCAACCGCTCCTCGCGATCGCGCGCCTTGCCCGCCGGGGCGGCCTCGCCGACATCCTGCGTTTCGGTCTCAGTCATGGTGTCTCCCTTCAGCGTTTGCGTTTCTTCGGGCGCCCGGCCGGCCTCGCACCCGGGCGAGGCGCACGGGTCGGCGTGGCGCCAGTGGTGGGCGGGGAACCGTTCGCGTCCTCGACGGATGCCGACTCGACCGGCGCGGCGCCCTCGGACGGCGCGGAGCCGGGCGGCGCCGTCGCGGCGTCCTTGCGGTTGCGGATCGGCTTGGCTCCCGGGGCCGGGGCGTTGGCCGCCCGGCGCGCCAGCGCCTCCTCCTTCGCGGCGGCCTCCTCCTTCTCGATCTTTCCGAAGACGAGGTGCTGCTGGGCGAAGGTCCAGATGTTGTTCGAGACCCAGTAGATGATGATGGCGATCGGCAGGAACGGGCCGCCGACCACGACGCCCAGCGGGAACACGTAGAGCGCCAGCTTGTTCATCATCGCCGTCTGCGGGTTGGCCGCGGCTTCCGGGCTCTGCCGGGAGATCGACGCCCGGCTGTTGAAGTACGTCGCGATGCCGGCCGCGATCATCAGCGGGATCGACACCGCCGCCACGGCGGGCCGGCTGAAGACGGTGAACGCCTCCAGGCCGTGCTGCTGTGTCATCGAGGCCCCGATCGGCGCGCCGAACAGGTGCGCATCCAGGAAGTGGCCGACGTCGGTGGCGCTGAAGAAGTAGTTGGGCAGGCGCCGGTTCTCCTCGACCGACAGCCCGAGCCGGCCGAACCCGGACTGGGTCCGGTTGAACGACATCAGCACGTGGTAGAGCCCGAGGAACACCGGGACCTGCGCCAGCATCGGCAGGCAGCCCAGGATCGGGTTGAAGTCGTGTTCCTTCTGCAGCTTCTGGATCTCCAGCGCCATCCGCTGGCGGTCCTTGCCGTACTTCTTCTGCAGCGCCTTGATCTGGGGTTGCAACTCCTGCATCTTGCGGGTGGTGCGGATTTGCTTGACGAACGGCCGGTAGAGCACCGCGCGCAGGCTGAACACCAGGAACATCACCGACAGTGCCCAGGCGAAGAAGTTGCTCGGCCCCAGCAGGGCGCCGAAGAGCTTGTACCAGAGCCACATGATGCCCGACACCGGGTAGTACACGTAGTCGAGGCTGAACCAGTTAAACACGGGCGCTCCTGATGGTCTCACCGGCCGTGCGGCGTTCGGGTATCGGATCCCAGCCGCCACGGTGCCACGGGCCGCACCTGGCCAGCCGGACGGCACTGAGCCAGCCGCCGCGAAGCAGGCCGTACTCGGCGAGGGCTTCCACCGCGTACTGGCTGCAGGTCGGCATGAACCGGCACGAAGGCAACCGCAGCGGCGAGATCATGTGCCGGTAGAACTCGATGGCGGCGATCACCGCGCGGGCCGGCAGTCCGGCCCTCCGCGTTCCGGCGCTCACCGGTGCCGGTCCATCAGTGCGTGCGCGCGGCACACCCCGGCCCGCATCTGTTGCTGTAACCGGCCGGACTCCGCGCCGCAGCTGCTCGGCAGCGCCCGCACCACGATCCGGTCGGCTGGGTCCAGTTCGTCGACGACGGTGCGCGCGACGTGGCGTAGCCGACGGGCCACCCGATGCCGATCAACCGCTCCCCCAACGGATTTCGAGACGATCAACCCGACCTGCGGTGCCGACGCCTGAGCTGCACGATAGGCATGCACCACGAGATCGGGCTGCGTCGCGCGCACCCCGTGTTTAACGGTGTGGGCGAACTCCGCAGACCGTGTCATCCGGTTGCGCGCCGAGAGCACTGGGGAATCAGACTGGGAATCAGACTGGGAATCACGCAGTCAGCGAACGACGGCCCTTGCGGCGCCGGCCTGACACGATCGCGCGGCCGGCCCGGGTGCGCATCCGCAGCCGGAACCCGTGGACCCTGGCCCGGCGCCGGTTGTTCGGCTGGAAGGTGCGCTTGCCCTTGGCCACGGCTGTCTCTCCTCGTTCTGCGGCGACAGCCTGCGGCTGCTTCGCCCGTTGCTAAGTTCTCACTCGAACCGGCGCGGTCCCGTCCACCGGCCGCTGCCGTGCCGCCTGTGGTTTGGCGACTCCACGAGGGTACTGAGGACGCTTGCGCTGGTCAAACCGCACTGGCTGCGACGGCGTCGGCCTTGTGGATAATTCGCCGCTCTCCTGTTGGCACCCGGCTGGAAACCTGTTAGCTTCTGGCAGAGCGGTGGCGGCGGCAGATGAACTGCGGCTTACGGCGCCGCTGCCCTTTAATGCCCATCGTTTAATGCCCATCGTTCTGCACATCGGGGATATCGCTGAACCTGTACACACCTGTGGATAACTATGTGGACAGCCATCGGCTGATCTGCGTGGTCCGCAGCCGAGCCGAGACCAGGGGGATCTGTCGGTGACCGAAGGACCGACTTCCGACTTCGCGTCGGTGTGGAACGCCGTCGTCGGCGAACTCAACGGCGACGGCGACTGGTCTGATCACGGGGCCCCGCTCAGCCCCGGACTCACCCCGCAACAGCGGGCCTGGCTCAAGCTGGTCCGGCCCCTGACCATCGCCGAGGGCTTCGCCCTGCTGTCTGTTCCCAGTCCGTTCGTGCAGAACGAGATCGAGCGCCATCTGCGCCTTCCCATCATGGATGCCCTCAGCCGGCGCCTCGGCCAACGCGTCGAGCTCGGCGTGCGCATCGAGCCCTCCGACAATCAGCATCCCGACGACTCGCTCGACCACGACATCCCGCTCAGCGACTTCGACCTCGACGAGATCGACGCCGAGCGCGACCCCGCCGACGACGCCGCGGAGAACTGGCCCAGCTACGTCGCGGAGCGTCCGCGCACCAGCCCCGCCGACGAACCGTCTCCGACCAGCAGCCTCAACCGGCGCTACACCTTCGAGACGTTCATCATCGGCGCGTCCAACCGGTTCGCCCACGCCGCCGCCCTGGCCATCGCCGAGGCCCCGGCCCGCGCCTACAACCCGCTGTTCATCTGGGGTGAGTCCGGCCTGGGCAAGACCCACCTGCTGCACGCCGCCGGCAACTACGCCCAGCGGCTGTTCCCGGGCATGCGGGTCAAATACGTCTCCACCGAGGAATTCACCAACGACTTCATCAACTCCCTGCGCGACGACCGCAAGGTCGCCTTCAAGCGCAGCTACCGCGACATCGACGTGCTGCTGGTCGACGACATCCAGTTCATCGAGGGCAAGGAAGGCATCCAGGAGGAGTTCTTCCACACCTTCAACACCCTGCACAACGCCAACAAGCAGATCGTCATCTCCTCCGACCGGCCGCCCAAGCAACTGGCCACCCTGGAAGACCGGCTGCGGACCCGGTTCGAGTGGGGACTGATCACCGACGTCCAGCCCCCGGAACTCGAGACCCGCATCGCCATCCTGCGCAAGAAGGCGCAGATGGAGCGACTGGCTGTGCCCGACGACGTCCTCGAGCTGATCGCCAGCAGCATCGAGCGCAACATCCGCGAACTCGAGGGAGCGCTGATCCGGGTCACCGCCTTCGCCTCGCTGAACAAGACGGCGATAGACACCTCGCTGGCCGAGATCGTGCTGCGCGACCTGATCGCCGACGCCGGCACCGCCCAGATCAGCGCGGCGATGATCATGGCCGCCACCGCGGACTACTTCGACACCACCGTCGAGGAACTCCGCGGCCCCGGAAAGACCCGGGCCCTGGCCCAATCCCGCCAGATCGCGATGTACCTGTGCCGCGAACTCACCGATCTTTCGCTGCCCAAGATCGGCCAGGCGTTCGGCCGCGACCACACCACCGTGATGTACGCGCAGAAGAAGATCCTCGGCGAGATGGCCTACCGCCGGGAGGTCTTCGATCACGTCAAGGAGCTCACCACCCGCATCCGGCAGCGGTCCAAGCGCTGAAACCCGCTCGATCCCCAAAAAACTTTAGCCACCACACGTCTCACCAGTCACAACAGTTGTTGTGAACAGGTTGTGGACAATCCTGGGGACAGACACCCCGGCGGCGTGGGATGACCCTCACGAACACACCGCGTTCCACAGCCTCCCGCCGCCGGCCGGCCAGCAGTCCCCACCCGACTCACAGCCGCTGATCCCCTCCGAGCAGTCCGTTCGGATAGTCATCCACAACCTGCACAGCCCCTATTACTGATACTGGAATATCTCCGATCTTTTCTTCTCAGAAGAACACCCCTGGGGAAAGTTCGCCGGCGCACCGGTTCGGCGCCCGCGCCGGCCGTCCTGTCGCCCCCATCGAATACCTTTCAAGATCACCGTCGACCCTCTACGGTTGGTCTGCACCGCCCGTTCGCGGCTGCGCGGGGTGATGAAGGGACACTATGGACGTGGCGACCACGACGGTTGGCTCCGACTTGAGGTTTCGCCTCGTGCGCGAGGACTTCGCCGATGCCGTGGCGTGGGTCGCCCGCAGCCTGCCGTCCAGGCCGCCCTCCAATCCGGTCCTCGCCGGCGTCCTCATCACCGGTTCGGAGCAGGGGCTTAGCATCTCGGCCTTCGACTTCGACGTCTCCGCCGAGGCGCAGGTCCCGGCTGAAATCGCTTCTCCTGGAACGGTTTTGGTGTCGGGAAGACTACTCTCTGAGATCACCCGGGCGTTGCCGGCCAAACCGGTCGACGTTCACGTCGACGGCGCCCGGATGCTGTTGAACTGCGGCAACGCCAAATTCTCGCTGCCGGCGATGCCGGTGGAGGACTACCCGGCACTGCCGGAGCTCCCCGCCGAGACCGGGGTGCTGCCCGCGGATGTGTTCGCCGAGGCGGTGGGCCAGGTCGCCGTCGCCGCCGGCCGCGACGACCCCCTGCCGATGCTCACCGGTATCCGGCTGGAGATCGCCGGGGACACGGTGGTGCTGGCCGCCACCGACAGGTTCCGGCTGGCGGTGCGTGAACTCACCTGGTCGACCACCGCCCCGGAGATGGAGGCGGCGGTGCTGGTTCCGGCGCGCACGCTGGCCGAGGCCGCCAAGGCCGTCACGCCGGGCACCGACGTCCACGTGGCGATGGGGGCGGGCGCCGCCGTCGGTGCGGAACGGCTGCTCGGCATGCGCAGCGGTGGGCGGCGCAGCACCACCCGTCTGCTGGACACGGAGTTCCCGAAGTACCGGCAGCTGTTGCCGACCGAACACACCGCGGTCGCCACCATCGCGGTCGCCGAACTCACCGAGGCCATCAAGCGGGTGGCCCTGGTCGCCGACCGCGGCGCCCAGGTGCGGATGGAGTTCGGCCGCGACGTGCTGCGGCTGTCCGCGGGCGCCGACGGCGTCGGCATGGCCGAGGAGGAACTGCCGGTCGACTTCGCCGGGGAGCCGTTGACGATCGCCTTCAATCCCACCTACCTCACCGACGGGCTGGGCTCACTGCACTGCGACCGGGTCACCTTCGGGTTCACCACCTCCAGCAAACCCGCGGTGCTACGGCCCGCCTCGGACGACGCCGGGCCGGGCGGTACGGGGCCCTTCCCCGCCATGCAGACCGACTACGTCTACCTGCTCATGCCAGTCCGGCTCCCGGGCTGACACCGACGAACGAGAAAGGCGCCGCCATGCAGATGGGTCTGATCGGCCTGGGCAAGATGGGTTTCAACATGCGCGAGCGGCTGCGCCAGGGCGGCCACGAGGTGATCGGGTACGACCCCCGCCCGGAGGTCTCCGACGTGCCGAGCCTGGCCGGCCTGGCCGAGGCCCTGTCCGCGCCCCGGGTGGTGTGGGTGATGGTCCCCTCCGGACCGATCACCCACGAGACCGTCGCCTCCCTGGCCGAGGTGCTCAGTCCGGGCGATCTGGTGGTCGACGGCGGCAACTCCCGCTACACCGAGGACGGCCCGCACGCCGAGTTGCTGGCCCAGCGCGGCATCGGGTTCGTCGACGCGGGGGTCTCCGGCGGCATCTGGGGACTGACCGAGGGCTACGGCCTGATGGTCGGCGGCAGCGACGAGAACATCGCCCGGATGATGCCCATCTTCGACACCTTGCGGCCGGCCGGTCCGGCCGCCGACGGGTTCGTCCACGCCGGCCCGGTCGGCGCCGGCCACTACGCCAAGATGGTGCACAACGGCATCGAGTACGGCCTGATGCACGCCTACGCCGAAGGCTACGAGCTGCTCAAGTCCGAGCCGCTGATCACCGACACCCAGGCGGTCATCCAGGCCTGGACCAACGGCACCGTGGTGCGGTCCTGGCTGCAGCAGTTGCTGGCCAAGGCGCTCAAGGAGGACCCCGACTTCGCCGACATCTCGGACTACACCGAGGACTCCGGCGAGGGGCGCTGGACGGTGGAGGAGGCCATCCACCACCGGGTGCCCACCCCGGTGATCGCCGCGTCGCTGTTCGCGCGGTTCGCCTCCCGCCAGGACCAGTCGCCCACCATGAAGGCGGTCTCCGCACTGCGCAACCAGTTCGGCGGGCACGCGGTCAAACGGGTGCCGCTGTCCGGGTAGCCCGGCCCGACACCATGTACGTCCGTCACCTGGCGCTGCGCGACTTCCGCTCCTGGGCCCACGTCGAGGTGGACCTGGAACCGGGCCGGACGGTGTTCGTCGGCCAGAACGGCTACGGCAAGACCAATCTCGTTGAGGCGCTGTGGTATTCGGCGACCCTGGGGTCACACCGGGTGGCGACGGACGCGCCGTTGATCCGGACCGGCGCCGAGCGGGCGGTGGTGTCGACCATCGTGGTCAGCGATGGGCGCGAACTGGCCGTCGACATCGAGATCGCCGCCGGCCGGGCCAACAAGGCCCGGCTGAACCGCTCCCCGGTGCGCAGCACCCGCGAAGTGCTGGGAGCGGTGCGGGCGGTGCTGTTCGCCCCCGAGGACCTGGCCCTGGTGCGTGGAGACCCCGGCGAGCGCCGGCGCTACCTCGACGAACTGGCCACCGTGCGACGGCCGGCCATCGCCGGGGTACGGGCCGACTACGACAAGGTGCTGCGTCAGCGCACCGCCCTGCTCAAGTCGGCGACCGGCTCGCGGCTGCGATCCGACCGCGGGGTGCTCGACACCCTCGAGGTCTGGGACGGTCACCTCGCCGACCACGGCGCGCAGCTGATGGCCGCCCGGCTGGCGCTGGTCAACCAGCTCGGCCCCGAGGTCGAGAAGGCCTACCAGGTGCTGGCTCCTGCGTCCCGCCCGGCCGGCATCGCCTACCGCAGCGGCGTCGACGTCGATCAGACCGACCCCGAGTATCTGCGGGCCGAACTGCTGTCCGCCCTGGCCCGCCGCCGCGACGCCGAACTGGACCGGGGCATGTGCCTGGTCGGGCCGCACCGCGACGACCTGGAACTGCGGTTGGGCGACCAGCCGGCCAAGGGGTTCGCCAGCCACGGCGAATCCTGGTCGCTGGCACTGGCTTTGCGGCTGGCGGCCTATGAACTGCTGCGCGGCGAGGGCAGCGAACCGGTGCTCATCCTCGACGACGTGTTCGCCGAACTGGATGCCGCCCGCCGGCGGGCGCTGGCCGGAGTCGCGGCCGGGGCCGAGCAGGTCCTGGTGACCGCCGCGGTGGGCGAGGACATCCCCGAGGACTGGGACGCCACCCGGATCGGGGTCACCCTGCGCGACGACGAGACCGGGCGGGCCTCTGCCCTGGTGCAGCTATGACCGACCCCGACGCCGACCCGACACCGCCGGAGCACCTGGCCGGCCTGGCCGGGATGGACCTGGTCCGCCGGGCGCTGGAGGAGGCTCGCGCCGCCGCCCGCACCCAGGGCAAGGAGGTCGGCCAGGGCCGGCGCGCGCCCGGTGCGCCCCGGTCCGGCGCCAAGCGGGGCCGCCGGCGCTGGTCGGGCCCGGGCCCGGACGCCCGGGACCCGCAACCGCTCGGCGGGGTCGCCCGGGAGCTGGCCAAGACCCGGGGCTGGTCCCCCCGGGTGGCCGAGGGCACGGTCTTCGCGCAGTGGCCGCAGGTGGTCGGCGAGCAGATCGCCGAGCACGCCATCCCCGTCGCCCTGCGCGACGGGGTGCTCAGCGTCTCGGCCGAGTCGACCGCGTGGGCCACCCAGCTGCGGATGGTGCAGTCCCAGCTGCTGGCGAAGATCGCCGCCGCCGTCGGCGACGGCGTGGTGAAGGCCCTGAAGATCACCGGACCCACGGCCCCGTCCTGGCGCAAGGGACCCCGCCACATCTCCGGGCGCGGACCGCGCGACACCTACGGCTGACGCCCCCCGGAGCGCCCCTATCACACCGGCCTCAGGGGCACCAAAACCCCGCAGACGGGCGTGTCGGCCGTTCGCTGGCACATGGACCGGGGATTGCGCGCGTACGGCGCAATTAGCTGTGTGGAAACGCCGCCGCAGAATCGGTCCTGTCCCACCTTCCCGGTAGACTGGGAGCAGATGTCCGCGCGGCTCGTTCCAGCAGGGGCCGCGCCTCGCTCAATCCCGAGGAGAACCGTCCGGCCGTGGCTGCCCCGAAGAAGAAGAAACCCGACACCGGATACGGCGCGGACTCGATCAAGATCCTCGAGGGACTGGAGGCTGTCCGCAAACGCCCCGGCATGTACATCGGCTCCACCGGCCGGCGCGGGCTGCACCACCTGATCTGGGAGGTCGTGGACAACGCCGTCGACGAGGCGATGGCCGGGTTCGCCAACCAGGTCGACGTCCGGCTGCTCGACGACGGCGGGGTGGAGGTCTGCGACAACGGCCGCGGCATCCCGGTGGCCATGCACGACTCCGGTGTGCCGACCGTCGACGTCGTGATGACCGTCCTGCACGCCGGCGGCAAGTTCGAGGAGGGCGCCTACCAGGTCTCCGGCGGTCTGCACGGCGTCGGGGTCTCGGTGGTCAACGCGTTGTCCACCCGGCTGGAGGCCGACATCTGCCGCGACGGGCACGAGTGGTTCCAGACCTACGACAATTCGGTTCCGGGCAGCATCAAGCAGGGCGAGAAGACCAAGAAGACCGGCACCACCATCAGGTTCTGGGCCGACCCGAACATCTTCGAGACCACCGACTACGACTTCGACACCGTCGAGCAGCGGCTACGCGAGATGGCCTTCCTCAACAAGGGCCTGACCATCACCCTCACCGACGAGCGGGTGATGCCCGAGGAGGTCGTCGACGAGGTCGTCAGCGACACCGCCGAAGCGCCCAAGTCCGCCGACGCACTCGCCGCCGAGAAGTCCGCCCCCGCCAAGAAGGTCATGCAACGCACCTTCCACTACCCCGGCGGCCTGGTCGACTTCGTCAAGCACATCAACCGCACCAAGAAGTCGATCCACACCAGCGTGGTGGACTTCGGCGGCAAGGGCGAGGGCCATGAGGTCGAGGTGGCCATGCAGTGGAACGAGGGCTATCAGGAGTCGGTCTTCACCTTCGCCAACACCATCAACACCCACGAGGGTGGCACCCACGAGGAGGGTTTCCGTGCGGCGCTGACCGGCGTGGTCAACAAGTACGCCAAGGACAAGAAACTGCTCAAGGAGAAAGACGCCAACCTCACCGGCGACGACATCCGCGAGGGCCTGGCCGCGGTGATCTCGGTCAAGGTGGCCCAACCGCAGTTCGAGGGCCAGACCAAGACGAAACTGGGCAACACCGAAGTGAAGTCGTTCGTTCAGAAGGTCTGCAACGAGCAGCTCACGCACTGGTTCGAGTCCAACCCTGCGGACGCCAAAATCATTGTGAACAAAGCCGTTTCGTCGGCCCAGGCCCGGATCGCAGCGCGCAAGGCCCGCGAGCTGGTGCGGCGCAAGAGCGCCACCGACATCGGCGGCCTGCCCGGAAAGCTCGCCGACTGCCGCTCCACCGACCCGAGGGCCTCGGAACTGTACGTTGTCGAGGGCGACTCGGCCGGCGGCTCGGCCAAGAGCGGCCGGGACTCGATGTTCCAGGCGATCCTGCCGCTGCGCGGCAAGATCATCAACGTCGAGAAGGCGCGCATCGACCGGGTGCTGAAGAACACCGAGGTCCAGGCCATCATCACCGCCCTGGGCACCGGCATCCACGACGAGTTCGACATCGCCAAGCTGCGCTACCACAAGATCGTGCTGATGGCCGACGCCGACATCGACGGCCAGCACATCTCCACACTGCTGCTGACCCTGCTCTTCCGGTTCATGAAGCCGCTGATCGAGCACGGCCACGTCTTCCTGGCCCAGCCGCCGCTGTACAAGCTCAAGTGGCAGCGCACCGAGCCGGAGTTCGCCTACTCCGACCGCGAGCGGGACGGCCTGCTGGAGGCCGGTATGAAGGCCGGCAAGAAGATCAACAAGGACGACGGCATCCAGCGGTACAAGGGCCTCGGCGAGATGGATGCCAAGGAGTTGTGGGAGACCACCATGGACCCGGCGGTGCGTGTGCTGCGCCAAATCACCCTCGACGACGCCGCCGCCGCCGACGAGTTGTTCTCCGTACTGATGGGAGACGACGTCGAGGCGCGGCGCAGCTTCATCACCCGCAACGCCAAAGACGTTCGCTTCCTTGACGTTTAGTCGATAGTCGATAGGGACTGACACTGATGACCGACACCACCCTGCCCCCCGACGGGACTGCCGGCGACCGGATCGAACCGGTCGATATCCAGCAGGAGATGCAGAACAGCTACATCGACTACGCGATGAGCGTCATCGTCGGCCGGGCCCTGCCGGAGGTGCGCGACGGCCTCAAGCCGGTGCACCGGCGGGTGCTCTATGCGATGTACGACTCCGGTTTCCGTCCCGACCGCAGCCACGCCAAGTCGGCCCGGTCGGTCGCCGAGACGATGGGCAACTACCACCCGCACGGCGACGCCTCCATTTACGACACCCTGGTCCGGATGGCTCAGCCGTGGTCGCTGCGCTATCCACTGGTGGACGGGCAGGGCAACTTCGGTTCGCCGGGCAACGACCCGCCGGCCGCCATGAGGTACACCGAGGCCCGCCTCACTCCGCTGGCGATGGAGATGCTGCGCGAAATCGACGAGGAGACAGTCGATTTCATCCCCAACTACGACGGCCGGGTGCAGGAGCCCACCGTTCTGCCGAGCCGGTTCCCCAATCTGCTGGCCAACGGATCCGGTGGCATCGCGGTGGGCATGGCCACCAACATCCCGCCGCACAACCTGCGCGAGCTCGCCCAGGCCGTCAACTGGTGCCTGGAGAACCACGACGCCGACGAGGAGGCCACCCTCGCCGCGTGCATGGAGCGGGTCAAGGGGCCCGACTTCCCCACCGCCGGCCTGATCGCCGGAACCCAGGGCATCGTCGACGCCTACACCACGGGCCGCGGATCGATCCGGATGCGCGGGGTGGTGGAGATCGAGGAGGACTCCCGCGGGCGAACCTCGATCGTCATCACCGAGCTGCCGTATCAGGTCAACCACGACAACTTCATCACCTCGATCGCCGACCAGGTCCGCGAGGGCAAGCTGGCCGGCATCTCCAACATCGAGGACCAGTCCAGCGACCGGGTCGGCCTGCGCATCGTCGTGGAGATCAAGCGCGACGCGGTCGCCAAGGTGGTGCTGAACAACCTCTACAAGCACACCCAGCTGCAGACCAGCTTCGGCGCCAACATGCTGTCCATCGTCGACGGCGTCCCGCGCACGCTGCGGCTGGACCAGATGATCCGCCTCTACGTCGAGCACCAGCTCGACGTGATCGTGCGGCGCACCACCTACCGGCTGCGCAAGGCCAACGAGCGGGCCCACATCCTGCGCGGCCTGGTCAAAGCCCTCGACGCCCTCGACGAGGTGATCGCGCTGATCCGCGCCTCGGAGACCGTCGACGTCGCCCGGGCCGGACTGATCGAACTGCTCGACATCGACGAGATCCAGGCCCAGGCGATCCTGGACATGCAGCTGCGCCGGCTGGCGGCCCTGGAGCGCCAGAAGATCATCGACGACCTGGCCGCGATCGAGAAGGAGATCGCCGACCTCGAGGACATCCTGGCCAAGCCGGAGCGCCAGCGCGCGATCGTGCGCGACGAACTCGCCGAGATCGTCGACACGCACGGCGACGACCGGCGCAGCAAGATCGTCGCCGCCGACGGCGAGGTGTCCGACGAGGACCTCATCGCCCGCGAGGACGTCGTCGTCACCATCACCGAGACCGGCTACGCCAAGCGCACCAAGACCGACCTCTACCGCAGCCAGAAGCGCGGCGGCAAGGGCGTGCAGGGCGCCGGACTCAAGCAGGACGACATCGTGCGGCACTTCTTCGTGTGCTCCACCCACGACTGGATCCTGTTCTTCACCACCCAGGGCCGGGTGTACCGGGCCAAGGCCTATGAGTTGCCCGAGGCGCTGCGCACCGCGCGCGGCCAGCACGTGGCCAACCTGCTGGCGTTCCAGCCCGATGAGCGCATCGCCCAGGTCATCCAGATCAAGAGCTACGAGGACGCGCCGTACCTGGTGCTGGCCACCCGCAACGGCCTGGTCAAGAAGTCCAAGCTGACCGACTTCGACTCCAACCGCTCCGGTGGCATCGTGGCGGTGAACCTGCGTGACGGCGACGAACTGGTCGGCGCGGTGCTGTGCTCGGCCGACGACGACCTGCTGCTGGTCAGCGCCAAGGGCCAGTCGATCCGGTTCTCGGCCACCGACGAGGCGCTGCGCCCGATGGGCCGCGCCACCTCCGGGGTGCAGGGCATGCGGTTCAACGCCGACGACCGGCTGCTGAGCCTCAACGTGGTGCGGGAGGGCACATATCTGCTGGTCGCGACGGCCGGCGGGTACGCCAAGCGCACCGCGATCGAGGAGTACAGCGCCCAGGGCCGGGGCGGTAAAGGGATCCTGACCATCCAGTACGACGCCCGCCGTGGCAGTCTGGTGGGCGCCCTGGTGGTCGACGACGACAGCGAGTTGTACGCGATCACCTCGGGCGGCGGAGTGATCCGCACCGCGGCACGACAGGTTCGCAAGGCCGGACGCCAGACCAAGGGCGTTCGCTTGATGAACCTGGGTGAGGGCGACACACTGATAGCCATTGCCCGAAACGCCGACGAACAGGACGACCCGGAGGATCGTGCCGGGGAGGACGGCGCCGAGTAGCGCCGGACGGCGGGACGACGAAGGAGAAGCGGTGAGTTCACCGAACGAGCCGGGTCAGCCCGGGACGGGCGAGCGCCCGGCGGACGTCTATACCGACGTCCCGCCCTGGCAGAACAGCGTCCGCCCCCGCACCGACGGCGCGCCGGTGCGGCCCGCGGCCACCCAGCGCTACGTGACCGGCACCGCAGCACCGGACCTGTCCGGGCTGAACCCCACCGGGCAACGGACCGACCTCAGCGTCGTCGAGCCCATCCCGAGTGAACTGCCCGACCTCTCCGGGCCGGTGCCCAGGCCGCCCCAGCAGGCCCGGCACGCCGCGGCCACACTCACCGCCCCGACCTCGCGCATCCAGGTCGCCGGCGCGCAGCGTGGTCCGCTGCGGGCCAGCATGCAGATCCGCCGCATCGACCCGTGGAGCGCGCTGAAGGTGTCGTTGCTGCTCAACGTGGCGCTGTTCTTCGTGTGGATGATCGCGGTGGCATTCCTTTACCTCGTGCTCGGGGCCATGGGGGTGTGGAACAAACTCAACAGCAATGTCGGAGACCTGCTGACCAGCGGCAGCGGCGGCGGGACCGACCTGGTGTCGGCATCGTCGATCTTCGGCGGCGCCGCCCTGATCGGTCTGGTGAACATCGTGCTGCTGACGGCCATGGCCACCGCGGGCGCCTACATCTACAACCTCAGTACCGACATCGTCGGCGGGGTCGAGGTCACGCTGGCTGACTTGGACTAGCCGCCCGCGGGTGCGGTAGTCTCGTCGCGCATTCGTGCGGGCCTATAGCTCAGGCGGTTAGAGCGCTTCGCTGATAACGAAGAGGTCGGAGGT
>NZ_JBJTJF010000200.1:0-11331 GCF_046095365.1 Mycobacterium sp.
GGTGACCGCGGCGGGCGCCGGCGGTGGCGGAGGCGCGGGCTTGGGCGACAGCGCGCTGCCCTTGACCCAGTCCTTCCAGGGCACCGACCAGTCCCCGCCCTGCGCGATCGTCAGCGGCGGACCGCCGGTATAGCGGATCTCCACCGGGTCGCCGGGCTGGACGAAGTCGAAGAACCACTTGGCGTTCTCGCCGCTGAGGTTCAGGCAGCCGTGCGAGAGGTTGGTGTTGCCCTGCGCCCAGATGGTGTCGTTGAGCTCGTGCAGGTAGATGCCGTCCGTGCTGATCCGGGTGGCCCAGCCGATCTTGCGGTTGTAGCTGTCGGCGGTGCCGAGCGGGATTCCGTAGGTCAGCGAGTTCATCGTGACGACCTCACCTTTGTCGAGCACGCTGTAGGTGCCCGACGGCGTCCACCAGGAGAACGTCTTGCCCGCGATCAATGAGGTTCCGCCGCGCCCCATCGAGGTGGGCATGGTGCGCACCAGCCGTCCGTTGTCGAAGACGCTGACCTGTTTGGTGATGTCATTGGCGACGGCCAGGTGCGCGGCGCCGATGTTGATGGTCGCGTGGGCGTCGGTCTGCCCGTACAGACCCTCGCCGAGCTTCAGGCCGAACACGTTGAGGTCCACGTCGATCCGGGTGCCCGGGGCGTAGTAGTGCTCGGGGCGCCAGTGCGCGACGGAGTCGCTGATCCAGTTCCAGGAGCCCTGCACCGGCGGGTCGGTCTTGACGAACATGTGCTTCTCGGCGAGCACCTTGTCGGTGACCGCCTCGTCGAAGTGCGCGATGACGACGGTGCCGACGCCGTAGCGGACGTCCGGATTGGGAGCGAAGCCGCCCTGCACCTCGATGTAGGGGCGGATGTAGTTGTAGGGCACCACGGTGCTGAAGGTGCTGGTCCGCGACAGCGGCACCCCCGCCGGGCTCTTGCTGTTGACCGACAGCGTGTAGGTCCTGGCGAAGTTCAGCCGCTCGGTCGGGGACCAGGTCGTGCCGTTGTCCCCGATCAGGCCCTGCACCACATTGCCCCAGTCGTCGCTCAGGGTGGCGCTGGTGATCTTGCCGTCGAGGACGTCGACGACCGGCTTGGTCAGCGGGTTGACGTCCTCGGCGCCGTCGAAGGGCGACAACCCCATCACCGGCGGCCTCGCCGGAGTCGGGGTGACCGGCGCCGCCGCGGTGGCGGTGGCGGTCTTGCAGCCGTCGTGACAACCGGGCAGGCCGGCGACGTCGCCCGCCAGCGCACCGCACAGCATCGCCACGACGACCAGACTTGTCGTCCGTGCGCGATGCGAAAGGGTCACCGAAATCACTCCAGGGCAGTCGTCCAGGGGGCAGCCGTCACCGTTGACGCTTCCGAATCATAGTCACAGCCCGACGGCGGTTCGAACCGATGACCGCCACCGGCCCGGCAACGGTTCGGCAAAAGTCTCGTGACCTGGCGCACCCGGTGCCGGCCTTCCGGCGGCAGTACACGTGCTGTTAGACTGGGGATAACTCCGGTTACAGTCCGCTGCAGCCGGTACGTCGTGGGATTCGTCATCCGCCGCCCCCCGGAACCTCGGGCCGGAGCGCCGGGCCTGACGTCCGCTGCCAGGCAGCGCACCCCCCTTCTCGCGGCGATTCGATATTGCCCGCCGGGCAGTCTCGCCCACCCAAGTGCTGATTTCGCCCGACGGCCACACGCCACCGGAGCGCAGCGCACCAGATGCCGGAAAGGCACACCGACCATGACCACCGACACGACATTCGCCGACCTCGGCGTGCCCGCACCACTGGTGCGCGCACTGACCGCGGCCGGGCGCACCCAACCGTTCCCGATCCAGACCGCGACCCTGCCGGACACCCTGGCCGGCCGTGACGTCCTCGGCCGCGGCAAGACCGGCAGCGGCAAGACTCTGGCCTTCGCCATCCCACTGGTGGCGCGACTGGCCGACCACGCCCGGCGCCCGAACCGGCCGGCCGGCCTGGTGCTGGCACCGACCCGGGAACTGGCCACCCAGATCACCGCGACGCTGGCGCCCCTGGCCGCCGCCTACGGCCTTCGGGTCAGCACGATCTTCGGCGGCGTGCCCCAGGCCCGCCAGGTCAAGGCGCTGCAGGGCGGCGTCGACATCGTCGTGGCCTGCCCCGGCCGGCTCGAGGACCTGATGCGCCAGAAACTGGTCAGTCTCGAGGCGGTGCAGATCACCGTCATCGACGAGGCCGACCACATGGCCGACCTCGGATTCCTGCCCGGTGTCACCCGGATCCTGGCAGCCACGCCGCGCGGCGGGCAGCGCCTGTTGTTCTCGGCGACGCTGGACAACGGGGTGGACATCCTGGTCAAGCGCTTCCTCAACGAGGAGGTGTCGCACTCGGTGGACAGCCGGAACTCCCCGGTCGCCGCCATGACCCACCACGTCTTCCACGTCGAGGGCGCCGAGGCCAAGAAGAAACTGGTGCACACGCTGGCCTCCGGCAGCGGCCGGCGAATCCTGTTCATGCGCACCAAACATCAGGCCCGCAAGCTTGCCCGCCAGCTGACCGAATCCGGCATCCCCTCGGTGGACCTGCACGGAAACCTGTCCCAGCCGGCGCGGGACCGCAACCTGGCGGCCTTCACCGACGGCAGTGCCCGGGTGCTGGTGGCCACCGACATCGCCGCGCGCGGCGTCCACGTCGACGACGTCGAGCTGGTGGTGCACATCGACCCGCCGGCCGAGCACAAGGCCTATCTGCACCGTTCGGGTCGCACCGCGCGGGCCGGTCGCACCGGCGACGTCGTCACCGTGGTGCTGCCCGAACAGCGCAAGGACACCCAGGCGCTCCTGCGCAAGGCGGGCATCACGGCGACCCCGCAACTGGTCGCCGCGGACTCCCCGCCGGTCCTGGAACTGGTCGGCGAGATCGCACCGCCGCGCGGTCCCGCGGCCGCCAAACCGGCTGCGGCACAACCGGACCTCCGCCGCCCCGGCGCGCCCGGGGGCCGTCGCCGCCGGGCCCGCCGCCCGCAGCCGGCCGGCCGTCAGCCGACCAGGTCGCCCCACGGGTCAAGTCCGCAGGCCCCGAAGAACCACTCGTAGGCCGGGAGACGTAGGCCGGGAGACGGACAACTCAGGGCGGGCCGATTCCGAGCCGTCGCGCCAGGTCCGGGCCGCCGGACTTCGCGATGGTGTCGGGATCGCCGCACACCACCAGTTGGTCGCGCGCCCTCGACAGCCCGACGTAGAGCCGTTCGGGAGCCCGCTGCAACGCATACCGGTCGTTGACCACCAGCACGATGGCCCGGCGTTCCAGGCCCTTGAATCCCAGCACGTGTCCGTAGAACACCTGCTCGGCGTCCCAGAAGCTGTCCCAGTAGGCGGCGGTGCCCGCGGCCTGCCGGGCGACCTGCTCGGGGTGGCGGCTGCCGGTGGTCAGCAGGGCGACGTCCTCGGGACGCCAGCCCTGGTCGAGCAGGGCCTCGATCTGGTCGTCACCGACGTCGAGTGCCTCGTCGGTCTTGCACGACACGAACCGCACCTCGGGCCCCTCACCGCCGAGCAGCCGCATCGGATGGTCGACGAGGGGCTGGAAGGTGTTGGCGATCTGGCGGGTGTTGCGGATGTTCTGGTCGAGGATCAGCGGCACCAGCGGAACCGGCGGGGTGCCCTGCCGGTCGAACACCCGCTGACCCTCGTCGATGAACACGTAGAGCCCACCGGCCTCCGGGTCGCGCAGGGCCGCCAGCACCGGCTCCCACCAACTGTCGGCGAAGTCCTGCGCCTCGTCAATCACGATGTCGTCGAAGCGTTTTCCGTCCGGCAGGCCGCCGGCGAGGTCGAGCATGGCGGCGGGTAGGTCGTGTTCGAAGAACTGCGAGGTCTCCTTGGTTCGCTCGTTCTCGTCGGGAGCCGCCGGAGCGCCCCACCCGATGCCCAGGCTGTGGAACTCCCCCACGTAGGCCGGCTGCTGGCGGCGCGCCCAGCCGGACGTGACCCGCTTGAGGTAGGAGGCCAGGCCGTGGGAGTAGCAGATCAGCGCCACCCGCCGGCCCTCGGCGGCCAGCCGGCGGGCCTGCTCGACGGCCATGAACGTCTTGCCGCTGCCGGCCCCGCCCCGGATCTCAACCCGGGGCAGCAGCCTGACGGCGCCCAGGATGACGGCCTGTTGTTCATTGAGGATGTCGGCCGCGTCCTCGTTGGCCAGCGCCCGGGCGACGACGTCGCGCTGGGGCAGACCCCGCCCGCCCAGCGCGGTCTGCAACTGCTCGACGGCAGTGTCGGCGAGCAGCGGCAGATGCGTCTTCTGGTTGAGGGCGATGTCGCGCAGCCTGGCGCCCAGACCGGAGATCTCGTCCCGGTCGATCACCATCCAGCGCGGGCAGTCCGGCAGCGCGAACTCCTGTGACACCGAGCTTTTGGGGAACACCACGACGTGGTTCCACCTGACTCGGCCCCTGGTCCAGCGGGGGTCCTTCTCGATGAACGAACGCAGCGCGTACCTGGCCTGGCGGACCTGACGCACCGGGTCGATGACTTTGACCCTGCCGTCGTGCTGGCTCTGCAGCCAGTCCTTCCCGTCGTGCCAGACCTCGCCGCCCTTCACTTCGACGCAGACGATGCCGGCGCCCTCGACGGCGACCACGAAGTCGATCTCGTGGTCCTTCTGGTGGTCGGTGACCCGCTGGCCGGCGATGATCACATCGCCCTCACCGAGTTGGCCGACGAGGGCATGGAAAACCTGGCGTTCGGTCGCGGTGGCCAGGCGCGGGTCGTCGGGCAGTATGACGGGCATCGTTGTTGATCTATCACAGCGCCGTCGCCGTCAATGCCGGTTCCACCCCCGTCGCTGACGTTATTGTGCTGTCGTGGAGGAGTCAGCCGGTCGGCGGGTGGGCAATCTGCCCTCCGACCTTCCGGCATTGTCAGCGGTTTTCCTGCTGCTGGTCGGCTTCACCTTCAGTGACGACATCGTCGAGTTCCTGCTCGACATCACCGGGCATTCCGAACTCGCAGCGACCAGCCGCCAGTGGCTGGTTCTGGCGCTGGACGTCCTGCTCGTGCTCACCTCGGCCGCGATCAAGTGGCGGATCAGCGCGGAGCGGATCGGTCTGTCGTCCTTCATCGGCCAGCTGGTGCGCGGTTGGTGGGCGGTGGGCGCCGCTCTGGTCATCCTCGGCCACCTGGCGCTGATCGTCACCTCCGAGCACCGCGCCGGTCTGGGCGACGTCGAGACGGTGTGGCTCAGCATCGCCGCCTCCGCGGTGTTCGTCGTCGCGATGACCATGCTCCTCGTCTCGGCGCTCGCTGAGAACCGGGGGTCGCGGGGCTGGATCATCCCGCTGTCCATCGGGGCCTTCGTCGTCCAGATCGCCTCGGCGCTTTGGTATCCGGTGATCAACACCGAGGGGGGGTGCGCCGGGGAGGTTTCGTCGTCGTTCTTCTCCGACATGACCAACATCCTCTCGGTCCTGCTGCTCGCCATCGCAGTCGAGCTGAACTACGTCCGCAACACCGCGGCGGAAGACGATTCCGGCAAGAGGGTGGCGCCGGTCTTCACCGTGCTGATGATGACCACCGCAGTCGTACTCGCATTCACGATGCTGGTCAAAGCGGACTTCGATCCGCGCTGCGGCGTGGCCGCGGTCTGGCACGAGTACATCTCGTTTGTCGTCAGCATCCAGGCGGTCGCCACCGGATTGGCGACCCTGGTCTGGATGTTCCTGGTCACCGCGGGCGGTTCTTCTCAGTCGGCCGGGCAGTCCGATGACGGCGGCGGCGCGTCCCCGTCCAGCAGGTAGGCGTCGACGATATCGGTGACGCAGCGGTTGTGGTCCGGGTAGACTGAGTGCACGTCGGTGTCGGCGATCACCAAGCGTGCCGAGACCAGCTGTCCGGCAAGGGCTTCCGACCATATCAAGGGTGTGGCACCATCGTCGCGGGCACCGACGATCACGACCGGCGCCGCGCCCTCGCCGCGTACCTTTTTCGGCCCGATGGGGTCGTGAGCAGGAAAATCGTTGCAGCGCAGGCCCCCCCACGCGTTGGCCGACCCGAAGATCGGGGTGTCGGCGTCCCACTGGACGGCCAGCGCCGCGGTGCCGGCGACGTCGGGAGTCGGCGTTGAGTCGTAGCAGTTGATCGCGTAGAGAGCCTGCAGTTTGTTCGACGGATCGGCGGAGTTCTCGTTCTCGCGCAGTCCGCCGAGTCCGATCAGCCCGGCCCCGTCGCCGGCCAGAGCATCGCGCAGACCACGAAGCAGTTCCGGGAATGAGTCCGGGGGAACGTACATCGCTTCGCTCAGCGCCGCCATGGCGTCGGCCCGGGTCGGTGTCCTGGGATCGCCGGTCTGCGCGGGCAACGACAGCAGATAGGCCTTGAGGGCCGCGGTGGCGGCGGCGTGGCCGGCCGGCAGCGGGCAGTCACCGGCGGCGGTGCAGTAATCGACGAACCGCATCAGCTGGGCTTCCAGCGCCCGCGACTGACCGCGGTTGTACTCGGCGATCGACAACGACGGGTCGATGGCGCTGTCGAGCACCATGCGGCCGACGCGCTGGGGGTAGGCATCGATGTAGAGGGCGGCCAGTTTCGTGCCGTGCGACCAGCCGACGTAATTCATCGCCTGCTCGCCGAGGGCGACCCGGATCGACTCCATGTCGCGGGCCGAGTCGCGGGTGCCGATATGACCGATCAGGTCGGGGTTGCCGGAGGCGCAGCCGTCGCTGAAGGCGCGGGCCTGCTCAGCCCAGCCCGCCACCTCGGGCGATCCTGCCGAGGCCGACCACTGGGCGCTTGCCAGGGCGCGGGCGTAGGCGCCCATCTCACCGGCGGTGCGGCACCACAACGGACTGCTCTTGCCGACCGCCCGGCGGTCCCAGCCGACGACGTCGTAGCGGGCCTCGACCGCATCGCTGAGTTGACGGGGCAGGGTGAGGATCTCGTCGACTCCGGAGATTCCGGGGCCGCCGGGATCGACCAGGATCGTGCCCAGCCGCGGACCGGGCCCGCGCGCCGGAATCCGCGCCAGCGCGAGGGCGATGGCGGGCCCGGCGGGGTCGGCGTAGTCCAGCGGAACCTTCAGGGTGGCGCATTCCCTGGTCTGCCCGGGCAGCTCACCGCAGGGCTGCCAGACCAGCGGGCCCGCCGTCGCGGTAACAGGCGGCGACTGGGAGGGGGCCGAGCAGGCCGCGAGGAGAAAACAACTCGACGCGATCGCCGCCGCTCTGATCCAGCCCGAGTGGATCCAGCCCGAGTGGATCAAGGGGTTTTCTCGAACAGGTAGTGAAAGACCATCCACTCGTTGCCGTCCCGGTACGCGAAGACCTCCGAGCAGAACAGCAGAAACATCCGCCAGCGCTGCAGCGCGATCGGCGCCGGCGTCGGACCGCCCTCCAGGGCCCGCGTGCAGGCCTTGGAGTTGGCGTCGAGGCGTTCCAGCCAGGCGTCGAGGGTCTTGGTGTACTCGCGCCCGTCGACGTCCCAGACCCGGGTTTGCCTGAGGTCGGGCGGCAGGAAGTGCTCGAGCAGGTCCCGGCTGGGCATGGTGCCGCCGGCGAAGAAGTACTTGCCCATCCAGTCGGTGGTGTTGAAGTCGTAGGCGAACCGCCGATTCCCCAGGATCTGCACCATCATTCGGCCGTCGGGCCGCAACCAGGAACTGACCTTGCTCAGCACCATGTCGTAGTTCTTCATGTGCTCGAGCATCTCGCAGGACACGATGACGTCGAACGCCCCGCGGAACTCCGGTGGGTCGAAGGTGCTGGCGTCGGCCTTGACGTTGGCGAACCGGCCGGCGTGGCCGGCGTTGCGCTCCTTGATGTACGCCTGCTGCGTGGCGCTGTTGGACAGGAAGGTGACGTCGACGTCGTCGTAGTTGTCCAGGATGTAACTGCCGTGCGAGCCCCAGCCGCAGCCGAGGTCGAGCACGCGCAGCGGCCCGCGCTGCTTGACCAGTTCGCCGAGTTGCAAGCGTTCCTCCAGGAAGGTGCGCAGCATCGCGACCTCGGCGTCGGCGAGGCCGGTCGTGGTCTGTGGGAACAGGCAGCACGAATACTTCCTGTAGGGCCCCAGCATGATGTCGAAGAAACCGGTCGGCACCTCGTAGTGCTGGATGTTCGCGTCGTCCTGATGGGTGGCCCCGGCGCTGGCACGCAGTTTCGCGAAGTACCTCTGCTTGTACTGGGCCTGTTTGTCCAGGTCGCCGCCGCACTCGAAGGTCTTCACCCACTGGGCGCACATGAGCCGGACCAGGCGGCGCATGACCGCGTCGGGCAGCAGGCCGCGTTCTTTCAGGGCGAGGATGGCGTTGAAGAGACGTTCCACACCCGATATCCAAACACGGAGCGGACCGTACGCTGGCGCCGTGACGGTCCCGTGGTCTGTGAGTCGGCTCGGCAACCTGACCGGCAAACGCGCGGTCGTGACCGGGGCGACCAACGGCGTCGGGTTGGCTACGGCCTCCGCGTTGGCCAAAGCCGGGGCGCAGGTGGTCCTGGCCGTGCGCAACACCGAACTCGGCCGGCAGCGCGCGGCCGAGATCGGCGGGGCGACATCTGTGGTGAAGCTGGATCTCGCCGACCTGGACTCGGTCCGCGCCTTCCGGGTCGACGGCGACATAGACATCCTGATCAACAACGCCGGAGCAGTGGCCGCGCGTCGCACCGAGACGGTCGACGGCTTCGAGATGACCCTCGGCACCAACTTCCTTGGACCGTTCGCGTTGACGAACCTGCTACTGCCTCAGATCGGTTCGCAGATCATCATCGTCGGCTCGGAGGCGCACAGGTCGGCGACGCTGCGGCTTGACGACATGCACCTGCGCCGCCACCGGTGGACCCCGATGGGCGCTTACGCGCGGTCCAAGTTGGCCGGGATGTTGTGGGGCCTGGAACTTGACCGCCGTCTGCGCGCGGCGCGATCAGGCATCGTCGCGCACCTCACCCACCCCGGCTGGGTTGCGTCGAACCTGTCGCATGTCTCGGATTCCCCGCTGATGTCGGCAGCCCACCGGACGGTGAAGTTCCTTGCCGACCGGGTGGCCAACGACATCGACCAGGGAGCGGCGCCGACGCTGTACTGCATCAGCGAACCGGTCCCGCCCGGCAGTTACGTCGGCGTCACCGGCAGGTTCGGCCTCCGGGGCGACCCGGTGCTGATCGGCCGTTCGGCGCCGGCCTGCGATTACACCGCGGCGGCGGCCCTCGTGGCCTTCGCCGAACGGGAGACCGGCACGACGCTGGCGGTCTAGCGGCCACAGGATTCCGGCGATGCGGCCGCCACAGGTTAGGCTCGCCGGCATGTCTTTGCTCTTCAATCCCGCCACTTACTCCCCGTCCTCCTTCGACGCGGGCACCCAGCAGCAGCTTATGGCGCTGGTGGACTTCTTCGAGACCAAGGGCCTGGCCCGCAACAAGGAGGAGTACTACTCCGGCGAGTGGTACGCCGACTTCGTCAAACTGATTGCGGACAAGAAGATCTTCGCGACCTTCGCCACACCGGCCGAGGTCGGCGCACTGGTCGGTGACGAGAAGGCCCGCTGGGATCTGGCCCGCATCAACGAACTCAACGAGATCCTCGGCTTCTACTCGCTGGCGCACTGGTATGCCTGGCAGGTCTCGGTTCTCGGTCTTGGCCCGGTCTGGCTCAGCGCCAACGACGGCGCCCGAGGGCTGGTGGCCGGCCTGCTCGACGAGGGTCACATCTTCGGGTTCGGGCTGTCCGAACGCGAGCACGGGGCCGACATCTACTCCTCGGACATGATCCTGACCCGCACCGCCGACGGCTACTCCGCCAGCGGCGGCAAGTGGTACATCGGCAACGGCAACGCCGCCGGCCGGCTCAGCGTGTACGGCAAGTTCGCCGACGACGACCCCGAGCATCCCGGCGAGCACGTGTTCTTCCTCGTCGACCCCACCCACCCGAACTACGAGCTGATCAAGAACGTCGTCGCCGGCCAGATGTACGTCGCGGCGTTCAACCTGCACGACTACCCGGTGGCGCCGGCCGACATCCTGCACGTCGGCAAGGCGGCCTTCGACGCTGCTCTGGCGACCGTCAACGTCGGCAAGGTCAACCTCGGCTGGGCGAGCATCGGAATCTGCGAGCACGCCTTCTACGAGGCGGTGACCCATGCCAACAACCGAGTCCTCTACGGCAGCCGGGTCACCGACTTCCCGCATGTGCGGCGGATGCTGGCCGACGCCTACGCGCGGCTGGTCGCGATGAAGATCTTCGCCGCCCGCTCGACGGACTACTTCCGCTGCGCCAGTGACGAAGACCGCCGCTTCCTGCTGTTCAACCCGATCACCAAGGCGAAGGTGACCAGCGAGGGCGAACGCGTCGTGGACCTGCTGTGGGACGTGATCGCCGCCCGCGGCTTCGAGCGCGACACCTACTTCAGCCGGGCGGCCGCCGACATCCGCGCGCTGCCCAAGCTGGAGGGCACGGTCGCGGTCAACATCGCGCTGGTCCTCAAGTTCATGCCGCGTTACCTCGGCGCGGCGCACGGAGCGGCACAGGAGTACCCGCCCACCCCGGTGCGCCAGGACGGCGGCGACGACGCCTACCTGTTCCACCAGGGCCCGGCCAAGGGTCTGGGCTCGATCGGGTTCGCCGACTGGCGCCCGGTCTTCGACCGTTTCGCCCATCTGCCCAACATCGCGCTGTTCCGCGAGCAGATCGACGCGTTCACCCACCTCGTGCTGACCGCGCCGCCGACCGAGGCACAGCAGAAGGACCTCGACTACCTGCAGACGCTGGGCCAGTTGTTCACCCAGATCGTCTACGCGCACCTGATCCTGGAGTCCGCCGGACTTGCCCTCGACGAGGGCCAGACCCGGCCGGGCTCGGTGAGCGACCTGTCCGACCTGACCGAGGCCCACCTGGATCGGATGTTCGCGGTGTTCATCCGCGACATGGCCGACCAGGCGGTGAACCTGCACAGCCAGGCCTCGGCCAGCGCGGCGCAGAGCGCGGCGGCGATGGCCATGGTGCGCAAGCCGCGGATCGACGCCTACGCCGAGGGGGCGTTCGTCTCGGAGGTGCTGAGCTACAGCGGCGTCTACGAGATGAAGCCCTGAGGGATTCGGTCGAGGGATGAGCCGATCGGCGGCCCGGTTGCTGTTCGCCGCGGCGCTGGGCGCGGCCGTCGTCACCGGGCCGGCGCAGGCCGAACCTACCGCCGATCCGACGCCGCAGCCGGCACCGCCGTCGCAGCCGTTCCTCCCGCCGCAGCAGTGGCCTCCGTGCGGGCTGGGCGGGCAGTGCTCGCCGAGGTGCTACCCGCCGTGGCTTCCCCCGCCGGCGCGGGGTGAACCGGTGCCGACGTTCCCGCCGCCGTGGCCCCCGGTCGGACTGGGCGGCACCCAGTTC
>NZ_JBJTJF010000201.1:0-35267 GCF_046095365.1 Mycobacterium sp.
CGGCCAGCATCAGGTACGGCGAGAAGGCGGACGCACCCAGGGTGATCGTGTTGGTCACCTCGAGGTTGCGCGCGATCAGTGCGATACCGGCGACGACGCAGGCCGGCACGCCGACCAGCCGGCTGAGAAGATTCAGGATCGGGATCCTCCGAACGGCTCCACCGGGGCTGATACCCGCGAGGCCGGAAACGCAAACGCCCACCGCCGGTGCGGCGGTGGGCGTCGGGCGTCTGTCGGGTTACTTGGCCCGCTCGAGGACCTCCACCAGCCGCCAGCGCTTGGTGGCCGACAGCGGACGGGTCTCCATCAGCGAGACCCGGTCGCCGATGCCGGCGGTGCCGTTCTCGTCGTGGGCCTTGACCTTCTTGGTGGTCCGGATGATCTTGCCGTACTTGGGGTGCTGCACACGCGACTCGAGTTCGACGACGATGGTCTTCTCCATCTTGTCGCTGACCACGTAGCCGATCGCGGTCTTGCGGCGCCCGCGCGGCTTCTCGGTGGCCGGGGTGTGCTTGGGACCGGCGG
This sequence comes from Mycobacterium sp., assembly GCF_046095365.1. Classification (GTDB taxonomy): domain Bacteria; phylum Actinomycetota; class Actinomycetes; order Mycobacteriales; family Mycobacteriaceae; genus Mycobacterium. Next base: position 526 of record NZ_JBJTJF010000201.1, read on the forward strand.
CGGTCTTGGTCGGCGTTGTCTTCCCAGCCATTACGACTCCTCACCACCGGGTCCGGAGGCCAGACCCAGCTCACGTTCGCGCAACACGGTGTAGATGCGCGCAATCTCCCGGCGGACCACCCGCAGCCGGCGGTTGTTGGCCAGCTGGCCGGTGGCCGACTGGAAGCGGAGGTTGAACAGCTCCTCCTTGAACTGGCGCAGCTTGTCGGTCAACTCTTCGGCGGTCAACTCGCGCAGCTCGCCGGCACTGGTGCCCACGGCCATCAGAACTGCTCCTCTCGGGTCACGATGCGTGCCTTGATCGGCAGCTTGTGGATCGCGCGGGTCAGCGCGGCCCGGGCGATCTCCTCGTTGGGGTAGCTCAGCTCGAAGAGCACCCGGCCGGGCTTGACGTTGGCCACCCACCACTCCGGTGAGCCCTTACCCGAGCCCATGCGGGTCTCGGCCGGCTTCTTGGTCAGCGGGCGGTCCGGGAAGATGTTGCTCCACACCTTGCCGCCGCGCTTGATGTGGCGGTTGATGGCGATACGCGCGGACTCGATCTGCCGGTTGGTGATGTAGGCGTGCTCGAGGGCCTGGATGCCGTAGTCACCGAACGTCACGGCGGTGCCACCGCTGGCGATGCCACGCTGCTTGGGGTGGTGCTGCTTGCGGTGCTTGACCTTGCGGGGAATCAACATCTCAGCTCTCCGTGCTCTCGACGCCGGTGCTCTCGACGGCGGTGCTCTCGACGGTTTCGGGAGCCTCGGCGGTGACCGGGGTGACCGGCTCGGCGGTCTCCTCGGTCGCGGCGCGGCCGGCCTCGGTGCTGGTGGCGGTGGTGCCCGACGAGCCGCTGCGGCGCGGGCGGGTGGCCGACGACGGGCGATCGCGGCGCGGCCGGTCGGCACCCGGCGCGACGGCGGTCAGCTCACGCTTGCCGCCGACGACGTCGCCCTTGTAGATCCACACCTTCACACCGATGCGGCCGAAGGTGGTCTTGGCCTCGTACAGGCCGTAGTCGATGTCGGCGCGCAGGGTGTGCAGCGGCACCCGGCCCTCGCGGTAGAACTCCGAGCGGCTCATCTCCGCACCGCCCAGGCGGCCCGAGCACTGCACCCGGATGCCCTTGACGTTGGGCTGGCGCATGGCCGACTGGATGGCCTTGCGCATGGCGCGCCGGAACGCCACCCGGTTGCTCAGCTGCTCGGCCACGCCCTGGGCCACCAGTTGCGCCTGCGACTCGGGGTTCTTCACCTCGAGGATGTTCAGCTGCACCTGCTTGCCGGTGAGCTTCTCCAGGTCGGCGCGGATGCGGTCGGCCTCGGTGCCGCGCCGGCCGATGACGATGCCCGGGCGGGCGGTGTGGATGTCCACCCGGACCCGGTCGCGGGTGCGCTCGATCTCGACGTCGGCGATGCCGGCCCGCTCCAGGCCGCTGGCCAGCAGACGGCGGATCGCGACGTCTTCCTTGACGTACTCGGCGTACTGCTTGTCGGCGTACCACCGGGACTTCCAGTCGGTGGTGATGCCGAGCCGGAAGCCGTGGGGGTTGATCTTCTGGCCCACTACTCCGAGCCTCCCTTCTTGGCCGGAGCCTTCGCGCTGCTGGATGTTGCCGCCTTCGCGGCGGGAGGCGCCTTCTTGGCCGGAGCCTTCTTGGCCGGAGCCTTCTTGGTGGGCGCCTTCTTGGTGGGCGCCTTGGCCGGTGCCGGCCCGACGCCCGCGGCGGCCCTGCTGCCCTGGGCGCGACGGGAGCGCGACGACGCCGTCGCCGCTCGCTCACCGCGCGGCGGACGGCTCTCCACGATCACGGTGACGTGGGTGGTGCGCTTGCGGATCCGGAAGGCGCGGCCCTGCGCGCGCGGTCGGATGCGCTTGGCGGTCGGACCCTCGTCGGCGTAGACGGTGGCGACGACCAGGGTGCGCGGGTCGAGGCCGTTGTTGTTCTGCGCGTTGGCCGCGGCACTGGCGATCACCTTGGCGACCGGCTCGCTGGCGGCCTGCGGAGCCCAGCGCAGGATGTCGAGGGCCTCCTCGACCGACTTGCCGCGGACCAGGTTGATCACCCGGCGGGCCTTGCTGGCCGAGAACGGCAGGTAGCGCGCCACGGCGGAGGCCGAGGGATATTCAGTCGCTGTCGTCATTGGCTCGTCTCTTTGCCTTTCGCGCAGGCGCTCATCGCCGCTTCGCTTTCCGGTCGTCCTTGATGTGACCCTTGAACGTGCGCGTCGGGGCGAACTCGCCCAGCTTGTGGCCGACCATCGCCTCGGTGACGAACACCGGCACATGCTTGCGGCCGTCGTGGACGGCGAAGGTGTGGCCGATGAAGTCGGGGATGATGGTCGAACGACGCGACCAGGTCTTGATGACCTGCTTGGTGTTCTTCTCGTTCTGGACGTCGACCTTCTTGAGCAGATGGTCGTCGACGAACGGACCCTTCTTGAGACTGCGTGGCATTTACCTACTCCTGCCTAGCGCTTCTTGCCGGTGCGCCGGCGTCGGACGATGAGCTTGTCGCTCGGCTTGTTCGGTTTGCGGGTGCGGCCCTCGGGCGTGCCCCACGGGCTGACCGGGTGACGGCCGCCGGAGGTCTTGCCCTCGCCACCGCCGTGCGGGTGGTCGACGGGGTTCATCACGACGCCACGGACGGTGGGGCGCTTGCCCTTCCACCGCATCCGGCCGGCCTTGCCCCAGTTGATGTTGGCCTGCTCGGCGTTGCCCACCTCGCCGACGGTGGCGCGGCAGCGCACGTCGACGCGGCGGATCTCACCCGAGGGCATGCGCAGCGAGGCGTAGGCACCCTCCTTGCCCAGCAGCTGGATGCTGGCGCCGGCCGAGCGGGCCAGCTTGGCGCCGCCGCCCGGGCGCAGCTCCACGGCGTGGATCAGGGTGCCCGCCGGGATGTTGCGCATCGGCAGGTTGTTGCCGGGCTTGATGTCGGCGTTGGGCCCGGACTCCACGATGTCGCCCTGCTTGAGACCCTGGGGGGCGATGATGTAGCGCTTCTCGCCGTCCAGGAAGTGCAGCAGTGCGATGTTGGCGGTGCGGTTGGGGTCGTACTCGATGTGCGCAACCTTGGCGTTGACGCCGTCCTTGTCGTTGCGACGGAAGTCGATCACCCGGTAGGCGCGCTTGTGACCGCCGCCCTTGTGCCGGGTGGTGATGCGGCCGTGCGCGTTACGCCCGCCGGTGCTGTGCAGCGGGCGCAGCAGCGACTTCTCCGGCGTCGAGCGGGTGATCTCAGCGAAGTCGGAGACGCTGGCACCGCGGCGACCCGGGGTCGTCGGCTTGTACTTGCGGATTCCCATGTCTGTGCTTCCTCCCCGGCTAGGCCGGTGCTCCGAAGATGTCGATCGGCTTGCTGCCGGGGGCCAGAGTCACGATCGCTCGCTTGGTGTCCTTGCGCTTGCCGAAGCCGTAGCGGGTGCGCTTGCGCTTGCCCGGCCGGTTGGCGGTGTTCACCGAGGCGACCTTGACCGAGAAGATCTTCTCGATCGCGATCTTGATCTGGGTCTTGTTCGAGTCCGGGTGGACGAAGAACGTGTAGACGTTGTCCTCGATCAGCCCGTAGGACTTCTCGGAGATCACCGGCGCGATGATGATGTCGCGCGGGTCGGTCACGGTTGCCATCAGGCCGACACCTCCTGGGCTGCCTTCGCCTTCGAATCGGATGACGCGTGCTCGATGAAGGCGTTGAGAGCCTCGACGCTGAAGATCACGTCGTCGGCCTTGAGCACGTCGTAGGTGTTGAGCTGATCCGGCGAGAGCACGTGCACGCCGGGCAGGTTACGCACGCTCTTGGCTCCCACCTCGTCGGCCCGCCCGATGACCACCAGCACCCGCCGGCGGTCGGTGAGGGTGGCCAGGAACGACTTGGCGCTCTTGGTCGACGGGGTCTGGCCGGAGACCAGTTCGGTGACCGCGTGGATGCGGTCGTTGCGGGCCCGGTCGCTCAACGCCCCGCGCAGCGCGGCGGCGATCATCTTCTTCGGGGTGCGCTGGCTGTAGTCGCGCGGCTGCGGGCCGTGCACCGTTCCGCCGCCCTTGAACTGCGGGGCGCGGGTCGATCCCTGGCGGGCCCGGCCGGTGCCCTTCTGCCGGTAGGGCTTCTTGCCGCCACCGGACACCAGACCGCGGGTCTTGGTGGCGTGGGTGCCCTGGCGGGCCGCCGCCAGCTGCGCGGTGACCACCTGGTGCATCAGCGCGATGCTGGCGTCGACGTCGAAGAGGGCAGCCGGAAGTTCCACCGTGCCGCTCTTCGCACCGCCCGGGACGTGGACGTCGATTTTCTTGCTAGCCATCACTTCTCACCTCGTTTGACCGCGGTGCGAACCATAACCAGGCCGCCGGTGCGGCCGGGGACCGCACCCTTGATCAACAGCACGCCGTTCTCGGCGTCCACCTTGTGCACCAGCAGGTTCTGCGTGGTGACGCGGTCGTTGCCCATCCGGCCCGACATCCGGGTGCCCTTGAACACCCGTCCGGGGGTGGAGCAACCACCGATCGAGCCGGGCCGGCGGTGCACCGCCTGCGCGCCGTGGGCGGCGCCCTGGCCGCGGAAGCCGTGCCGCTTCATGGTGCCGGCGTAGCCCTTGCCCTTGGAGGTGCCGGTGACGTCGACGTAGCTGCCCTCAGCGAAGATCTCGGCGGTCAGTTCCTGGCCGACCTCGTACTCCCCGGCGGCGGTCTCGTCGTCGAGGCGCAGCTCGGCCAGGTGCCGGCGCGGGTTGACCCCGGCGGCGGCGTACTGACCGGTGACCGGCTTGTTGACCTTGCGCGGGCTGATCTCGCCGTAGGCCAGCTGCACGGCGCTGTAGCCGTCCTTCTCCGGGGTGCGCACCCGGGTGACGACGTTCGGCCCGGCCTTGACGACCGTCACCGGAACGACGCGGTTGTTCTCGTCGAACACCTGGGTCATGCCCAGCTTGGTGCCCAGAATTCCTTTGCGTGCCATGTTCGTGCCGACCCCTACTGGATGTTCACGTCGACGCTGGCGGGCAGGTCGATGCGCATCAGCGCGTCGACCGTCTTGGGCGTCGGGTCGAGGATGTCGATGAGCCGCTTGTGGGTGCGCATCTCGAAGTGCTCCCGCGAGTCCTTGTACTTGTGCGGGGAGCGGATGACGCAGTACACGTTCTTCTCGGTCGGCAGCGGCACAGGTCCGACCACGCTGGCGCCGGTACGGGTGACCGTCTCCACGATCTTGCGCGCCGAGGCGTCGATGGCCTCGTGGTCGTAGGCCTTGAGCCTGATGCGGATCTTCTGTCCCGCCACGCTTCTCCTACCTTCACTCCTGATGGTGCGCCCCCGGGCATCCGGGGCCGCTGGCTTCCGCCGCCGCTGTTTACCTGTCCAAGTCCACCGGCCCCCGCGCTCGGGTGTGTCTGTCTAGACCCGCACGCAGCCCCGCGCGGGAAATCCCGCTTGCGAGGTGGAGACCGGACGCGCCGGTGTTGGCGCTGGTCGGAAGTCTCAAACACTGGGCGCGAACCCGGCTCAAGACAACCCGGCTATTATGCCTGACAACCAGGGCGGGCTCCAAATCCCCCTCCCCCACCCCCGCCGGGAGTGCCCTCGGATCGCCTCTTCCGGGGTTTCCTGCCGATTCCGATGCTCTGGGCACACTCCCGACCACCCCGGAGGGCATACCGTGCCCTCATGTACCGAGTCATCCAGTGGGCCACCGGCGGCGTCGGCCGCGCCGCGATCCAGGGCGTTCTACGCCACCCCGAACTCGACCTGGTCGGCGCCTGGGTGCACAGCCCGGACAAGGACGGCCGCGACGCCGGAGAGCTGGCCGGCGAGGCGGCCGTCGGGGTGGCGGCCACCTGCGACGTCGAGGCGCTGCTGGCCACCGACGCCGACTGCGTCATGTACTCCCCGCTGCTGCCCGACCAGGCCGTCGTCGAGGCGATCCTGCGCTCGGGCAAGAACGTGGTCACCCCGGTCGGCTGGGTGTACCCGGACCGGCAGAACCCGGCCGTGGCCGCCGTCGAGCAGGCCTGCCTGGACGGCGGGGTGAGCCTGCACGGCTCGGGCATTCACCCGGGCGGGATCACCGAACGCTTCCCGCTGGTGGTCTCCGCGCTGTCCTCGGCGATCACCCATGTGCGGGCCGAGGAGTTCTCCGATCTGCGCACCTACAACTCCCCGCTGGTGGTCCGCGAGGTGATGGGCTTCGGATTGACCCCCGAGCAGGCGATCGCCGGGCCGATGGCGACCCTGCTGGAAGCCGGCTTCAAGGCCTCGGTGCGGATGGTGACCGACCAGCTGGGGTTCGCCGCCGAGCCGAGCATCCGATCCACCCAGGAGGTGGCGGTCGCGGTGCACGGCAGCGACGACCTGATCGTGCCGATGGAGCCCGGGACGGTGGCCGCGCGCCGGTTCCGCTGGCAGGCGATCGTCGACGGCACGCCGGTGGTCACCGCCGCGGTGAACTGGCTGATGTGCGAGGTGGACCTGGACCCGCCGTGGACGCTGGGCGAGCAGGGCGAGCGCTTCGAGGTCGAGATCACCGGGGACCCCGACGTGCTGCTGACGTTCAAGGGCCTGCAGCCCGAGACCGTCGCGCAGGGCCTGATCCGCAACCCCGGGGTGGTGGCCACCGCCAACCACTGCGTCAGCGCGATCCCGTACGTGTGCCGGGCCGAACCGGGCATCAGGACCTATCTGGACCTGCCGCTCATCGCCGGCCGGGCCGCGCCGCAGTTCGGCGCCGGCTGACTGCTCAGCCCAGCGAGGACCAGAACCCGCACTGGTGGCGGGCGGTGAAGTCGGCGGTGAGCACCGGGGAACCCGGCTGCAGCGACATCTGTTGGGGCGCTTCGGGATTCAGCGCCGGCCACGCCGGCAGGCCGTCGACGCCGGGGGCGCCGGTGGTCACGAACCGGCTCCAGTAGGCGATCATCTGGTCGGACAGGCGCCGCTGGGCCGGATCAAGCGGCGGCGCGCCGCCCAGGTCGAACAGATAGCGCAGTTCCAGCGCGTGGGCCGCGCCGGCGGCGAAGGGCATGTGCTGCAACGGTTCCGGCGCCGGCGCGTGACGATCGTTGAACTCGTAGGCGTAGACCGGCGCGTGCTTCGCCAGTCCGGCCGCGAGTCCCTCGATCGGGCAGGCGAAGATCCCGTCGGTGACGGCGGCGGCGTAGGCCAGCCAGTTGCTGCCGTCGTAGCGGGTCAGCGGGTAGCGCGCGGCCACCGCCGGGGCCTGGGTTCCGAAGGTGTCCTTGAGCAGGGTGCGGTACGGCGGCAGCCGGCGGTGGCGCAGATAGGTCAGCGCGACGAAGAGGGTGAACTCGTCGGCGGTGCTGCCGATCAGCACCGGCACCCGCGCGATCGGCCCGCTGTCGGCGACGGTGGGCGGGTCGGCGGGCAGCCGCTGGGTTCCGGTCACCGGCCCGGTCAGGATGTTGGCGCCGATGCGCACGTACGGCGGCCCGGTGATCAGCCGGTCGGCGGGCAGGTCGCGCAGACACTGCTGCACAGCGGGCCGGTCGGGGCACCCCGCCCGGGCGGCGTAGTCGACGCTGATCTTCTCGGCGGCCGGCAACGGCGCCTGGGCCTGGCACGGCCCGCTCTGCATGATCGCGGCCCGGAACAACCCCGTCGACTCCGGGGCCACCATGTGGTCGCACACCGAGATCGCCCCGGCCGACTCCCCGGCGATGGTGACCCGGTCCGGGTCTCCGCCGAAGGCGGCGACGTTGTCGCGCACCCAGCGCAGCGCGGCCTGCTGGTCGGCCAGGCCGTAGTTGCCGGGGGCCTGTCCCCCGCTGCCGGTGAGCGCGGGATGGGCCAGGAAGCCCAGTGCGCCGAGGCGGTAGTTGACCGCGACGACGACGATGTCGCCGCGGGTGGCCAGCCAGCGGGCGTTGTAGATGTCCGAACTGCCGTTGAGGAAGCCGCCGCCGTGGATCCACACCATCACCGGCCGGCGGTCCGCGGGGGTGGCCGCCGAGGGCGTCCAGACCGTCAGGTTCAGGCAGTCCTCACCGGTCGGCCGCCCGAAGTCGGGGTCGGCACGGGTGTCTTGGACGCAGCGCAGGCCCGGCTTGGTGGCGTCGCGCACCGCGTTCCACCGCGGCGGCGGCACCGGCGGCTGCCAGCGCAGCGGACCGACCGGCGCCGCCGCGTAGGGGATGCCCTGGAACAGCCGGAAACCGAGTCCGTCGCTGGAGCCCAGCACCCCGCGCACCGCCCCGTCGGAGGTGCGGACCACCGCGGGATCGCCGGCGGGAGCGGCCGGACCGCATCCGGTGACGATCAGCGCGACGGCCAGCAGCACAGCAGCGCACCGGAGCACGGCGCCGACGGGACGGGGCGGCACGGGTCCCGAGCCTACGCGGGAGCCCGCCACCGTGACCTCGTGCCCTTCCCCCGCGCGCTCACGCTGGTCAGACTGGACGCGACTGCCTCCCGCCCGCCGGAATGGACCCCGGCTAATGTGGGGCTGACACCCGTCAATTCCGTCGACGTACCCGAGGGAGACCCAATGAGCGCACGGATCATGGACGCGGCCGCAGGGGTACTGGCCGATCCCCAGGCCTACACCGACGAGAAGACGTTGCACGAGGCGCTGGCGCACTGCCGAAAGCACGCCCCGGTGTCGTGGGTCGACGTCGCCGAGTACCGGCCGTTCTGGGCGATCACCAAGCACGCCGACATCATGGAGATCGAGCGGCAGAACGACCTGTTCACCAACTTTCCGCGCCCGCTGCTGACCATCGCCGAGGCCGACGACGCCCTGCTGCGCGACATCGAGGCCGGCGTCGGCCTGCGCACCCTGATCCACATGGACGACCCGCACCACCGCGACATGCGCAAGATCGGCGTGGACTGGTTCCGGCCCAGGGCGATGCGGGCGCTGAAGACCCGCTGCGACGAACTGGCCAAGCAGTACGTCGACAGGATGGCCGAGATGGGCGGGGAGTTCGACTTCGCCACCGAGATCGCGGTGAACTATCCGCTCTACATCATCCTGTCCATGCTGGGCCTGCCGGACTCCGACTTCCCGCGCATGCTCAAGCTGACCCAGGAGATGTTCGGCGGCAACGACGAGGAGTTGCAGCGCGGCGGCGGCGTCGAGGACATGCTCGCGGTGCTGGTGGACTTCTTCAACTACTTCATGGCACTGACCCAGTCCCGCCGCGAGCACCCGACCGAGGACCTCGCCTCGGCGATCGCCAACGCCAGGATCAACGGCGAACCGCTGACCGACATGGACACCCTGTCCTACTACGTGATCGTGGCCAGCGCCGGGCACGACACCACCAGCGCGGCCACCGCCGGCGGCCTGCTGGCCCTGCTGGAGAACCCCGGCGAACTGGCCCGGCTGAAGTCGGACATGTCGCTGATGCCCACCGCGGTCGAGGAGATGATCCGCTGGGTGGTGCCGGTCAAGGAGTTCATGCGCACCGCGCAGGCCGACACCGAGGTGCGCGGCGTGCCGATCGCCAAGGGCGAGGCGGTGCTGCTGAGCTACGTCTCGGCCAACCGCGACGAGGACGTGTTCGCAGACCCGTTCCGCTTCGACGTCGGCCGCGACCCCAACAAGCACCTGTCCTTCGGCTACGGGGTGCACTTCTGCCTGGGGGCGGCACTGGCCCGGATGGAGATCAACAGCTTCTTCTCCGAACTGGTGCCGCGGATCAAGTCCATCGAGCTGGCCGGCAAGCCCGAGCACATGGCGACGACGTTCGTCGGTGGCCTCAAGCACCTGCCGATCCGCTGCGAGATCGCCTAGGCGAACTCCGCGGCACGGTGGGCCAGCATCGCGATGGCGGCGTGCGGGCCGCGGCCGGGGATTCTCGGCAGCACCGAGCCGTCGATCACGGACAGACCATCCACACCGAGGACACGGCACCGCGGGTCTACGACGGCGTGCTCGCCGGCGCCCATCGGGGCGGTGCCGCACAGGTGCTGCGAGGTCGACCAGACCGGGCTACCCAGTTCGGTTTCACCGGCGATGATCCCGGCGGCCAGCTCGCAGCCACGCCGCAGGTCGGCGATATCGTCGGGCTCGCTGTCGTAACGGTGCTCGATCCGCGGATCGGCGAAGGGATCAGCTGACACCAGCGAGACCCGCCCGCGTGACCGCGGCCGCATGAGCGCCACCCCGACGCCGGTCACCGCCGCCCCGAATCCGGTTGTGTAGGGACGGATCTCCACGCCGTCGACGGCCAGCACCGCCTCCAGCACCGGGCGGTCCCGCTCGGGCCGCCAGGTGGTGGACATCACCCATTCCGGGTGGTCGCAACTGCCTCGCCCGACCGGCAGGTCGGCCAGCACCGGGATCCCGAGGCCCCGCAGGGCCCCGGCCGGCCCGATTCCGGAGAGCATCAGCAGATGCGCGCTGCCGATCGCCCCGGCGCACAGCACCACACGCCCGGCGGACAGCGACAGCGGCCCGGCCGGCCCGACGGCCTCGACGCCCACCGCCCGGCCGCCGGCGATGGCTATCCGGGTGGCCCGGGTTCCGGTCAGCACGGTGAGGTTCGGCCGGTTCAGCGCCGGAACCAGGAACGCCGCCCCGGGTCCGGTGCGCACACCGTCGACGATGTTGAGCGGCACCGCCTCCCAGCGGTGGCCGGCGCGCTCGGCCGCCGCGGCGAATGCAGTTGTGGCGAAGGCGAACTCAGAGACGGGGCGGATCGGGATGCGGGCTGCGACGGCGGCGTAGTGCGCGTCGAGCTCGGCCTGCGACCAGCCCGGCAGCGGATCGATGTCACCGGGGTACGGACGCCAGAAGTAGCCGCCGTTGACCGCCCCGGACCCGCCGACGCCGATCCCGCGCACGAGGTCCGTCTCCCGCGGCGGGTGCCCGGTCAGCGTTGCCCGGTAGCGCCTGGCCACCGGGCTGCCCGGCCCGATCGGCAGGACATACCCGTCGGCGGTCATCGCCTGCGCCACCGGGTCCCCGGGCCCGGGACCCGGTTCGACGACGGTGACCCGGCAGCCGGTGTCCTGCGAGAGCCGTTCGGCGACAATCGATCCCGCGCTGCCGGCACCGACGATGAGGACGTCGGCGTTCACTGCTTGATGTCGGGGCGCAGCGGCTGCAAAGTGCGCTCCCGCACCACGCCCGCCCAGACCCCGGCGCCGTAGGCGAGGTCGTCGAGGCGCTTGAGGGCGGTGTAGCCGATCGGCCCGATCGGCTTGGCGCCCTCGTCGGGAAGCTTCCTGCGGGTGACCCACGCATGAGCCGAGTCGACGACCGCCGCCGCGGCCGCCGCGCGCCGGCACCGCCGGGACACCAGGCCCGCGGCCAGCGCGGCCGGCCAGTAGGGCCGGCAGACCGCCGAGGACAGTTGCAGCGCGCCGCGGCCCAGGCCCCTTGCCGCCAGCACCGCCGCCTCGGCGGGGCCGAGTTCGGAGCTGCGCACGGTCCGGGCCACCTTCCGGGCGTACAGCCCGGCGAAGACCACGCCGCCGAGGACGCCCGCGGCCGAACCGGCGGCCAGCGAGGACCAGCTCAGCAAGGTCAGCAGCGGGATCACCAGCGCGGCGGTGTTGTCCGGGTGGCGCTGGGCCAGAGGTGCGGCCGATCCACCGTAGAAAACTCTGCGCGACAACCACTCCCGCAGCGTGGTCCGGTGCTCGTGGGCGACCAGCGCCACCGGCTCGTAGCGCAGCCGGGACCCGCTCTCCAGCAGGCGCCAGCACAGGTCGACGTCCTCGCCGCAGTGCAGCGCCTCGTCGAAGCCCCCGATGCCGAGCACCGCCGAGCGCCGGCAGATCATCGCGGCACTGGGCACGTAGGAGACCGGGCCGTAGGGCACCACCGGCGCCTCGCGCTCGCCGAGGTCCAGGGCGGAGTGCACCGCCTCGTAGCGCGCTATCGCGCTCTCGCCGGGGTGCATCGACACGATCCGCGGGGCCACCAGCGCGACGGTCGGGTCGCAGAAATGCCCGAGCAGGGCCTCCAGCCATCCGCGCCGGGGCAGGACGTCGGCGTCGAGGAAGGCCACGAACTCGGTGCGGCACAGCGCCAGGCCGGTGTTGCGGGCGGCGGCCGGGCCGCGGCTGCGGTCGTGCCGGTAGACCTCGACCTGACACGGCGCGCCGTCGAACCGGCCCGGGCTGAGCGGGGACAGCGATCCGTCGTCGACGATCACCACCCGAAGACCGCGAAGCGCCGCCACCAGCCGCTGCACACCTGTTGCGTTGTCGCGCACCGGAATCACCGCGGTCACGTCGCGGTAGGACGGCCCGCCCGCCGGGCGGGGGTGGGCGACGGTGGCGTCGAGCAGGGCGCGGGCCAGGTCGGCGCTGGCGGTGTCGCGCACCTCCAACCGGCCCTCGGCGAGCATGGTCTGCGCGGCCGGGGCCAGCCGTAGCAGCCGGGTCGGCGAGCCGCCCAGCAGTGCCGCCCCCTCGCCGAGCGCCCTGACCCGGCGGTCGAGTTGGACGGCGAAACCGTCCGGCAGCCGGTTCATCGCAGCATCCCGTCCGGACCGGGCGTCCAGCGCCGCACCCGCTCGACGCAGTCGGCGGCCATGCCGGCGAAAATCCGCGCACCGTCGGCGGCTGTCGCGGTGGTGGGGTCGCCCAGTATCCCCGAGTCGCTGACCGCGGCGACACCGCCGCTGCGCAGACCGGCCATCAGCTCGTCCAGCGGAGCAGTGTTGCCCCGCACCCACCGGTCGGTCCGGACTGCCTGCGGTGAAAGATGAAGCAGCAGAGAGGTTTCGGTGTGCCCGGCGTGGGCGTCGCAGCGTTCCGGGCATCCGCTCACCCACGCCGCGTCCCGGCCTTCGGCACGAAGCGTCGCCACCCCGGCGCGCAGCGCATCGAGGTTGCCGCCGTGTCCGTTGACGAACACCACCCTCGGCGCCCACCCGCACGCCGAACGCCCGTACTCCACGAGCACGGCCGTCAGCGCCGCGGTGCCGATCGAGACGGTGCCGCAGAAGCCCTGGTGTTCCCCGGACGCCCCGTAGGCGATCGCCGGGGCCAGCAGGTGATCGAGGCGGCCGGCGACCTCGCGGGCCACCGCGGTCGCGATCCGGGTGTCGGTGTCCAGCGGCAGGTGCGGGCCGTGCTGCTCGGTGGAGCCGACCGGCACGACCAGCGTCGGCGCCGTTTCAGAAAGCTGGCCGGACGTGCACTCCCCCAGTTCGGCCAGGTCGATCACTCCGCGATGGTAGACCGGGGCGCGCCTAGTGACCGGGTGAATCCGGGGGGCACCAGCACGTCGTCGCGGGTGATGTCGTGGACCGAGGACCTGCCCAGACCGCGCAGCGCGGAGTCGATCCCGCCGTGCAGGATGTCCAGCACGTTCTCCACCCCGGCCTGACCCGCCGCTGCCAGGCCCCACAGGTAGGCCCGGCCGATCATCACCGCCTTCGCCCCCAGTGCGAGCGCCTTGACCACGTCGCTGCCCCGGCGGATGCCGCCGTCGAGCAGCACCTCCACCTGCGCGCCGACCGCCTCGGCGATGGCCGGCAGCGCGCGGATCGTTGCCGGGGTGCCGTCGAGGTTGTTGCCGCCGTGGTTGGACACCGAGATGGCGGTGACGCCGGCGTCCACCGCGCGGCGGGCGTCGTCGACCCGCATCACGCCCTTGAGCATGAAGGGCCCGCCCCAGTACTCCCGCAGCCAGGCGATGTCCTCCCAGGTCGGCGGCGGGGTGCCCATCCACTCGCCGTAGGCCTCGAAGAACGGTGGCCCCGCCTCGCCCTTGCCGGCCTGGTTGGGCACCGACAGCGCCGGGGGTTTGAGGGTCCTGGCCCACTCCAGGAACCAGCGCGGCCGCACGATGCCCTGCGGGGACATCTTGATGGCGGTGAGGTAGTCCATCTTCTGCGGGATCTTCGGGCTGCCCCAGTCCCGGCCGTGCGAGAAGCTCCAGTCGGTGGTGACGATCAGGCCCACCGCGCCTGCGGCCCGGGCCCGGTCGGCGCGCCGGGCGATAGCGTCGCGCCCGCCCAGCCAGTAGATCTGGAAGAACGTCTTGGGGTTGGCGGCGATGACCTCTTCGATGGGCTTGCTGGCGAAGGACGACAGTCCCATGGCGGTGCCGCGCGCGGCGGCCGCACGGGCGACCGCCACCTCACCGTCGGGGTTGACGGCCTGCACGCCGGTGGGTGAGATCAGCACCGGCATCGAAATATCCTGGCCCATAACCGTTGTCGCCAGATCCCGCTTCTCGGTGGCGCCGATGACGTGCGGTGCGAATCCGAGTTCGGCGAAGGCCTCGACGTTGTCGGAGTAGGTCAGGCCCTTCTCGCTGCCGGCCAGCAGCGCGTCGTAGACCCCCTTGGGCAGCCGCTTCTTAGCGCGCTGCTGGGCGACGGCGACGGTCTCGAACCAGAGGTCGCGTGCCATCAGACCGGGCTTTCGTTGCAGCGCTTGGCCGGCGGCTTGGCCAGCGTGAGCAGGACGGCGCGGGAGTGGTCGGCGCGGGGCCGCGGCATCTGGCGTTCGGCGGCCAGCGCCGGGGTGCTCAATCCGCGCACGCATTCGGGGTCCGGGCCGTCCAGCGGCAGGCCGGTGAAGAACTTCGCGGCCATGCAGCCGCCTCGGCAGCTGTCGTAGTGTCCGCAGCTGCCGCACGCCCCGGGGGACTGCGGTGCGCGCAGTTCGGTGAACAGCGCCGAGTCCCTCCAGACCGACCCGAATCCGCCGTCGGCCAACACGTTTCCGGCCAGGAACTTCTCGTGGATGGCGAACGGACACGCGTAGACGTCGCCGACCGGGTCGATCAGGCACACCACCCGTCCGGCGCCGCACATGTTGAGCCCGGCCAGCGCTCCGGGCTCGCCCAGGCCGGACAGGTGGAAGAAGGAGTCCCCGGTGAGCACCCGCTCGCCGTGGGCGACCAGCCAGTCGTAGAGCTGCAGCTGCTGTTCGGCGGTGGGGTGCAGGTCGTCCCAGACGTCGGCGCCGCGGCCCGACGGCCGCAGCCGGGTGATCCGCAGCGTCGCGGAGTAGCGGTCGGCCAGGGCCTTGAAGGCGTCGAGCTGACCGACGTTGTGGCGGGTCACCACCACCGAGATCTTCGGGTCGCGGAATCCTTCGGCGGCAAGGTTTTCCAGGGCCCGCAGAGCCATCGCGAAGGACCCGGTGCCGCGGACGGCGTCGTTGACGTCGGCGGTGGCGCCGTCCACGGAGATCTGGACGTCGACGTAGTCGCTGGCGGCCAGCCGGGCCGCCGCCTCGCGGGTGATGCGCACGCCGTTGGTGGAGAACTTCACCCCGACCCGGTGGGCGGTGGCGTAGTCCACCAGTTCCCAGAAGTCCGGGCGCACGGTCGGTTCGCCGCCGCCGATGTTGACGTAGAAGACCTGCATTGCCTCGAGTTCGTCGATGATCGCCTTGCACTGGGCGGTGGACAGCTCGCGGGGGTCGCGCCGGCCCGAGGAGGACAGGCAGTGCACGCAGGACAGGTTGCAGGCGTAGGTCAGCTCCCAGGTCAGACAGATCGGGGCGTCCAGCCCGCGCTCGAACTGCGTGATGAGCCCGGAGGTCACCGCGCCTCCCCGGGGATCAGCATGTTCGAGTCGGCGAGCACGCCCAGGGCGTGCAGGTAGGGACCCTCCTGACCGGCGCCGACGCCGGCGGCCGCCAGAGCCGAACCCACGTCGGGATGGTCGGCCAGGGACTCGACCACCGCGACGATGGTGCGGTTCTTCAGGAATGACAGCTTGCGGGTCCCGAAGTGGTAGAGCAGCGCCCCGAACGGTTCGGGCCGCACCGCCACCTGCGGGTGCAGGCGCCAGGTCAGCGACGTGTCGATCAGTAGACCCCGCACATCCCGTCGATGGAAACCTCTTCGACCAGGCTCTCGGTCACCAGTTCGGTGGCGGCGGTCGTCTCGTTCTGGGTCGGCTCCATGCGGTGCGTCCTTTCGGGTGCGGAAACGTCGACATCGGGGCGTCGAACCGCCAGAATATGGCATCAAGTGCCGAAAAAGGAAGGGTTTGGTCGGATGGGAACTGCGCGGGCCGGGCGGCGTCGCTCGACCACCCCCGATCACATCGCCGGTGTGGCCCTGGACCTCTTCGCCGCCTACGGCTTCAGCGAGGTCAGCGTCGAGGACGTCGCGGTGGCGGCCGGCATCGCCCGGCGGACCCTGTTCCGCTACTACGCCTCCAAGAACGCGATCCCGTGGGGCGACTTCGACTCACACCTGCAACGCTTCGCGGCCCTGCTCGACGCCGCCGACCCGGGCACCCCGGTCCGCGATGCGCTGCGCTCGGCGCTGCTTGACTTCAACACCTTCGAGGAGTCCGAGGCCGCCCGCCACCGCCAGCGGATGCGGGTGATCCTGCAGACCGCCGAGCTGCAGGCCTACTCGATGACCATGTATGCCGGCTGGCGCGACGTGGTGGCCGATTTCGTGGCGCGCCGAACCGGTTGCCGCCCAGCGGATCTGGTTCCGCAGACGCAGGCGTGGCTGATGCTCGGTGTGGCGCTGGCCGCCTACGAGCACTGGCTGGGCGAGGGCGACGAGGCGGCGTCGGTGTCGCTGCGGCAGGCACTGGCCGACGCCTTCGACACCGCGGCGGGCGGTCTCTAGCCGAGCACCTCGCCGATCGGCGCGGCGGCGGCGATCTTCGCGCGGGCCTTCATCACCTTGCCCGGCATGCCGCCGCCGACCACACCGGACAGCGCGCCGTCGCGTTCGTAGTAGGCCAAAAACCTGCGGCCGTCGTCCTCGACGACGTGCACGGCGTCGCCGGCCCGCGGCTCGCCCAGGCACTGGATCTTGACGTCGTACTGGTCGCTCCAGAAGTAGGGCACCACCACCACCGAGGGCACCTGCAAGCCGAGCATGGCCGGCACCATGACCCTGGCCTGCTCGGCGACGTTGCTCCAGTGCTCCACCCGGACCTGGTGGCCGGCCTCGTCGCGCCACGAGGCGACGTCACCCAGCGCCCAGACGTGCGGCGCGCTGGTGCGCCCCACCTCGTCGCACACCACGCCGCGGTCTCCGGCGTCCAGTTCCACCCCGCTGTCCTCGAGCCAGCCGGTGGCCGGGCGTGATCCGATGCCCACCAGAACCAGGTCGGCGTCGAGCACGGTGCCGTCGGTCAGCGTCACCGCACTGACGTGTCCGCCGGTTCCGGCGACCTCGGCCACCCCGACGCCGGTGCGCACGTCGACACCCTCGGCGCGGTGCAGCCGGGCCACCAGCGTCCCGATCTGTTCGCCCAGCACCCCGGCCAGCGGGGCGGGCTGGGGCTCCACCAGCACCACGCCCACTCCGAGCCTGCGCAGGCTGGCCGCGACCTCGCAGCCGATGAAGCCGGCGCCGACGATCACCGCGCGGCGGGCCGAGGCGGCGTGCTCGCGAAGCTCCATCGCGTCGCCGAAGGAGCGCAGCACCCGGATGCCGGACAGATCCGGGAACGACGGGATCCGTCTGGGCACCAGACCGGTGGCGATCACCAGTTCGTCGTAGCCCAGCGCCGTCCCGTCGGTCAGCGTCACCGTCCGCGCCCCGGTGTCCAGCGACTGCGCGGCCACCCCGAGGCGAACGGCGACGTCGTTGCCGGTGTAGAAGTCGTCGGGTTTGAGGGCGACGTCGGCCAGCCCCTTGGCACTGTCCTGCAGGACGTCCTTGGACAGCGGCGGACGGTCGTACGGCGGGTGGGTCTCCTCGCTGACGACGGTGACCGGGCCGTCGTAGCCGGACTTCCGCAACTGCTCGGCGCTGCGGACGGCGGCCAACCCGCCGCCGACGATGACTACCCCGTTGTTGCTCACGTGGTGTTCATACACGACGCCGATCCCGGGCGGGCCATCCTGATACCGCCCTTTACCGCGCGGATCCCCCGCAACAGGCCCATAATCAGCTGAATCCGCACAGCCAGGAGGCTCCCCCGATGACGGCACCGGCAATCTCGCTCACCGAGCAGATGCTGCGCCGGCGACCGGTGCTCGGGGCGCCGGTGGCTCACGGCGCCTCGGAGAACCTCAAGCGCTCCATCGGGGTGTTCCAGCTGACCATGTTCGGCGTCGGCTGCACGGTCGGCACCGGCATCTTCTTCGTGCTCTCCCAAGCCGTGCCGAAAGCCGGCCCGAGCGTCATCGTCTCGTTCCTGATCGCCGGGCTGGCCGCCGGGCTGGCGGCGATCTGCTACGCCGAGTTGGCCTCGGCGGTGCCGGTGGCCGGGTCGACCTACTCCTACGCCTACACCACCCTCGGTGAGGTGGTGGCCATGGGCGTGGCGGCCTGCCTGCTGCTGGAGTACGGGGTGTCCACCGCGGCGGTTGCGGTGGGGTGGAGCCAATACGTCAACAAACTGCTGGAGAACTTCCTGGGATTCCGGCTGCCCGACGCGCTGTCGGCCGCGCCGTGGGACGCCGAACCCGGGATCGTGAACCTGCCGGCGATGGTCCTCGTCGGGTTGTGCGCGCTGCTGCTGATCCGGGGCGCCAGCGAGTCGGCGAAGGTCAACAGCGTGATGGTGATCATCAAACTCGGTGTCCTGCTGATGTTCTCGGTGATCGCCTTCACCGCCTTCAAGACCGACCGGTTCGCCGAATTCGCACCGTTCGGAGTCGGCGGCATCGGCGCCGCGGCGGGAACCATCTTCTTCTCCTACATCGGCCTGGACGCCGTCTCCACCGCCGGCGACGAGGTGAAGGACCCGCAGCGCACCATGCCGCGGGCGATCATCGCCGCACTGCTGACCGTCACCAGCGTCTACCTGCTGGTGACGTTCACCGCCCTGGGAGCCCAGGACTGGCCGGATTTCGAAGGCCAGAAGGCCGGGCTTGCCACCATCCTGGACAACGTCACCGGCGCGCAGTACTGGGGCACCGTCCTGGCCGCCGGCGCGGTCATCTCCATCTTCTCGGTGACCCTGGTGACTCTGTACGGGCAGACCCGGATCCTGTTCGCCATGGGACGCGACGGACTGCTGCCCTCGACCTTCGCCAAGGTCGATCCGCGGACGATGACGCCGCGGACCAACACCATCATCGTCGCGGTCGTGGTGGCCCTGCTGGCCGGCTTCATCCCACTGGACTACCTGGCCGACCTGGTGTCCATCGGCACCCTGACGGCGTTCATCGTGGTGGCGATCGGGGTGATCCTGCTGCGCCGGCGGGAACCGGACCTGCCGCGCGGCTTCCGGGTGCCCGGCTACCCGGTGACCCCGGTTCTGACCGTCATCGCCTGCGGCTACATCCTGCTCAGCCTGCGCTGGTACACCTGGCTCGCCTTCGCCCTATGGGTGTCGGTGGCGCTCGCCTTCTACTTCCTGTGGAGCCGGCACCACAGCGCGCTGAATCCCGGCGCGGTCACCTCGACCGACGTCACCGGCGTCGAGGTGATCCACCCGAAGCGGGACGAACAGTGACCGTCGTCGTCGGCTACCTGGCCGGCAAGAGCGGCTCGGCTCCCCTGCACCTGGCGGCGGGTGCGGCCCGGGCGATGCGGACGTCGCTGACGGTGGCGACCATCGTTCCCAAGCCGTGGACCTTCCCGTCGCCGGCCCGGGTGGACGCCGAGTACGCGGCGTGGGCCGACCAGCTGGCCGCGGACTCGGCCAAGGAGGCGCAGCGCGAGCTGATGTCGATCGAGTCACCGCCCGAGGTGGTCTTCCACAGCCATGCCCACCGCTCGGCGTCCGGCGGCCTGATCGACGTGGTCAACGAAGTCGACGCGGACCTGCTGGTGCTGGGCTCCTCGGCGCACGGCCAACTGGGTCAGGTCGTCGTCGGGTCCACCGCCGACCGGTTGCTGCACTCCGCGCCGGTTCCGGTGGCGATCGCGCCCCGCGGCTACCGCGGCGCGCGCGGCGGGAAGCTGACCCGGATCACCTGCGGCTACGCCGGCACAACCGAATCCGGGGATCTGGTGCGCCGCGTCGCCGCGCTGGCCGAGCGGCTGGGGGTGCCGCTGCGGGTGATCACCTTCGCGGTCCGCGGCCGCACCATGTACCCGCCCGAGGTCGGACTGCACGCCGAGGACTCCATCCTGGCGGCGTGGGAGTCGCAGGCCAGCGAGATGCTGGCCCGGCTGCGGTCCGACGGGGTGGTTGGCGAGGACGTGCCGTTGCAGGTGGTCAGCGGCAACGGGTGGGGTCAGGCTCTCGACGACGCCGAATGGCTGGACGGCGAGATCCTGGCGCTGGGCAGTTCGCCCCGTAGCGACATCGCGCACGTGTTCCTGGGCTCGCACGCGACGAAGATCATGCGCGTGAGTCCGGTTCCGGTGCTCGTGCTTCCGGGTTAGCGCTTCAGTCCTTCAGTACTTCAGTACTTCAGCACCGCACGCCGATGGGGTGCTTCAGTACTTCAGCACCCCGCGGTCCACCAGGATCTGCGATCCGGAGATGACACCGGAGCGGTTCCCCGCCAGCCACACCACCACCTCGGCGGCCTCCTCCGGGGACATGAAATCGCTTCGCTTGGAACCGCTTTCGGGTACCGGCTGGTACGGCATCGGCGCGTAGGCATTGAGGTAGCTCGGGTGCGCCTTGAGGATGCCCAGCATCGCCTCGTTGAGAATCATCGGGGTGGCGATCGAGTACGGGTTGATCGAGTTGACCCGGATGCCGTACTCGCCCAGTTCCAGTGCCAGGGAGTTGGTCAAGGCCGTCAGCCCGTGCTTGGAGGCCGAGTAGTGCCCGTTGCCCGGGGTGGCCTTGACCCCGCTGGCCGAGCTGACGATGATGATCGACCCGCCGTTGCCGGCCTCGATCATCGCCGGGATGACGGCCCGCAGCGTGCGCCAGGTCCCGGTGAGGTTGACGTCGATCACGGTGTTCCACTGCTCGTCGGAGAGCTCCCAGACCCTGCCCCAGCTGAGCACACCGGCGTTGGCGACCAGCACGTCCAGCCGGCCGAAACGCTCCACGGCGTCGGAGACCAGTTGTCTCAGCGCGGCGTCGTCGCGGATGTCGACCGCACGGGAGAGCACCGCGCGGCCCTCGGCGGCGACCAGTCGCTCGGTCTCGGCGAGGTCCTCGGGCGTCGCCCCGACGTAGGGCACGGTGCCGGAGACCGGGGCGCAGATATCGCTGATCACCACGTCGGCGCCCTCTCGGGCCAGCCGTATCGCATAGGCACGGCCCTGGCCGCGCGCGGCCCCGGTCACGAACGCGACGCGCCCCGCCAGATCACCCATTGGCCGTCCTTTCTGCCGCCGCGCCCAAGGCTAGCAAGAAAACTGAAACGTGTTTCAGTCCGGCCTCACAACTCGGCGATGATCTCGCGGCGTTTAGCGGTGTATTCGGACTCGGTGATCGCGCCGGTGGCGCGCAGCGTGTCCAACTGCTGCAGCCGCTGCGACACGGTGAGCGGCGGCTGCGCGGGCGCCGGGGCGACGGTTGTGTGCTCCGCCCCGCCGCTGCCGGCAAGCCGGACGATGTCCATGACCTGCTGGCGCACAACGGGATTGGAGCGGACGTCGATCGCGCCGGAGAACGGAATTCCGTTGGCGTGCAGGATCTGCAGGATCTGCATCAGCGGCCCGGACTTCCCGGTCAGGTCGTAGGTCCGGTTCTCCTCGTCGAGGCTGAACTGGGCCGGCACCGCACCGGCGACCAGTGCGCTTGCATCCCAGTCGATTTCATACCGGTTGGTCGCGGGATCGACCAAGGCCACCAGCACTCGGGCATTGAGGATCTGCATCCGGGCCGGGCTCGACGCCATGGTCTCTCGTGCGTCGAAGGGCACCGGGGTATCGAAATGAAGTCCTACTTTGATCATCTGCCGGTTGTTGACGAACCAGGAGGTGTCGGAGATGCCGGTGACCCGGGCCGTGGTGAGCACACCGGTTCGGCTCAGCTCCCGGTGGCGGGCCTCGGCCTTGGCCCCGTAGTTCGTCAGCGCCAGGGCCGCGAGCACGTCGATCGCGGTGACGAACAGGCCTACCCAGAACATCCAATTCAGAGTCGGCCGCGACATCGGGCCCAGGGCGAAGTAGACGATCAGGAAGATCGGGCCGACCAGCCCGCCGCACAGCAGAACGGTCAGTTGGGCTTTGAGATAACGCGCCAGCACTGCCGGGGAGACCCGTTTCAGGGCGTTGGGTTGTTCGGTAGCGGCGGGGCCGGCAGCGCCAGAACCCAGGCCGGAAAAGCCTCCAGCGCCGCGGCCACCTGGTCCGGGGTAGGCAGGTTCGGCAGGTTCGGCAGCGCAAGCTGGGACATCTGCGACAACTGCGACAGATCAGGAAGCTGCGGCAGTTCCGGAAGCGGCGCGGACGGCGCGGGCAGGCCTATCGGCGGCTGCGCGGCGGCTGCGGCGAAGGCGGCCGGGAGCCCGCTGAAATCCGCCGGCAGGGGGCCCGGCGGGGGCGGCAACGCGCCCTGCAACTGGGCGATCAGCGCGTCACCGGCGCCGGCCCCGAACTGGCTCTGCAGGTAGTTCTGCAGCATCGCCGCCCAGTCGACGCTCGGCAGGGGTGGCAACTGGGGCGGGGACGGCAGCGGAAAGGCCGGCAGCGCCGGCAGGCCGGGAAGCGCCGGCGCGGCGGGCAGCGCGGCGACTTGGCCGCCGGTGCCGCGCGGGCCCAGTGGAACCTCGGCGCCGGTTTCCGGCGACCCCAGGGCGCCGAACAGGTCGTCGGTCGCCGACGGCGACGCCGGCCGGGGCCGGACCGTGGTGCTGGAGGCGGCGGGCGGGGCCGGCGCGGCGGTCTTCAGCGGCTGGAGCGCGGTGCCCGGCTCGGCCAGGCGCCCGGAGAGCATCAACACCAGCGCGCCACCGATCCCGGAGACGGTCAGCACCGATGCGACGGCAAGACGTGAACGCCGCTGCGATGCCTGGCCACCGATGGGCATGCCCGCGAGCCTATCACCGCGAAAGCGGCGCCCGTCTTGTCGACGGACGCCGCTTTCGTGCAGGTCAGACCGCCTCGCGGTCTCCGGGGCCGGTGACTACTTGACGATCTTGGTCACCCGGCCCGCGCCGACGGTACGGCCGCCTTCGCGGATCGCGAAGCGCAGGCCCTCGTCCATGGCGACGGGCTGGATCAGCTTCACCGAGATGTCGGTGTTGTCGCCGGGCATGACCATCTCCGTGCCCTCCGGCAGCGTGACCACACCGGTCACGTCGGTGGTGCGGAAGTAGAACTGCGGACGGTAGTTGTTGAAGAACGGCGTGTGCCGCCCGCCCTCGTCCTTGGACAGGATGTAGACGCTGCCCTCGAACTCGGTGTGCGGGGTGGTGGTGCCGGGCTTCACGATGACCTGGCCGCGCTCGACGTCCTCGCGCTTGACGCCGCGGACCAGCAGACCGACGTTGTCGCCGGCCTGTCCCTGGTCGAGCAGCTTGCGGAACATCTCGACACCGGTGACCGTGGTCTTGGTGACACCGGGTCGGATGCCGACGATCTCGACCTCTTCGTTGACGTTGACGACGCCGCGCTCGACACGGCCGGTCACCACGGTGCCGCGGCCGGTGATCGTGAAGACGTCCTCGACGGGCATCAGGAACGGCTTGTCGGTGTCGCGGACCGGGTCCGGGATCGACTCGTCGACGGCGTCCATCAGGTCCTCGACGCTCTTGACCCACTTCGGGTCGCCTTCGAGAGCCTTCAGCGCAGACACCCGGATCACCGGGGCGTCCTCGTCGAACTCCTGGGCGGCCAGCAGCTCGCGGACCTCCAACTCGACGAGTTCGAGGAGCTCCTCGTCGTCGACCATGTCGGCCTTGTTCAGCGCCACCAGGATGTAGGGCACGCCGACCTGGCGGGCCAGCAGCACATGCTCGCGGGTCTGCGGCATCGGGCCGTCGGTGGCGGCGACCACCAGGATCGCGCCGTCCATCTGGGCGGCGCCGGTGATCATGTTCTTGATGTAGTCAGCGTGACCGGGGGCGTCGACGTGCGCGTAGTGACGCTTCTCGGTCTGGTACTCCACGTGGGAGATGTTGATGGTGATACCGCGCTGACGCTCCTCGGGCGCATTGTCGATCTGGTCGAATGCCCGCGACTCGTTCAAATTCGGGAACTTGTCGTGCAGAACCTTGGTGATAGCTGCGGTCAGCGTGGTCTTGCCGTGGTCAACGTGACCGATGGTCCCGATGTTGACGTGCGGCTTCGTCCGCTCGAACTTCGCCTTCGCCACTTCTGTGTCCTCCTGGACTTGTTGGTGCTTTGGTTAAAGCAGGTTGTGGTTATTCAGTTGTGTTGCCCGACAGCCGGTCTACTGGCCGGTCGCCTTCGCGATGATCTCCTTCGACACGTTCGCCGGAACTTCGGCGTACGAGTCGAACACCATGGAGTAGTTGGCCCGGCCCTGGGTCTTCGACCGGAGGTCGCCGACGTAGCCGAACATCTCAGACAGCGGCACCTGCGCCCTGACGACGCGCGCACCGCTGCGCTCCTCCATGGCCTGGATCTGACCACGGCGGGAGTTCAGGTCGCCGATCACGTCGCCCATGTAGTCCTCGGGCGTGGTGACCTCGACAGCCATGATGGGCTCGAGGATGACCGGCTGGGCCGCCGCGGCGGCCTTCTTCATGGCCTGCGAGCCGGCGATCTTGAACGCCATCTCCGAGGAGTCGACGTCGTGGTAGGCGCCGTCTAGCAGGGTGACCTTCATGTTCACCAGCGGGTAGCCGGCCAGCACGCCGTACTGCATGGCGTCCTGGGCGCCGGCATCCACCGACGGGATGTACTCGCGCGGGATGCGGCCGCCGGTGACCTTGTTCTCGAACTCGTAGGTCGCGCCGTCCTCGCCGGTGAACGGCTCGAGGGTGATGATGACCTTCGCGAACTGGCCCGAGCCGCCGGTCTGCTTCTTGTGGGTGAACTCGACGTTCTCGACCTTCTTGCGGATGGTCTCCTTGTAGGCCACCTGCGGCTTGCCGACGTTGGCCTCGACCTTGAACTCCCGGCGCATCCGGTCGACCAGGATGTCCAGGTGCAGCTCGCCCATCCCGCCGATCACGGTCTGGCCGGTCTCCTGGTCCAGGTGCACCTTGAAGGTGGGATCTTCCTCGGCGAGCTTCTGGATCGACAGGCTCAGCTTCTCCTGGTCGCTCTTGGTCTTGGGCTCGATGGCCACCTCGATGACCGGGGCCGGGAACGTCATCGACTCCAGCACGACCTGGTTCTGCGGATCGCACAGGGTGTCGCCGGTGGTGGTGTCCTTCAGGCCGATGACGGCGTAGATGTGGCCCGCACTGGCGGTCTCCACCGGGTTCTCCTTGTTGGAGTGCATCTGGAACAGCTTGCCCAGCCGCTCCTTCTTGCCCTTGGTGGAGTTGATCACCTGCGCGCCGGAGTCGACCTTGCCGGAGTACACCCGCACATAGGTCAGCTTGCCGAAGAACGGGTGGGTGGCCACCTTGAACGCCAGTGCGGAGAACGGCTCGTCGACCGACGGCTTGCGGATGACCTCGACGTCCTCCTTGCCCGGCGCATGGCCGACGGCCGGGGGCACGTCCAGCGGCGAGGGCAGGTAGTCGATGACGGCGTCGAGCATGGGCTGCACGCCCTTGTTCTTGAACGCGCTGCCGCACAGCACCGGGTAGGCCTCGGAGTTGATGGTCAGCTTGCGCAGCGCGCCCTTGATCTCCTCGACCGACAGTTCCTCGCCGCCGAAATACTTCTCCAACAGGACCTCGTCGGTCTCGGCGACCGCCTCGAGCATCTTGGTGCGGTACTCGTCGGCCTTCTCTTCCATGTCGGCCGGGATGTCGATGACGTCGTACTTCTCACCGAGCTTGGTCTCGCCGCGCCACACCTTTGCTTTCATCTCGACCAGGTCGACCACGCCCTCGAAGTCGCCCTCGGAGCCGATCGGCAGCTGGATCGGAATGACGTTGGCGCCCAGGCGATCTTCCATGGTCTTCACCGAGAAGTAGAAGTCGGCGCCGATCTTGTCCATCTTGTTGACGAAGCAGATGCGCGGAACGTCGTACTTGTCGGCCTGGCGCCAGACCTGCTCGGACTGGGGCTCGACGCCCTCCTTGCCGTCGAACACCGCCACCGCGCCGTCGAGCACACGCAGGCTGCGCTCCACCTCGACGGTGAAGTCGACGTGGCCCGGGGTGTCGATGATGTTGATCTGGTTGTCGTTCCAGAAGCAGGTGGTCGCCGCGGAGGTGATGGTGATGCCGCGCTCCTGCTCCTGCTCCATCCAGTCCATGGTGGCGGCGCCGTCGTGCACCTCACCGATCTTGTAGCTGATCCCGGTGTAGAAGAGGATGCGCTCGGTCGTCGTGGTCTTGCCGGCGTCGATATGCGCCATGATGCCGATGTTGCGGACCTTCTTCAGGTCGGTCAGCACGTCCTGTGCCACAGAAATCGTCCCTCTTCGTTTCGTTCAGTCGGTCAGAGCAGGTGCGGTCGGGCTTACCAGCGGTAGTGCGCGAAGGCGCGGTTGGCCTCGGCCATCTTGTGGGTGTCCTCGCGGCGCTTGACCGCGGCACCCAGGCCGTTGCTGGCGTCGAGGATCTCGTTGGCCAGCCGCTCGATCATGGTCTTCTCCCGGCGGGCCTTGGAGAAGCTGACCAGCCAGCGCAGCGCCAGCGTGGTGGAGCGGTCCGGGCGGACCTCGACCGGAACCTGGTAGGTGGCGCCGCCGACGCGGCGGCTGCGGACCTCGAGGCTCGGCTTGACGTTGTCCATCGCGCGCTTGAGGGTGACGACCGGATCGGTGCCGGTCTTCTCCCGGGCCTGCTCGAGCGCGCCGTAGACGATGCGCTCGGCCAGCGACTTCTTGCCGTCCAGCAGCACCTTGTTGACGAGCTGGGTGACCAGCTGCGACCCGTAGACCGGATCGTTGACGAGCGGACGCTTAGGAGCGGGTCCCTTGCGCGGCATCAGCTCTTCTCCTTCTTCGCGCCGTAGCGGCTGCGGGCCTGCTTGCGGTTCTTGACGCCCTGGGTGTCCAGCGAGCCGCGGATGATCTTGTAGCGCACGCCGGGCAGGTCCTTCACACGACCGCCGCGCACCAGGACCATCGAGTGCTCCTGCAGGTTGTGTCCCTCGCCGGGGATGTAGGCGGTGACCTCGACCTGACTGGTCAGCTTCACGCGGGCGACCTTGCGCAGCGCCGAGTTCGGCTTCTTCGGGGTGGTGGTGTAGACGCGGGTGCACACGCCACGACGCTGCGGGCTGCCCTTCAGGGCGGCCGTCTTCACCTTGGCGATCTTGTCGCGGCGGCCCTTGCGGACCAGCTGCTGAATGGTTGGCATCTACCGGCTTTCTCTGTCGTGCGTCCTCGTTGTCCTGCAGTTTTCACCCCGTCGCGTACCCCGCGGCCGGGTGTGTCGCACGCAGTCAGCACCGGTTTTTCGCCGATGCAAACTGGACATGCGAATCGGCCCGGCGAGCGCATGCGTCATCCGCAGGCGCCTTAACGGCCAGGCACGTTCGCCAACGATACCAGGCAGGCCACCGCTCCCAAAATCGTCGGTGCCGGCCCTTACCGCAGGTCAGGCGGGGCGGTTGTCGCGGTGAGCCATCCCGGCCGCGAGTCGCACGACCATGTCGGAGAACACCGCGTCGGTGTCGACCCGGCCCATCAGCCCGGAGTCCATCACCCCGGTCATCTCCAGCAGCACGAACCCGTGCAGCGCCGCCCAGAACTCCAGGGCCGCGTAGAAGGCGGCCTCGCCGTCCAGGCCGTAGGACGCCAACACGTCGATCACCGGTGCGGCCGCTGCGTGGGACGCCGCGGTGAACTCCGGGTCGTCGCCGCCCAGTGGCATCCGGGTGAAGGCCGAGTACCGGCCGGGGTGGTGGTGGGCGTAGCTGCGGTAGGCGCTGGCCATGGCCATCACCGCGTCGTCGCGGGTACGCCCGGCCGCGACGGTGTTCAGCATCTGCAGGATGTCGTCGATCACCCGCATCCGCACCGTGCGGCGCAGGTCCTCGAGGCTGTCGACGTGGTTGTACAGCGACGGGCCCTTGGTGCCGAGTTGGCCGGCAAGCGCGTTGATCGTCAGGGCGTCCCAGCCCTCGCGGTCCAGGAAGGTCAGGGCGGCGTTAACGATCGCCTCGCGACTGAGTCTCGGCGCCGGGCGCGCGCGTGTGGCCATCAGCGTTGAACTCTAGTGCCCGCGGGCGCGGTTGCCCGTACGCTCGTCGTCGATGCGGACGCCACTGACCGCCGTGTTCGTCGCGGCGCTGCTGCTGGCCGGTTGCGGCTCCTCCGGCGATGAGGCCGGTTCGGCCGAGGCCGCCAACACGATCAACTACGACTCGTTCGGCACCCGGACCACGCTCGACTGCGGTTCGGGCAAGGCCCTCGACGTCGGCGGTTCCAACAACACCCTGACCGTCACCGGGACCTGCGCGTCGGTCCGCATCCGCGGAGCCGACAACACCATCACCCTCGCGCGGGTCGACGGGCAACTGACGGTCGCAGGCCTGAACAACACCGTCACCTACAAGGCCGGCGACCCGGGCGTCGACGACGCGGGCTCAGGCAACCGGATCAGCCGGAGTTGACCTGCCCGGCGGGGGGTCAGGCCGGTCCGCCGTGCCGGCCCGCGCCCTCAGCGAACCGCTTCGCGCCCGCGAGGGACTCCCCCGCAACCCGGGTCAGGCTGGCGAACTCGAAATCCATCGCCTCGGACTCGGTATGGCCCCACTGGTGCAGTGCGGAGAGCCGGTCCGCGCGCAGGCAGCCCTGCGGCAGCCGGGCCAGTTCGGCGGCGAGTTCCTCGGCGGCCGTTCGGGCCTGCCCGTTCGGGACCACCCGGTTGGCAAGGCCGATCGCCAGCGCCTCCTGCGCGCCGACCGCGCGGCCGGTGAGGATCAAGTCCATCGCGCGGCTGTGTCCGACCAGCCTCGGCAACCGCACGGTGCCGCCGTCGATCAGGGGGACCCCCCAGCGCCGGCAGAACACTCCGAACACGGCGCCTTCCTCGACCACCCTCAGGTCGCACCACAGCGCCAGTTCCAGACCGCCGGCCACGGCATAGCCGCTGACCGCGGCGATCACCGGCTTCGACAGCGTCATCCGGCTCGGGCCCATCGGGGCCGGACCGGTGCGGTGTGTCGGGTTCGAGTCGGCGGTGCCGATGGCTTTCAGATCGGCTCCCGCGCAGAAGGTTCCGTGGTCGCCCCACAGCACCGCCACGGCGGCCGAGTCGTCGCGGTCGAACTGTTCGAACGCCTCGTACAGCGCGATCGCAGTGGGCCCGTCGACCGCGTTGCGGGCATGTGGACGGTCGAGGATCACCGTGGTGACCGGGCCGTTGCGGACGACATTGACACTCATCTGACCTCCAGCGGTGTGGCGGTATCGCGCCGCGCAACCAATAGCGCGGCGAAGTCGGAGTAGGCGGCCCGCAGCCGGTCGGCGGGCCAGTCGGCGGGCAGCAGCACGGCGGGCAGCACCGGGTCGGTCAGCAGGTGGCGCACCATCGCGGCGGCGACGGCGAACCGGCCGGGAATGTCGGTGGCCAAGGCCATGTCGTCCAGCAGCAGGTGCCCGGTCCCCGACCACCCGGGCAGGTCCCAGAGCTTTCCGGCAAGCTCGGCGGGCGCGTCGTCGCGGGAATGCAGGACCCGGACCTTGCCGTGCGCCTCCGCGGGCAACGCCTCGGCGAGGTTGTCCGGGCGCAGCCAGACACCCTCCCTCAGCTCGGCGAACCTGTTGTGCTGCAGTGCGGTTCGCAGTGCGGCCCGGCCGCGGGCATCGGTTCCCACCGCGGTGACCACCACGGTTCTCCAGCTGCCGTCCCAGGCTCTGGTCTCCGGATCCAGCGCGGAATCCTGCCGGCGCTGCCTGGCCAGCAGGCGATCGGAGAGCCGGTAGCCGTCGTCGGAGCGGACCAGGTCCCCGGCACTGACCATGCGGGTCAGCGCCACTCTCAGCGTGGTCTCTTTGATACCGAAATCAGCCGTCAGCCTGAGTAGTTCGCCGGCGGTGGCCCACGCGGGGTGGGCACCCAGCAGCACCGACAACACGACCGACCGGGCCGGCATCCGCGGTGTCCCGCTCATACCCCGGAGGCTTTTCTTCCGGCGTCGCCGAACGGCTCGTCGCGGTGCCGGACCGCCTCGCGGAAGCCGTGTTCGCGGGCGTCGGCGACAAAGGCATGACCTTCCGGGGTGTGCCGCGCGATCCCGTCGAAGACCGTGCTGACCATCCGGCTGGTCGCCACGCCCTGCTGGTAGAGCGCGGTGTTGAGGGCGAGCTTGACCATCATCAGCTGGTTCACCGGAACCGCGGCGATGCGTTCCACCAGGCGCTCGGTGCGCTCGTCGAGATCCTGCGGCTCCGGCGCCTCAACAGCCAGGCCCCACTCGGCGGCCTGCGCCCCGGTGATGCAATCCCCGGTCAGCAGAAGGCGCTTCGCGCGCTGGTCGCCGATGCGGTGCGCCCACAACCCGGCCGCTGGGATGCCCCAGACCCGGGCCGGCGGGTAGCCGATCTTCGCGTCGGCGGCGGCGATCACCTGGTCGGCGTGCAGGGCGATGTCGGTGCCGCCGGCGATGCAGTAACCGTGGATCTTCACCACCGTCGGCTTGTCGGCGTGCATCAGGCTGGCGAAGCCGCGGGTGAACCGGCTCATCATCTGGTAGTCGACCATCGGGTCCCAGGGCTGATCCGGGAGGTGGTTTCTCGCCTGCGTCCGCCCGTCGAGCACCGTGCCGTCGCGGTCCTCTCCCCCGGCCGCGGTACCGTCGGCGTAAGCGCCCAGGTCGAACCCGGCGCAGAAACCCGCACCCTGTCCCGACACCAGAATCACGTGCACCGCCGGGTCGAGGTCGGCGCGCTCAACGCAGGCCGCCAGTTCGGTCGGGGTGGCCGCGATGATCGCATTGCCCCTCTCCGGCCTGCTCAAGGTGATCCGCGCAACCCTCCCGGTCACCTCGTAGGTCATCGTCGTCAGCTCGTCCACGGCATCGCCCCTCCCCGCGAGCAGACACAAACTCGCACGTTTCGGCCTCTTTCTGTGCGACTTTGCGTCTGCTCGCGGACGGGGGCGAGCGGGGTCATCCCTTCACCAGGGCGCGCTCGATGATCGGGGCGAGATCCAGCCCGGCCGGAAGGGTGCCGAACGCCCCGCCCCAGTCGCCGGCCATCCGGGTGGCCAGGAACGCCTCGGTCACCGCGGGATGGCCGTGGCGAACCAGCAGCGATCCCTGCAGCGCGATGCTGATGTCCTCGGCGACCTTGCGGGCGCGGTACTCGATGCTCGCCGCGTCGGCGAGGTCGGCGTGCAGTCCGTCGACGTGGGCGTCGAGCCGGGCGTCCTGACCCGCTGTGGCGGCCAGCTCGCCGAAGAGCACCTCGAGGCATTCCGGCCGGGTTGC
This sequence comes from Mycobacterium sp., assembly GCF_046095365.1. GTDB lineage: Bacteria > Actinomycetota > Actinomycetes > Mycobacteriales > Mycobacteriaceae > Mycobacterium. The sequence continues at coordinate 31,694 of NZ_JBJTJF010000201.1, forward strand.
GATGGCGCGCAACGTGTCCAGCGCGCTGACGTTTCCGGAACCCTCCCAGATCCCCATCAAAGGTGCCTCCCGGTACAGCCGCGGCATGCCGGACTCCTCGGCGTATCCGTTGCCGCCCAGGCATTCCATCGCCTCGGCGGCGTGCGGGGTGGCGCGCTTGCACACCCAGTACTTCGAGGCGGCCAGTCCGATGCGGCGCAGCAGAGACTCCCGCTCGTCACCGCGGACCGCGGCATCGGTCGCCCCCGCCATCCGCATCGCGACGATGGTGGCGGCCTCGGCCTCCACCGCAAGATCGGCGATGACGTTTCGCATCAGCGGCTGATCAATCAGGTAGGCGCCGAACGCCTTCCGGTGCTGGGTGTGGTGGATCGCACGGGTCAGGCCCTGACGCATGCTGGTGGCGCTGCCCAGCGTGCAGTCCAGCCGGGTGAGGTTGACCATCTCGATGATGGTCGGCACACCGCGGCCCTCCTCCCCCACCGGCCAGGCGATCGCGCCGTCGTACTCGATCTCACTCGAGGCGTTCGCGTGGTTGCCGAGCTTGTCCTTGAGCCGCTGGATGAGCATCCGGTTGCGGGTCCCGTCGGGCAGTACCCGCGGCAGCATGAAGCAGCTGAGGCCGCCGGGAGCCTGGGCGAGCACCAGGAAGATGTCGCACATCGCCGCCGAGGTGAACCACTTGTGGCCGGTGAGGGTGTAGCTGCCGTCCCCGTTGGGAACGGCCGCGGTGGTGCCGGCGCGGACATCGGAGCCGCCCTGCTTCTCGGTCATCGACATCCCGGCGGTGATGCCGGCCTTGGTGGCGGGCACCCTCAGTTCGGGGTCGTACTCGCGGCTGGTCAGCAGCGGCTCGTAGACCGCGGCCAGTGCCGGGTTGTGCCGCAGCGCCGGCACGACGGCGTAGGTCATCGAGATCGGGCAGACGTGCCCGGGTTCCGGGGTCCAGACGCCCATCTTGGCGGCACGGACGACGTGCGCGCCGGGGCGGTCGTCGGCCCAGGGCGCAGCGTGCAGTCCGTGGCCGATGGCGACCTTCATCAGTTCGTGGTAGGCCGGGTCGTACTCGATCTCGTCGACGCGGTGGCCGTAGCGGTCGTGGGTGTGCAGGATCGGCAGGTTGCGGTCGGCCAGGTCACCCCAGCGCTGCGCGGCGGCGCCGCCCGCGATGGCGCCCAGTTCGGTGACCTCGTCGGCGCCCCAACCGCCGCCCTCGCGGACGAGGGCTTCCATCAGCACCGGCGAGGTGGCGGGGTTGTGGTCGACGAGCGGGGGGACCTGGTTGGTCACGACGTGGGTGTCCGGCATAGATCCTAGTGTTACATTATTCCCACAGTCGAACAAGATCCGTAATGCCACCCGCTACAGCGGCCCGGCGGGAAGCAGGTAGAGCAGGAGGGCGGCGACGAAGGCCACCACGAACGCGACACTGACCCACAGCGTGAATCGCCGCTCGAAGTTCATCGCCACGTCTTCCCCGTCGTGCCGCAGTTTCCAGGCGCCGACGACGGCGCTGGCGAGCATCGCGGTGATCGCGCCGTATGCCAGGACGTAGATCAGGTCGATCATCGGCAGGTAGCCGACCTCGGGCAGGGCGGAGGACACCCCGAACTGCATGGCCACCAGCGCGATCAGTGCGGTGATCGGCACGTTGACCTTCGAGTCGACGTAGGTGGCGGGGATGATCACGCCGAGTGCCGCGGCGACGAGGACGATCAGCAGCGGCAGGATGGTCTTGAAAATCCCCGACGTCGCCGGTGAGGTCACCGGAATCTCCACCATCACCCTGGTGTAGGTGCGGTCACCGTCAGCCCACGCGACATCACCGAACGACGTCGGGTAGGTGTGCGTGTCGAAAACGAGACGGGGTGCCTCGAAGTTGTAGCCCGCGAGCGTGATCTGGGGGTTGACGGTGATCGGGTCCTTGTCGGGCACGTAGACGACCTGATTGACGTTCTCGACGCCGTCCTCGATCACAATGCGCAGCGTCTGCTTCTGAAAGGGATAGTCCGCCACCGACAGCGCTGCGTTGAACTGGCCCTGGTAGCGCACCAGCCAGACCAGCGAGCCGTCGGGCTGCTTGCGCGGCTCCTTGTAGAGTTCGGTCTTGGTGAGCGCCCAGCTCTCGAACAGGTTCATGATCTCCAGGCCGGCCGGTGCGTCGAGGTCGGGATTCATCCACCGCAGCCACACGTAGAAGTCGGCGGAGAAGCTGTTGGTGGTCAGATCGACGTGCTGGACGTTCTGGACGTAGACCCCGAGGGTCACTTGCTCGGGTCCCGGTCCGGGGGCGGGCGGGGGGCTGGCCGAGGCGATCCCCCGCGAACCGAGCAGCAGCAGTCCCAGTACGAAGCTGACGACGAGGAGTTGCGCGGCTTTCCTGGCGGTGGCCGTCATGCGCGTCGACCTTACCGGTATCGGTGGCCCGGTCAGAGGTTGTCACGCAGGAACGCGATGTCGTCGCGTCGGCCCTCGTCGGCCGTCTCGCAGATCACCGGAGCGCCGGCCGCTTTCACCACCGCGACGAGCAGTTGCGGGTCGATCTGCCCGGTGCCGAAGTTGGCATGCCGGTCCGCTCCGGAACCGGCGGCGTCGCGGGAGTCGTTGCAGTGCACCAGGTCGATGCGTCCGGTGATGGCTTTGACGCGTTCGACCGCGTCGATCAACTCCTCCCCCGCCGCCCAGGCGTGGCAGGTGTCCAGGCAGAAGCCGATGCCCATGTCCCCGATGCGGTCCCACAGCCTTGCGATGGTGTCGAAGTGCCGGGCCATCGCGTGGTTGCCACCGGCGGTGTTCTCCAGGTAGACCGGCACCTCGGTGTTCAGCGCCTTCAGCGCCTTCTCCCAGCGCTCGAAGCCGGCCTCGAGGTCCTTGTCGTCGGCATGCCCGCCATGCACGATCACCGCCGCCGCGTTGATCTCGGCGGCCCCGTCGCAGGTGTCCTGCAGGATCTTGCGGCTCGGGATCCGGATCTTGTTGTTCGCCGAGGCGACGTTGATCAGATACGGCGCGTGCACGTACACCGGGATCGGCGAGCGCCGCAGCAGGTCGGCATCGGCCCGGGGCGGCGGCTTCTTCCAGCCCTGCGGGTCGCCCAGGAAGAACTGCACCGCGTCGGCCTCGTCCTCCAACGCACCCGCCAGGGGGTTGTCGGAGCGCACATGGGAACCGATCAGCACCTCCCCTTTGTACCGCACCACCCCGCCTGCCCTCCCCGCGAGCAGACGCAAACTCGCACGAATGGGCCCCTTCCGGTGCGAGTTTGCGTCTGCTCGGCGGGCAGGTGGCGCCCTCAGGAGGCGTGGATGCCGCGCGCCAGATGCCCTGCGATGCGCTCGCACATGCGGGCCGGGGTGCGCCGCACGTCGTCCACGACGATCGGGACCACTATCCATCCGGCCTCCTGGACGCCGGCGAAGCGCGCCCTGTCCCTCAGCATCTCGGCCCGCCCCGCGTGCCACGCGACGCTGTCGTACTCCGCGGCCACGCGCGCTTCCGGCCAGGCGAAGTCGACCCGCCAGCACTCACCGTGGCAGCCGCGGATGAGGTACTGCAGCTCGGGGCGCGGCAGTCC
>NZ_JBJTJF010000202.1:0-19497 GCF_046095365.1 Mycobacterium sp.
GACCCCCGCGGTGGCGAGGCGGATCTCATTGTGGCGAAACACCGTAACGGCCCGACGCGTACGGTGACCGTCGCGCATCAGTTGCATTTGTCGCGGTTTACCAATATGGCTAGGCAGTAGCGCTGCGTTGTAGGTTCGCGATTTTGACTTCATAATCCCAGTTTTGGTTTCATACGCGCTTCATTTGTGAAACGAAATCGGGACGGCCGGTTGCATTTGCACGGTTTGGGGTGACCGTGATGATATGGCCGGCCTCTTGGTGGACTGCTTCTTCTTCTCTGCTGCTGTTGTTGTGCTGGGAGCGCCGTCCGGCAGCCGGCCAGCCAAGAGCCGGCCCGTGCTGGTGATCCAATCCGACCCGTACAACGCCAGCCGACTTGCAACCGTGCTTACCGCGGTGATCACCTCGAACACAGCCTTCGAGGCGATGCCGGGCAACGTGTTTCTACCCGCCGGAGCAACGGGACTCTCGCGCGATTCAGTTGTCAATGTCACGGCACTCGTCACGCTCAACAAGACAGACCTGTCGGATCGCATCGGCAACGTACCGGCCAATATCATGGACGAAGTCGATCGGGGACTGCGGCGCGTATTGGATCTTTGGCGCTGATATCTACATGCCCTGCGCTAGAACGGAACTCGGAATAGTTACAAAACAGGAGTGATGACCGCATTCGCGCGTACCCCGATGATTTGGCCCGAGTGACCGAGTCGCCCGGGTGACGGAGTCGCGTCACGTGACAAATCAAACCCTGCAGGCGGCTGCGCAACACCGTGCGCCGAAGAGGAATCCCCATCTCGCCATGGGGGGTCCGGTAGGAAATGACATCGTTCATGAGACAAATTGGCGAGGACACGATCGACATCCGGCAACATCGGCATCTCGCGTGATAAGCGGGCTAGCTCGTCCGTGGGGACAATATCGTGCCATGATGGCGGTCCACACAAGGTCTCGTCAGCGAAGGGAGTCGTGTGTGATGAGGTTAGTTCGGCGCATGTTCATCGGTCTCATTGCGGTGGGTCCGGTAGTCGCTTTTGCCACTGCTCTACTGCCCGGAGCAGCTTCGGCTGATGAACTGCAGTGCGCGGACGGTCTTGCGATGAACCAGACCGACCAGTGCGTCCCCTTCGACGACAACAAAGTCGGCGAATGTCCGGTTGACGCGATCCTGATCGCTGGCGTTTGCACCTACAAGGACGCCGTGGCGGGCACAGGGGCCGACAGAACGGAAGCCCCCCCATCACAGCCCGCCGCAGGTCCGGCCAACATTTGCGAGGCCGGCATGATGATGGCCCCGTCCGGCCAGTGCGTTCCCCTTGGGGTCAACCTCGATGGCTCACCAACGGATCTTAATGACGCGATCAACTAGTCCGATTGGTCAGATAGCTATATCCACGGGTTATGAGGACCGTGTCGAGCACTGAGGCGAAGGCCCAGCTCAACGCGCTGCTCGCGGAGGTCGAGCGCACCGGTTCGCCGGTGACGATCACCAGCCGGGGCCGGCCGGTGGCCGTTCTCTCGCCCCTGCAGCCGCGGCCGCGGTCCTTTGGGCAGCTTCCGAACATGGTGATCGGTGCCGATTTCGACGAGCCGCTGCCGGCATCGGAACTGGTCGCGTGGGAGGGAGCCACCGGTGGCGGACACGCCGGCGGGTGACGAGCCCACGCCGCTGGTTGTTCACAAGGCGATCCTTCTGGATACCCCCACGCTGCTGTGGCTGGTGAGTGTGCCCGGTGAGGTGTCGGCCCGTGCCCGCGAGGTGATCAGCGACCCCGCCCGCAACGTCGCCGTCTCAGCCGCCACGGCCTGGGAGATCGCGATCAAGACCCGCCTCGGGCGACTCGATGGGGAGCCGCTGCTCTCGGCGTGGCCGGAGATCATCGCCGCGATGGGCCTGACCGAACTGGCGATCGAAGGTGCCGACGCGATCGTCGCCGGCCGGCTGCGGTGGGATCTTCGCGACCCGTTCGACCGGATGATCGTGGCCCAAGCCGCGCGGCGCGGCCTGACCATCGCCACCCGTGACGCGGAGATCCTCAGTGCCGCGTTGACGCCGACTCTGAAGGTCTGACGAGCACGGGTCGCCGGGGTTTCCGCGGCCTGTGTACAGGCCCGCCTTTGCAACCAAGATTGACAAGCCCTTGAGGCGCGTCGGGAACAATGGCAAAACTGCGCAACCGTTGCTGCTTGACGGGCTAGGGCGGTGCGGAAATTCTGATGTGTCTTACGGAGCGTCGTACACTGGTTCTTATGGCTGACACGATTACATTCCGCCCGGATGAGGACACTTCGAGGGCGCTGGAGGTTTTGACCAGGGACGGCTCGCCCGTGTCCGCGGTCGTTCGGGCCGCCCTTATCGATGCCGCGCGGCGGAAGGCTGGTGCTGCGATTCGCGCCGAGGCGGAGAGCCTTGCTGCAGATGAGTGGGACCGCGCGGAGTCGATGCAAGTATTGCGTGATATGGAGACGTTGCGTGCGTGGTGAGGTCTTTGAGTTGCACGCGCCGCGGAGGATGCGTGGTCATGAGCAATCCGGATCTCGCTATGCCGTCGTAGTCCAGTCGGATCAACTGCCGTTGTCGACTTGGCTGGTGGCACCGACGTCGACGTCGGCTCGTGCTGCGAGTTTTCGGCCTGAAGTGGACGTGGCTGGTACGAATACCCGGGTACTTGCTGAGCAGACGGCAGCGGTCGACCCGGGCAGGCTGGGAAAAAGCGTTGGTTTCCTAACCTTCGAGGAGCTGCGCCGAGTGGATGCGGCTCTGCGCATCGTTTTGGAACTCTGAGGGTTTTGAACGGGGGTTGTGCTAGGCCGCCAGCCTCGCCGAGGAGTACGTCGTGAGCCCAGCAAAGCGATTCGCTTCACCCTGTGCCGGTCAACCGCCGGATCGTGCCGAGCAGCAGCCACCGCGGCGTGTGCCGGCCGATCAGGCGGGTGACGGCGTTGGCCACGCCGGGGACGACGATCCCGGTGCCGCGCTCTACGCCGCGAACACCGGCCTCGGCGACCTCGGCCGGGTCCAGCCACATCGGCTTGGGTAGCGCCGATGCGCTTTCCTCCATGCCGGGCTCGTCCATGAACTCAGTTTTCACCGGCCCGGGGCACAGCGCCGTGGCAGTAACTCCGGTCCCGTGCAGCTCGGTGCCCAGCGCCTGAGTGAAGGAGAGCACGTACGCTTTCGTCGCCGCATAACCGGCCTGGCCGGGCATCGGTTGGAATGCGATCGTTGAGGCGACGTTGAGCACCGCTCCACGGCCGCGTTCCACCATGGGCGGGACGAACGCACTGCACAAGGCGGTGACCGCCTCGACGTTGACGCGGACCATGCCAACCTCGCGTTCGGGGTTGAGCTCGACGAACTTGCCCGCCGTGCCGTAACCCGCGTTGTTGACCAGCAGCTCGATCGTGAGACCGAGCTGGGCGACGCTCCCGGGCACCTCGGCGCGCGCTGCCGGGTCGCTGATGTCGCACCCGAGTACCTCGACCCGGACACCGAACTCGTCGGACAGTTCCGACGCCAGGCTTTCGAGCCGGTCGACGCGCCGAGCGAGCAGCACAAGGTTCTGGCCACGCTTGGCGAGCGCACGAGCGATCTCGAGCCCGATACCTGATGACGCTCCGGTGATCAAACAGGCCGACGCCGGTGATGGTTCGGGCAGGGCCATGGTCGCTCCGATCAGGTCGTACTCACCGCATGAGTTGTGTCAACAGTTACTCGGTCATCGCCAGCCGCAACCTAGTAACACCCGCCAGAGGGCAGCCAGTCAAGCCACCGCTCCGCGTGAGTTGGGCCGCTTGTCCTCCCGGCGGCACGCCGAGGTCCCGACTTTCCCGACTTCGGTCATGCAGCTGGCGACGGCGCATGGCGCCGATCTGCTGCCAAGCGGTTGTTGGGCAACGCCGCGATATCAGGTGATATCATCCACCTGTGAGCGACGTACTGATCCGCGACGTTCCCGACGACGTGCTCGCCGGGCTCGACGCGCACGCCGAGGCGCTGGGCTTGTCACGTGTCGAGTACATCCGCCGCCGGCTCGCCCAGGACGCGCGCTCCGCGCGGGTTCCCGTATCCCGTGACGATTTGCAGCGATTCGGGGTGACTGCGGCCGGGCTCACCGACGAGGGGCTTATGCGCGAGGCGTGGCAGTGAGCGAGCCGACATGGATTATCGACAAGTCGGCGCTGGCACGCCTCGCGATGTGCACTGATCCGGACCTGTGGAGCAACCGCATCCACCGTGGTTTGGTTCGCATCAGCAACGTAACCCGATTGGAAATCGGGTATTCAGCCCAGTCCGGCGACGTAGCCAGGCGCGAGTTCCGTTCGTCCCCTCTGGCGGCAATGCCTGTCGAATACCTGACTCCGAAGATTGAGGACCGCGCTCTGGAGGTTCAGATGCTGCTGGCCGACCGGGGGCAGCACCGCGGCCCGTCGATCCCCGACCTCATCATCGCGGCCAGTGCCGAACTCTCCGGCTTGCACGTCTTGCATGTCGACAAAGATTTCGACACCATCGCCGCGCTCACCGGCCAACCGATCACCCGGCTGGAGTTCATCGCTGACTCCTGAGAGTCCTCGCCGCCGACGTGCATCTCGGCCCCCGGGACGAACCCTTCACGATGCTCGGCGGAGTCTAGCTATGGCTGGGACTGCTCGTCGTCCTGGCCACTATCGCGCGCTACATCTGGAAGTTCATCCTGTGGCGTCGCGGCCTCAGCGGGATGGCCGCACGCCGACCCCGGTCACTCGTCGCTGAAGACGGCGTCGCGCTTCCGTCGTACTGCCGGCAGGATCGCGATGACCAGCGCGACCAGGGCGAGGGACAGCAGCACAGCCGAGATCGGCCTGGTCACGAACACGCTCAGGTCGCCCCGGGAGATGATCAACGCGCGCCGCAGGTTCTCCTCCAACAACGGCGCGAGGACGAAGCCGAACAGCAGTGGCACGGCCTCGCATCCCCAGCGGATCAGAAAGTAGCCGACCACACCGATGATCGCGACCACGTAAACGTCCCAGGGGTTCAGACCGAGCGAGAAGCAACCGATGGTGGCGAAGGCGATGATCGCCGGGAACAGCACTTCGGACGGAACCGAAATCAGCCGTACCCACAGGCCGATGAGCGGCAGGTTCAGCAGTACCAACAGCAGGTTGCCCACCCAGAACGACGCGATCAGGCCCCAGAACAGCGCCGGCTCATCGTTGATGACGTTGGGTCCGGGCGCGATCCCCTGGATGATGAACGCCCCGACGAGCAGCGCCATCACCGGGTGCACCGGCAGTCCCAACGTGAGCAGCGGAATGAAGGAGGTCTGCGCCGCGGCGTTGTTCGCCGACTCGGGCGAGGCAACGCCCTCGATGGCGCCCCGGCCGAAGTTCTCGGGGTGCTTCGACACCCGCTTCTCCACCGAGTACGACGTGAACGCCGCCAGGACGTGCCCACCGCCGGGCAGGACGCCGAGCGCCGAGCCAATCGCGGTGCCACGCAGCACCGGCATCCGGATCCGGCGGAAGTCTTCGCGGCTGAGCCACAGGCCCTGCACCTTCGTGCTCATCACGCTGTGGGTCTGACGGCGTTCCAGGTTGCGGATGATCTCTGCCAGGCCGAACAGGCCGACCGCAATCGAGACGAAGTCGAGTCCCTGGTAGAGCTCGCGGATGCCGAAGGTGAACCGAGGAACTCCGGTGGAGAAGAGGTCCTGGCCGACGGTGCCGAGCAGCAGCCCCAGCACGATCATCGCCAGCGCCTTCGCCGTCGAGCCGCTGGCGAGCGCGATGGAAACGACCAGGCCCAGAACGACGAGCGAGAAGTAGTCGGCCGGGCCGAACTTGAGCGCCACGGAGGCCATCGGCGGAGCGAACAGCGCGACGACGACGGTCGCGACGGTCCCGGCGAAGAAGGAGCCCAGCGCCGCAGTGGCGAGCGCCGGGCCGGCTCTGCCCTGTCGCGCCATCTGGTAGCCGTCCAGCGCGGTGACCGCGGCCGAGGACTCGCCCGGAAGGTTGATGAGAATCGCGGTCGTCGAGCCGCCGTACTGCGCGCCGTAGTAGATGCCGGCCAGCATGATCAGCGACGCGATCGGGTCGAGGGTGAAGGTGATCGGGAGCAGCAGCGCGACGGTGGCGGTTGGCCCGATGCCCGGGAGAACGCCGACCATGGTGCCGAGCGTGACGCCGAGCAGACAGATCAGGATGTTGCTCGGCAGGAGGGCCGTCTCGAGCCCCAGTGCCAGTCCGGAAAGATCCAAACTCTAGCCCCCGAGCCAGTCGCCCAACAGCGGCAGGCGCAACCGGAGCAACCCGATGAAGATGCCGAGACAGAGCAACGTCAGGCCGCCCGAGATGGCCAGTGCCTTCAGCGCACTCACGCCGCGGCATGCCAGCGCGGCGACGAACGTCGTCACCAACAGCGCCGGCGCGAGCCCGAGCCCCTCGACAGTCGCACCGAAGAACACGATCCCGGCGACGAGCATGCCTCCGCGCGCCCAGGGCACCGGTCCCCGCTCGTCCGCTGCCTCGCCGTCGTGCGGGTTGCCTCCGCGGAAGCCCTGCAGGGTGATGAACGCGCCCAGGATGGTGAGGATGACGCCGAGCGCGACCGGCAGATAGCCGGGTCCCATCGCCGGCGTCGACCCCATTCCGTACGTCCTGCCCCCGAGTGCGAAGGCCAGGCCGAGTACGACGAAGGTGCCGCCTGCCAGCATGTCGGGGACGCCCGGCCGGGGAGCCGCCGTCCCCGACGCAACCGGGTCCTCGCTCATCCGCCCTTGACCCCGGCGCCCTTGATGATCGGTGTCCACAGTTCGATCTGCTCGGTGAGTTTGGCCCGGTGGGCGCCGGGGGTCACCTGGTCCCCAGCCACCGGGGTGGTGCCGAGATCGGCCATCTTGTCGATGACCTTCGGGTCCGCGAGGGCGAACTTCAGGGCCTCGGTGAGCTTGGCGACGACTCCGTCGGGGGTCTCCGCCGGCACGTAGAGCCCGTGCCAGACGGCAACCTGGACCTCCGGAAGACCCGCCTCAGCGGTTGTCGGAAGGTCCGGAAGCGCCTCGACCCGCTTCGGGGTGGTCACCGCATAGGCCTTGATCGCCCCGGACCGGATCTGCCCCGCGGTGTTGGTCGTCTGGTCGCACATGAAGTCGACCTGGCCACCGACCAGATCCGTGAGCGCGGGGCCGGTGCCGTCGTACGGGACCTCGGTCAGGTCGGCGCCGATCGCCTGCTCGATCAGCAATCCGCACAGCTGGGAGCCGCCCCCGGCGTGGGCGAGGGTGAGGGTGTCGGCGTTGCTCTTGACGTAGGCGACCAGATCCTCCAGCGTCGTCGGGGGGAGGTCCTTACGGGCGACGATCGTCATCGGTACATCGGTGACCAGGCCTATCGGCTTGAAGTCCACCAGCGGGTCGTAGGGCAGGTCGGGGTAGAGCGCGGGTGCCGTGGACATGGCGATGTTGTGGACCAGCACCTCGTAGCCATCGGCCTTGGCGTCGGCAACCTGTCCGGCCGCGACGGTGCCGCCGGCGCCCGTAACGTTTTTGACCACGATCTGCTGGCCGAGCTTGTCGCCCATGGGCTCCGCGATCAGCCGGGTGACGGTGTCGGTCGGTCCACCGGCTGTGTAGGGCACCACGAAGGTGATCTCATGATCGGGGTACGCCGCTGGTTCGGAGTCCCGCCCCCCGCATGCGGCGAGATTGGTGACAGCCAGGGCGGCAACCCCGACGACAGCCCAGCCTGACGCGCGAAGGCGCGACCGCCGGCTTCGGCCTGAACCGGCGACGGAGGTGGTCATGGAAGCTCCTTCATCGGCTCTGAGGCAGGATCGGAGTGAGCCCTGGGTGACACTCTTGACCGTAGGACGATCTTAGGTACGCCCGGCCCGTACTGCTCGGCCCGCATACGGCGCGACTACGACTGACCCAAACTCGGCCGGTAGTCAGCCACCTCGGCCTCAGCGTCGAGCAACGCGCCCAACTCGCCCTCCTGCTGGGCCACAAACACACCGACCACCTGCCGGCACACCTCGGGCACGCTCACCCCACGCATGTCGGCAATACGTTTCAACCCGAGCAGCATCGAGGTGGAGACGTGAAACTGCACGGCGAACTGACCGCACGAACCATCCTCGGGTGCCAACCCCGGACCCACCACCACAGGATCATCGGCCCCGAATCCGTCTACCTCAGCACCGCGAGCCCTCGCAACGACTCCACCACTAGCGCCGCCAGCATGGCCACCGGCCGGGTCCTGGAACTCCGCATGGCTGAACAAACCCATTCCGCTCACGCTAGACCTCTGACTGAATCTCCGAAACCATCAGGTCAGCGGTGTCTTGTCGAACCGCCGTCGTCGGGAACGGTTGAGCGCGCTCTGTTCGGTGTAGCCGAGAAAGCCGGCCGCGCGTGTCCGCGCCCCCGGGTAGTACGGCCCGGCGTCTCAGCCGGCGCCGGCCGCGGGCGTCAGTCGCATCACCGGGATGGTCCAGTCAGCGCCGCTTCGTTTATCGTGCAGGGCGAACACGTGGTTGAGGCGGTCTGCCGCGAGGTGGTAGAGCCGGTCCCGGTCAGCGCCCCGGGCCTCGGTCGCCGTGAATGCACCACCCCTGGGACCGATCCGCAGCGCGCACTCGGGGTGTGCGCGCAGGTTGTGATACCAGCCGGGATAGCGGCCGCTGCCGTAGTTCGACGCGATGAGGACGACGTCGTCGCCGTCGGTGAAGTAGGCCAGCGGGACGTCGCGACGCTGTCCGGTCTTCGCCCCCGTCGTCGTCAGCACGACGATCGGCACGGCCGGGTTGAGTTTCAGTCGGCCACCGCTTGCTTCGACCACTCGGGCCTCCACCGGGGCGGCGTACTTCCGCCACAGTGCCAAAACGGGCTTACTGATGAATAACGGGCCGCCGCCGGCCAACCACCAGAGCCTCCGCCGCCACGGACCGCGGCTTTGCAGATCCACCCGGGGAATTCCGCTGATGGCCGCCCTGGTTGACATCGGCCACTCCTTCACTGGGGGCCTCAGACTAACCCGCCTCGGGCGTGCTGTCGGCGTCGAGTGGAGCAGACTGCACGGATGACCGACCTACCCGCCGCGCCTCCCGGAACGACATGGACCGGCGAATGGAACACCGACTACGGCGACCGCGTATACGGCACCGATCCCATAGCGATCGGCAACACCGCCGCATTGCTCACCGGTATCCAACACCGCACCGGAACCACTGTCAGCGGCGTCGCCCTACGCATCCGAGGCACCACCATCCCCGACCACCCACAGCCGGCGATCACCGCCGACCTCACGCCGACCCAGGCCCGGGACCTGGCCTACGCACTGAGCACATTCGCGGATCAGGCCGAAGCACTTGACGGAGTCGCGACCCGACCTCCGGTGTGACCGTGGAACGGCTTGGAAGCCGCAACACCAAACCGTCGCCGTGCGGGGAGGGCGTTCGACGACCCGCCCGGCGGCTATCAGGACGACTTCGGTCTCGCCGCCTGAGCTCCGCTAGAAAACAGGGGTGGGGATGTAGAGGAAGGGCGGGCTCGACGAGTTCGGATCCCAGGGATTCGGAGTGCACCCGTTGATGACCCAGCATCCGGGAAATATCGGCGGCGGCTCCGGCCAGGGCGGTGGCGGCGGTGTCGGGCTGGGAGGAGGCGGGGGCGGCGCGCCCGGAGGCAGTTCCGGGGGCAGGCCGGGAAACGGACGCACCGGCGGTGGGATCTGGGAACAGCCCGGGTTGCACATCCACCAGGTGGTGTCCGACTGCTGGAAGCACACCGAGTAGCCGTACCAGGGCATGCATGTCTTGGTGTCGTCGGCGTGGGCGGAGGCGGACCCGAATAGCGACATCGCGACACAGCTTGCGCCGACCACGGCTACCGGACGGCCCAGTGCTCTCCCCATGTCGCGACACCCTATTGCTCCCCCGGCCCGACGGGCGGGTTTCACACCACGGATGGGCTGCCGCAGGCGGTCAACGCCGCTGATGCAGCCGCGAAGCATCATCGGGGTCCCGCGCACCGCCTCGCCTCACCGACCCGACGCTGAGACGGGCGCCACGGCGGGGCACCAACGTGACGTGTTTGACCCGTGGACGTTCGCCGCCGTCCTGGACGGAATCGAAATCCACCCGGCAAAGCACCTCGCGCAACACAATCCGCATCTCGAGCATGGCGAACGCGGCACCCGGGCAGCGACGGTCTCCGCCACCGAACGGTATCCACGTGCCAGGCCTGACGCGATCGGAGGTGAACCTCTCTGGTGCGAACCGGGCCGGATCGGGAAACGACTCGGGGCTTGCGTGAACCAGTCCGATTGCGGGTGCAACGGTTACCCCCGGCGGTAGCGAGTAGCCGGCAAGTTCGACGGGGCGGTGAATCACCCGCGCGACAGTGAACACCACCGGGCGAATCCGCAGCGATTCCTTCAGAAGACCGTCAAGGTAGTCATCTCCGGACGGGTCGCCGGCGGCGCTGGCATGGGCCGCGCGCCGGGCTTCCGCCAGGACCATCGGATTCCTGACCAAACGCTCCAACGTCCACGACAGCGCGGCGGCGGTCGTGTCGTGCCCTGCAAGCAGAAGTGTCAGCAATTGGTCGCGCAGTTCGGCGTCGGTGCTGCCGGGCGCGGTGCGCACCAATACGGCCAGCGTGTCGGTTCGCGCGTCCAGGTCCGGGTCAGCGCGGCGCGCGGCGATCTCGGCCAGCAGAATGCGGTCGAGCACCTCGAAATCCCGATGGACCGACCTCCATGGGAGTCGTTGTCGCAGAGCGGGATACGCCACCGCCAGTGTCGCGAAAGGATGCATGTTCAGGATCCTCGGTATCACCTCGCGCAATTGCGTGAGACGCGCCGGGTTGGTGGCACCGACCACAGCGCGCAGGATGACCTCCAGCGTGATCTGCTCCATTCGTTGCGCCACCGGAAAGGGGCGAGCAATCGGCCAACCGGAGACGTTCGTGGCGGTCACGTCACTGATCATGTCGGTGTGCCGGGCGACGGCGTCGCGCCCCAGGGCGAGCAGCAGCAACCGGCGCCATTCCCGATGCGGTTCGCCGTCAAGCACGAGCAGGGAGTTGTCACCCAGCAGCCCCCGTAACACCGCGTTCGCCTCACCCGCGCGGTAGGAGAGGTCGTCGCCGGTGAACACCTCCTTGATGTCACCGGGGTCGGCCAGGAACACCACGGGGCCGAGGGACGTCACTGAGAGGGTGAACGTCGTGCCGTAGCGGCGTTCACATGCGGCCAGGAAACGCGGCCAGAAAAAACGCAGCAGAGCGGATTGGACAAGCGTCGGCAGCCGTGGACCGGGTGGTAGCGGTGCCTTCACGATCCCGGGGCGGTCGCGGGTTTCGCTGCGCCCAGTGATGCGAGTGCCGGGATGCCGTCGAACATTTCCGGATGCTCCAGAAGAACAGGCAGCAGCTTTTCGACCAGTTGGTCTTTGTCGTCGTTCACGGCTGATGCGAACGTCGGCGCTGCGGCACTGATGAACTGATCCACCACCCACGGCGGCAGCGGATAGGCACCTTGAGGTTGGTTCGGGTCGCGAGGTGCCTGCGTCGGTGCTGGATTACCCGCGTTGCCCGGTAACACCACACGGGTGACGTTGCCGTCGTGGCTCACCGGATAGGACGGATTGGCCAGATCAATATCCGGGTTGAAATATCCCAGATGGGAGTTAGCGGTGGCGACCACGCTCTTGAGCGCCTCGATGGGATGCGCCAGCGGATCGGCGACTGAGTTTGCGAGGCTGTCGTTGCGCTCAGTGACGACGGTCTTTCGGTATTTGGTCGGCGTGGATGGCCGAACGGTGTAGCCGATCGACGGTAGATAGGTACCCGGGGGAACCATCTGCTCGAGTCCGTCATTGATGTTGCCCACCGTGATCAACGACAGTTCGTCGGCCGGCGGTCCGTTCGGATCGGTGTTCAGGCGCGCCGCCGCCTCTTCCACAACGGGGGCTCCGGCCGAATACCCGACGGCTATCTTCGGACCCGGCGTCTGCAGGATCTGCTGAACCAGCCGATCGGCCGCAGCGGCAACCGACGCGTCCAGAGGTTGCGGGTTATTCGGTGTCAACACACCCGCGGCGCCGCTGAACGGCACAACGAGGCACTGGTTGCCGCTACCGCCCTTGCACAGCGAACCACCGAGGATCGCCGGCATGTAGACGCCGTTCTCGGCACCGGGAAAGGCTTGGACGTCGGCCCCGCCGACCATCAGGACCGTGTCGGCGTTCGCCGGCGCCGAAGCGCACAACGCGAAAACAGCAAATAACGCCGAAGCCCCGAGAGCACCCAGGCCAGCGAACCGGACGCCAGCTGTACTCATCTTTCCCCCTGTAGAGGCGCTTTCCGGGTGCCGTGTTCAGTCGTGGCCGGCTGGTCGTGGCTAACGCTAACACGAACGGATTTGATCCCGAGCCAACTGCCGCCATTGATGCCGAGGCTAGGGCCGGTCCAGGTGTCCATGCGGGAGACATGGCGACGTCTCGTGCCCGCGCGCACGATTCCGCAGTCCGCGTCCGGAGCTCGACGCCTAGAGCTGACCCAGCGGGCGGCACACGTTCGACAACGCGTTCCAGTACTCACCGGGCGCACAGTCTTGCGCCGGCTGCGGCGTCTGGCAGGTGTTGGTGATCGGGTCCCAGAATTGGCCATTGACGCAATTCAGCGGGTCTGCCGATCCGATCCCGGCGCTGAGCAGCGACACGGCGGTAACGGGAGCGGCCGCGAGAACGGCGATGGCGCAACGGCGAAACAGATTTGGCATGGGTTGATTCTGCCAGCGCCCGATCAACGGGCCGAGCGCAATCAACCAGACTGTCCGGGTGCGACGCGCTCAAACATCTAGCCTGGCTCAATGGTGGTGAACTCGCAGGTCTCGCGCTCCTGGCTCCTCGTCAACCCCTCCCGGGAGCCTGACCTCGATGCGGTGCTGACGCATACCAAGTCCGACGAAGTGTTTCTGGACCTGGAAGACGCGGTGGCTCCGAACGAGAAGGAGGCAGCCCGCGACCGGGTCGTGGACTTCCTCGGCTCCGGAGCCCGGGCATGGGTGTCGGGTTCAACGACGCGTCAAGCGAATTCTGGTCCCCGGATTGCCGGGCCCTGGCTGATTGCCACGGCATGAAGGGCACGGCATGAAGGGCGTTGTGCCGGCCAAGACCGAAGGCGGCAATCACATGTGGGACACCGCGAACCATCGCCGCGGCACGGCCGTGCTTCCGAATCGCTTTAGGAACGGACCCGATCGACGGGCCGACCCGCGACCCCGACCAATTGGCGGAGGGCGTGGCGCTGACCCGGCGGATGGGTATGACGGGCAAGCTCGCGCTGCGTTCGTCTGACGCCGAGACCATCAATATCGGGCTGAGCCCGTCGGATTCGGACATCAGCTGGGCGCAGGAGTTCGTCGGGCAGTTCAGCAGCCGTGGCGGGAAGCCGAAGGACGGCAGTGACTTACCGCGATTGAACCGCGCCAGGACCATCCTGGAGAAGGCCGGGCAACTCGGATTGGTGTGACGGGCCGTCCCGTGGAGGCCTGAGCAGCTATGCGGATCGCCTTCGGTTTCCCGCGACCGCAGCTAGGGTGAGCGCGACGGAGCAAACAGTCGTTTTCGCCTGCCCGAGGAGTCTCATGCGTCCTTCAAGCGGTGCTCTCATCGATTCCAGCGCGGTCGACTACATCATGGTCGCCCTGTATTTCGCTTTCGTCCTCGGTATCGGAGCGGTGCTGCGTCGTTCGGTCTCGGGTTCCATGGACTTCTTCCTGTCCGGGCGCTCGCTTCCGGCGTGGGTGACCGGTCTGGCGTTCATCTCGGCCAACCTCGGCGCCGTCGAAGTCATGGGCATGTCGGCCACCGGCGCTCAAATCGGGGTCGCGACGGTGCACTACTTCTGGGTCGGGGCGATTCCCGCCATGCTGTTCCTCGGCGTCGTCATGATGCCGTTCTACTACGGCTCGAAAGTCCGGTCGGTCCCGGAGTTCATGCTGCGGCGCTTCGGCACCGGAGCCCATCTGGTCAACGCACTGTCCTTCGCGGTGGCGCAGTTGCTGGTCGCCGGGGTGAACCTCTACCTGCTGGCCACGATCATCAACGCCCTTCTCGGCTGGCCGCAGTGGGTGGCCCTGCTGGTGTCGGCGGCCATCGTGCTCTCCTACATCACGCTGGGCGGGCTGTCCGCCGCCATCTACAACGAGGTCCTGCAGTTCTTCGTGATCGTCTCGGCGCTGGTGCCGCTGACCATCCTCGGCCTCAACCGGGTGGGCGGTTACTCCGGCCTGAAAGAGAAGATCACCTCCGCGGCGGCCGCCAACCCTAAAATCACTCCCGCCGAAGAGCAACTGCACTCCTGGCCGGGTAACGCACTGTCCGGCTTCGACTCCAACATCCTCTCGGTGGTCGGCATCGTGTTCGGACTGGGATTCGTGCTGTCCTTCGGCTACTGGACCACCAATTTCGTTGAGGTCCAGCGTGCCATGGCTTCGGAGTCCATGTCGGCCGCGCGCAAGACCCCGATCATCGGCTCATTCCCAAAGATGTTGGTGCCCTTCATCGTCATCCTGCCGGGAATGATCGCCGCCGTCCTGGTGCCCGAGATCGCAGCGCTGAAGAACGGCGGCACGCCATCGGGGGGCGCCTCCGGCAAGGGCGTCACCTACAACGACTCCCTGCTGCTGCTCATGCGCGACGTGCTGCCCAACGGCCTGCTCGGACTGGCCATCGCCGGCCTGCTCGCCGCCTTCATGGCCGGCATGGCGGCCAACGTCTCCGCGTTCAACACGGTGTTCAGTTTCGACCTCTGGCAGCGCTACGTCGTCAAGGACAAGCCCGACCACTACTACCTGTCGGTCGGCCGCGTCGCCACGGCCGCCGCGACCATCATCGCCATCTTCACCGCGACGATCGCCGGCAGCTTCAGCAACATCATGGACTACATCCAGACGCTCTTCGGCTTCTTCAATGCGCCGCTGTTCGCCACCTTCATCCTGGGCATGTTCTGGAAGCGGATGACCGCGACGGCCGGCTGGGTGGGCCTTGTCGCCGGCACGCTGGCCGCCATCACCGTGTGGGTGCTGGGCAATCCCAACCTCGTCGGCGTCTTCCAGCTTCCCGGGCAGGGACTGGCATTCGTGGCCGCCAGTACGGCGTTCGTCGTGGACGTGATCGTGAGCGTGATCGTCTCGATGTTCACCGAGCCGAAACCGGATTCCGAACTGCGGGGCCTGGTCTACTCCGAAACACCGAAAGAGGAACTCCGCGATCCGCAGGAGGCCACGATGCCGTGGTACCGGCGGACCGTCCCGCTGGCCTGTGTGTCCCTGGCCCTGGTCGTCGTCCTGAACATCCTCATCTGAGAAACGCCGTCATCCGAGAAAGGGCTGGCATGTCAACGCAGAATCAGCAGGCGACCCGCGCCACCGCAGCATTGGACATCCGCAACTTCATCGGCACCCTGCTGGGGTTGTACGGGCTCATCCTGACCGCTACGGGCCTCTTCGGAGACGCCGAACTGCAGAAGACGGGCGGAGTCAACGCCAACCTCTGGGCAGGGATCTTTCTGCTGATCGTCTCGGCGATCTTCCTGGGGTGGGCCAGACTCCGGCCGGTCACCGTGGTGCACCACACCGACCACGACGAGGCCCCGCGGCCGGGGCACTGATGCCTCATCGGATGTGATCGGACGGGGGCCGGGATGACTGTGGGACTCGCCGCCGGCCGCGCGAGCGCAGTTGTGGATCCGCAGTGCGGCGGCCGGCTGAGTTCGCTGCAGGTGGCGGGCCGGGAACTGCTGGCCGACAGTGGCCGCAGCGTCGTCGAGCACGGTTCGTTCGTCATGGCGCCGTGGGCCGGTCGGATCCGCGACGGGGCACTGCACCTGCAGGGCCGGACCTACCGGCTGCCGACCGACCGCACCCACCCGCACGCCGGGCACGGGCTGGTCATGGACCGGCCGTGGCAGGTGCTCGACGCCGGCGACGACCGAGTGGTCCTGCGCCGCGACCTCGACGACCGGTGGCCGTTCGCGGGCCACGTGCTCCAGCAGATCGTCCTGCGCCCCGACGCGCTGGCGCAACGGGTCGAAGTGCACGCCGACGACCGGCCGTTTCCGGTGACCATCGGATGGCACCCCTGGTTTCCCCGCACCATCGGTGACGGGCCCCCCGCCCGGCTCGCCTTCGACGCCGACGGCATGCTGCGCCGCGATGCCGCCGGAATCCCGGACGGCGCCGTCGTCCCGGTTCCCGACGGGCCGTGGGACGACTGCTTCACCGGCGTGCGCTGGCCGGCGGTCATCACCTGGCCGGGTCAGTTGCGGCTCCGGATCACCGCCGACACCGACTATCTGGTGGTCTACGACGAGCGGGCCGACGCATTCTGCGTGGAGCCCCAGTCCGGTCCGCCCGACGGCCCCAACACCGGACCTGTCCTGGCGAGCCCCGGTGCCGCCGTGACCGCCGAGACGCTATGGGCCTGGGAATCGCACGCGGCGGGGCAGGCCCACGAGGGAACGGGATAAGGCCATGGCACCGGATTCGCCGACGACCTACTTCGGGGTGGACTATTACCCGGAGCACTGGCCGGAGTCGATGATGGACTCCGACATGGACCGCATTGCGGCCATGGGCGCCAACATCATTCGCATCGGTGAGTTCGCGTGGCACATGATGGAACCCGTCGACGGGCAGTTCGACTTCTCCTTCTGGGACGACGTGGTGGCGCGGGCCGCCGGACGCGGGCTGGCGATCATGTTCGGAACGCCGACCGCCACCTTTCCCGCCTGGCTTGCCAAGGCACATCCGGAGATCCTGGGGGTGAGCCAGGACGGGCGCGCCCGCGGCTTCGGCGGTCGCCGCCAGTACAGCTTCAATTCCGTTGTCTACCAGCGATACTGCACCCGACTGGTGACGCGGCTCGTCAGTCACTTCGCCGACGAGCCGGCGATCAAGTTCTGGCAGGTGGACAACGAATGGGCCCATGAAGGCTCCGACGACGACTACTGCCCGGCATCGCATGCGGACTTCCTGGCCTTCCTGGAGCGCAAGTACGGGACCATCGACGTCCTCAACGAGGCCTGGGGGACCATCTTCTGGGGCCAGACCTACAACGGCTTCGACGAGATCCCGATGCCGGTCCACACCGTGACCACCCACAACCCGGCACTGAAGCTCGACTGGGCCCGGCACCGTTCGCACTCGATCAACAGCTTCGCCGCGCAACAGGTTGCGGTCATCCGGGACCACATGGGGGCCCACCAGCAGGTGACCCACGATTACGCCGGCGGATTCTTCAACCGGTTCATGGACCATGCCGAGAACGCGGAATCGCTGGACTTCGTCAGCTACAACAACTACCCGGTGTGGGGTGGCCTGAAGGAACCGGTGGAGGCCGGGCAGATCGCGTTCACCCTCGACCTCGCACGCGGCCTGCGCCAGCAGAACTTCTGGATCACCGAGCAGATCATGGGCGCGCAGGGCCACGACATCATCGGCTACCTGCCGCGCCCGGAGCAGGCCAAGATGTGGGGCTACCAGGCGTTCGCCCACGGCTGCCGCGGCATGCTGTGGTTCCGGTGGCGCGGCATGACCCGCGGCGCCGAACAGTACTGCTTCGGCATCATCGACCACGACAACCAGGCCCGCCGCAAGTACGACGAGGTGAAGCGCACCATCGCCGAACTGTCGGACTACGGCAACGTGTTCGACACCCCGATCGAGGCGAAGGTCGCCGTGCTCTACGACTGCGACAACGTGTGGAGTTGGCGCGCCCAGCCACAGAGCATCATGTTCGACTTCGTCACCGAAGCCATGCGGCTGTACCGGCCGTTCTACCGGCTGAACCTGGCGATCGACGCCATCCCGGCCGGCCGCGACCTGAGCGCCTACCGGGTGGTGGCACTGCCCGTCATGCAGATCATCGACGATGAGCTCGCGGCGCAACTGCGCGACTTCGTGACAGCAGGCGGCACTCTGATCTGTTCCTTCCGGGCCGGCACCAAAGACCGCAACAACAACCTGCGCCTCGGTGTCCCGCTGCCCGGTCCGATCCGCGATCTGTGCGGCATCACCATCGACGTCGTGGAATCGCTGCAACCGGACCAGACCGTCCCGATCGCCGGAGTCGGCGACTACCAGGGGATCCCGGGTTCGTGCGACGTGTGGCGCGACCTGGCGACCAGCGACGGCGCCGAGGTCCTGTTCCGCTTCGACGACCCGTTGTTCCGTGATCGGGCGGCGATCAGCCGCAACCGCGTCGGCGCCGGCCAGGTCATCTACGTGGCCGGCGGGTTGGATGCCGAAACGCTCGACCGGGTGATCGGGGATCTGGTCACCGAGGCGGGACTTCCGGGATTCCGCACTCCGGACGGACTCGAGTGGTACGAGCGCTCGGGTCCGGAGGGACGAATTGCCCTTGCGCTCAACCATTCCCACCATTCGGTCAGCTTCTGGGGATGCGACCTGGGGCCGTACGAGTCGCGCGTCGTGCGGCTCTAGGGATCCCTCGGAGAGAAGAGGCAGACATGCGATTGTTCCAGGCACCGGGCCGGGCGAATCTCATCGGCGACCACATCGACTACATGGGCGGCCTCGTCCTGCCGATGGCCATCGACCGCGGCACCTGGCTGTGGGTCGACGGCCGGGACGACAGCCTGATCCGCGGCAGCTCGGTGAACTTCCCCGAGTCCGGGACGATCGAGGTCGATATCAACGACTCGGCCTACGACAAATCCCGGGGCTGGACGAACTATCTGGTGGCCATGGCCTACGCCCTGCGCAAACGCGGCGCGAGGATTCCGCACGGATTCGACGTCCGGGTGCGCGGCGACATTCCCAACGGTGCGGGTCTGAGCTCGTCGGCATCCATCGAGCTGGCGTTCGGTGTGGCGCTGAACAACTGGTTCGACCTCGGATTCACACCCACCGAACTGGCGCAGGCCGGGCAGATCGCCGAGAACGAGTTCATCGGGGTGTCCAGCGGAATCATGGACCAGCTCGTCATCGCCAACGGCCGGCGCGGCTACGCGCTGGCGATGGACTGCCAGACTCTCGACGTCTCGCCGGTGCCGATGCCGAGAGACGATGTGATCATCGTGGCCGATTCGGGGAAGCGCCGGGGGCTGGTGGAAAGCGCCTACAACGAGCGGCGCGCCGCGGCCGAACAGGCCGAGCGCGAGCTCGCAGGCCCCCGGCTCGTCGACATCGCGCCGGCGGATCTCGATGCGGCGCTGGCCAGGCTCGAAGCGGCTCTGCGCAGCCCCGCCCGGCTCGTGGCGACCGAGCTGCACCGCGTTCTGGACGCGGTCGCGGCGCTGAAGGCCGGCGACGACGTGCGGATGGGCCAACTCATGCGGCAGTCGCACGAATCGCTGCGCGACGACTATCGGGTCAGCGGCCCGGAACTCGACGCGCTGGCAGCCGCCGCATGGGAGGCGCCGGGCTGCCTCGGCGCCCGGATGACCGGGGCCGGATTCGGCGGCTGCACGGTGAACCTG
>NZ_JBJTJF010000203.1:0-73295 GCF_046095365.1 Mycobacterium sp.
CCGGCGGTGCCGAGGTCGTAGAAGACGTGCTCGTTGGCCGGCGCAGGCTCACCGACCGCCGCGGCGTCGAGCAGCGAGTAGGCGTCGACGGCCGGCACCTCGGGATGGTTGTCCAGCACGGCCTGCACCCACGGGTCGTAGCCGCCGCCGTTGAACACCACGATCGAGGCGTCGGCGATCTTCGCCGCGTCCGAGGGACTGGCCTCGAAGGAGTGCGGGTCGGCCGAACCACTGGTGATGATCGACGTGACCGTGGCGTCATCGCCGGCCACGGCCTTCGCGATGCTGCCCCAGACGTCGGTGGAGGCGACCACCGACGGCGGTCCGGTCCGCGCGCCGCGCTGCGGAGAACCGCCCGAACACCCGGCCAGGGCGAAGACGGCGACCAGCACCGCCACCACCGCCGCGACGGCACGCGCGGCCGACGTCCCTGCCCTGCGCACCGAAGCCCTCCGACGATAACGAAAACCGTTTCCAATAGTAGCCGAAGCCGGGGCGCGGCAGGGTCGGTTCGGTTGTTCTAGGCGCGGACGTCGTCGCCGATCAGCAGGCGCACTGCGAGGTCGAGTCGCTTGCTGACGTCGTTGGCCGACGCACGCCGGGTCAGCCACGCCAGCAGGTTGGACAGCCAGACATCGGAGATGACCCGCGCGATGTGGTACTGGTCCTCGGTCGGATCGCCGTCGGCCATCGCGCGGGCGAACATGCTGTCGATGATCTTCTCCACGTGGTCCACCTCGCCCGCCGCCGAGGCGTCGGCGAAGACGTAGGCGCGGGTCATCGCCTCGGTCAGCAACGGGTTGCGCTGCATGGCCCGATTGAGCTTGCTGACCATGAAATTCAGCCGCTGGTAGGGGGTTCCGCCGGCACCGGCCGGGCGGTCGGTCTTGGAGTCGATGCGCTCGAATTCCCGGCCCAGGGCGGAGACCAGCAGGTGAACCTTGGAGGGGAAGTACCGGTAGAGCGTGCCCACCGCGACGTCGGCACGGTCGGCGACCGCGCGCATCTGAACGGCCTCGTAGCCGCCCTTGGAGGCGATCGCCAGCGTGGCGTCGAGGATGCGCTTGCGTCGCTCCCGCTGTGCTTCCGAGCCCAACTCCGACTCGGCCAGCACGGAAACCGGCATCACCTCGCGCGGCTGGGACCCGGCGCCGGCGGCCGACGGCTTCTGCGAAGGCGACGACACTGGTGTGAGCTCCTTCTCCGCGGGGCGAGCGCTGTCGACTTGACGGTGCATCGCTGGCACTATTAGAACACGTTCTAGTGTGCCTCGGAATGTAAGAAGTTCAACTCCGCCGACTTGAGGAGCCCCGGGTGGCAGCCCCCATCACCGACGAGCGCTTCGCAGCCCGGGATCTGGTCCGCAGCTGGTCGGCGGGTGCCGGCGCCTCGGCCGCGGTGCGCGCGATCGAAGGCGGCGACGTGGACGCGTGGCGGCCGGTGTACGACGGAGTCGCCGAGCTGGGGCTGTTCGGGGTCGCCGTGGACGAGGATTGCGGCGGGGCGGGCGGCTCGGTGGAGGATCTCTGCGCGATGGTCGAGGAGGCCGCGCGCGCGTTGGTCCCCGGCCCGGTCGCCAGCACCGCGCTGGCAACCCTGGTCATTGCTGATCCGACTGTGCTGCAGGCGATCTCATCGGGGGAACTGACGGCCGGGATGGCACTGGATGCCGATCTCACCGAGGATGCGGGCGGGTTGTCCGGGGTGGCCGATTACGTGCTTGGCGCCGATGGTCGCGGGGTGCTGCTGCTGCCGGCCGGCGAGCATGTCGTCCTCGTCGACTCGGCGGCGCCGGGTGTCACCGTCGAACCGCTGGCCGCGGCGGACTTCTCCCGGCCGCTGGCCCGGGTGACTCTTCGGCAGGCTGCCGCCCTTCGACTGGCCGTCGGCCGATCGCGGTTCGCCGATCTGGTCGCCACGGTGCTGGCCGCCGAAGCCGCCGGGGTCGCCGGCTGGACGCTGGACACCGCTGCGGACTACGCCAAGGTACGAGAGCAGTTCGGCAGGCCGATCGGCAGCTTTCAGGCCGTCAAGCATCTGTGCGCGGAGATGCTGCTGCGATCGCAGCAGATCGCGGTCGCCGCGGCGGACGCGGCGACTGCCGCCGGGGGCGACGGCGACGATCAGCTTTCCATCGCCGCGGCCGTCGCGGCGGCCGGCGGCATCACGGCCGCGACGGGCAACGCCAAGGACTGCATCCAGGTGCTCGGCGGGATCGGCATCACCTGGGAGCACGACGCACACCTGTTCCTGCGCAGGGCCTACGGTATCGCCCAGTTCCTCGGTGGCCGGACCCGCTGGCTGCGGCGGGTTGCCGCGCTGACCGCCGGCGGTCTGCGGCGGGACCTGCACATCGACCTTGATTCGGTGGCGCATCTGCGTCCGGAGATCAGCGCTGCTGTCGCCGCAGTGGCCGCGCTGCCGGTGCAGAACCGCCAGCAGGCCCTCGCCGACTCGGGACTGCTCGCGCCGCACTGGCCCAGGCCGTATGGCCGGGCGGCCTCGCCGGCCGAGCAGCTGCTCATCGACGCGGAGTTGACTCAGGCCGGGGTACAGCGCCCCGATCTCGTGATCGGGTGGTGGGCGGTGCCGACCATCCTGGATGCCGGCACGACTGCACAGATCGAGCGATTCGTGCCCGCCACTCTGCGCGGTGAGATCGTCTGGTGTCAGCTCTTCAGTGAGCCCGGCGCGGGATCGGACCTGGCGGCATTGCGGACGAAAGCCGAACGCGCGGAGGGGGGTTGGCGGCTCAACGGCCAGAAGGTGTGGACGTCGGCCGCCCACAAGGCCGACTGGGGGGTGTGCCTGGCCAGGACGGACCCGGGCGCACCGAAGCACAAGGGCATCACCTACTTCCTGGTCGACATGCGCTCGCCGGGCATCGACATCCGCCCGTTGCGGGAGATCACCGGTGACGACCTGTTCAACGAGGTGTTCTTCGACGACGTGTTCGTGCCCGACGACCTGGTGGTGGGGGCGGTCAACGACGGCTGGCGGCTGGCCCGGGGCACGCTGGCCAGCGAGCGGGTCGCCATGGCGCATGGCACCGCGCTCGGAAACCCGATGGAACAGATGCTGCGGGACATCGCCGAGCGGCCGATGGACCCGGCGCTGACCGACCGCCTGGGAGAGTTGCTGCTGGCCGCACAGGTGGGGTCGCTGCTCGACCACCGGATCGCCCAACTCGCGGTGTCGGGCCAGGACACCGGCGCGGAAGCCAGCGCCCGCAAGCTGATCGGCGTGCGCTACCGCCAGGCGCTCGAGGAGTTCCGCATGGAGTTGTCGCCCGGCGCCGGCATCGTCGGCAACGAGGCGGTGCAGAGCTTCCTGAACACCCGGTGCCTGTCGATCGCCGGCGGAACCGAGCAGATCCTGCTCAACCTGGCCGCCGAGCGCCTGCTCGGACTGCCGCGCTGATCCCGTCGGGTGCGCGGAGGACGATGGCGACGATGACGATGGCGACGATCAAGCGCCGGTCGCTAGTCGTCGTATGTCACCTCGAGTGAGTCCGACAGCGGCCGGGACTGGCAGGCCAGGATCAGACCCTCGGCCAGGTCGGCGGGCTCGAGGACGTCGTTGACCTCCATCTCGACCTCACCGGTGACCAGCGTCGTCGCGCAGGCGCCGCAATGGCCCTCCCGGCAGGAGTACGGCGCCTCGATGCCCTCGTCGAGCAGGACGTCGAGCAACTTGCCATCACGGGGCCACGACACGGTGTGGGTCTGCCCGTCCAGGTGCACCACGACACTGGCCGGACCGTCGGCGGTCGTCACGAGAGGCGATCAGTCCTTCCGGAATAATTAGAACACGTTATAGAAATGACAATACAATGAACGACCAGCTACGGGTTCGGAACACTCGACACAAATCGTAACGTGTTCTAGTCTGAGGTGCAGCAACGCACACTGGGAGGCTATGCAGTGACGTCCATTGAGCAGCGCGACGCGCAGACTGTCCTGGCGGCCATCGACGACCTTCTCCCGCGGCTGCACGAGCGGGCCCCGGAGACCGAGGAACTACGCCGCCTGCCCGACGCGAACATCGCCGAACTCGACGAGGCCGGGTTCTTCAAACTGCTCCAGCCCGAGCAGTGGGGCGGACTGCAGTGTGATCCGACCGTGTTCTTCGAGGCGGTTCGCCGGATCGCCAGCGCCTGCGGGTCCACCGGGTGGGCCGGGGGCATCCTCGGTGTGCACAACTGGCACCTGGCCCAGTTCGACCAGCAGGCCCAGGAGGACGTCTGGGCCGACGACCCGACCGTCCGGGTGTCCTCGTCCTACGCGCCGATGGGCGCGGGGATGGTCGTCGACGGCGGCTACCTCGTCAACGGGACCTGGCTGTGGTCGTCGGGCTGCGACCACGCCAACTGGACCTTCGTCGGCGGCCCGGTCATCAAGGACGGCCGCCCGGTGGACTTCGGCAGCTTCCTGATGCCGCTCGGCGACTATCAGATCCGCGACTACTGGCACGTGGTGGGCCTCAAGGGCACCGGCAGCAACACCCTGATCGTCAAAGACGTGTTCGTGCCCCGGCACCGGTTCCTCTCCTACCGCGCCATGAACGACGGGTCGGCCGGCGGGCTGAAGACCAATACGGCCCCGGTATACCGGATGCCCTGGGGCACAATGCATCCCACGACGATCTCCACGCCCATCGTGGGAATGGCCTACGGTGCCTACCACGCCCACGTCGAGCACCAGGGCAAGCGGGTCCGGGCTGCCTTCGCCGGCGAGAAGGCCAAGGACGACCCCTTCGCGAAGATCCGCATCGCCGAGGCGGCCAGCGACATCGACGCCGCCTGGCGCCAGCTCAGCGGAAACCTGGGCGAGGAGTACACGTTGCTCTGCGAGGGCAGGGAGGTTCCGATGGAGCTTCGGGCCCGCGCCCGCCGCGACCAGGTCCGCGCGACCGCCCGGGCCATCGCCTCGATCGACCGGCTGTTCGAGGCGGCCGGTGCGACCGCGCTCAACAACGACCAGGCGCTGCAGCGCTTCTGGCGCGACGCGCACGCCGGGCGGGTGCATGCGGCCAACGACGCCGAGCGCGCCTACGTGATGTACGGGAACCAGGAATTCGGGTTGCCGCTCGGCGACACGATGGTCTAGGGGGTCTGGTCGGCCCGATGACATCGTTCATCCGCGAAGCGGAGTCCCAGCAGGACATCACGTTCGAGTCGACGTCCCGGTACGCCCGGGTGCATTCCGGCGGCCGCGACATCCGACTGCACTACCACCAGGCCGGCGAAGGTCGTGACCAGACGGTGGTGCTGCTGCACGGAGGCGGGCCGGGAGCGTCGAGTTGGTCGAACTTCGGCCGCAACATCGCGGTGCTGGCGCGGCATTTCCACGTCATCGCCGTGGACCAGCCCGGCTACGGCCATTCAGACAAGCACGCCGAGCACGAGCAGTACAACCGGTACAGCGCCGAGGCGGTGCTGGCGCTGTTCGACCACCTCGGCATCGAACGCGCTGCGCTGGTGGGCAATTCGCTCGGCGGCGGCACCGCCGTGCGCTTGGCGCTGGACCACCCGGGCCGGGCCGGCCGACTGGTGCTGATGGGTCCGGGCGGGCTGAGCGTCAACCTGTTCGCGCCCGACCCCACCGAGGGCGTCAAACTGCTGGGCCGGTTCGCCGTCGATCCGACCCGGGAGAACCTGGAGCGCTTTCTGCGGATCATGGTCTACGACCAGAAGCTGATCACCCCCGAACTCGTCGACGAGCGCTTCGCCATAGCAAGCGAGCCGGAGTCGCTGGCCGCGGCGCGGGCGATGGGCAAGTCCTTCGCCGGAGCCGATTTCGAACTCGGGATGATGTGGCGCGACGCCTACAAGTTGCGCCAGCCGGTCCTGCTCATCTGGGGGCGTGAGGACCGGGTCAATCCTCTCGACGGTGCGCTGGTGGCGCTCAAGACGATTCCCCGGGTGCAACTCCACGTGTTCGGTCAGTGCGGCCACTGGGCCCAGCTGGAGAAGTTCGACGAGTTCAACAAACTTGCCATCGACTTTCTGGGAGGCGGCGCGTGACGAGCAGCCCCATCCGTTCGCTGGGATATCTGCGGATCGAGTCCACCGACGTTCCGGCCTGGCGCGAGTACGCCCTGAAGGTGCTCGGCATGGTGGAGGGCAAGGGCACCGTCGATGGTGCGCTCTATCTGCGCATGGACGACTTCCCGGCCCGGCTGGTGATCGTTCCCGGCGAACACGACCGGCTCTCCGAGGCGGGCTGGGAGTGCGCCAACGCCGAGGGCCTGCAGAGCATCCGCAACGCGCTTGACGTCGAGGGTGTGCCCTACAAGGAGGCAACCGCCGCCCAGCTCGCCGACCGGCGCGTGGACGAGCTCATCACCTTCTGCGACCCGTCCGGCAACCGCCTGGAGGTCTTCTGCGGCGCCGCGCTCGAACACCGGCGCGTGGTGAGCCCGTACGGGCACAGGTTCGTCACCGCCGAGCAGGGCCTCGGACATGTCGTGCTGTCCACCCGCGACGACGCCGAGGCGTTGCACTTCTACCGCGACGTCCTGGGTTTCACTCTGCGCGACTCCATGCGGCTTCCTCCGCAACTGGTCGGTCGCCCAGCCGACGGACCGCCGGCCTGGCTGCGCTTCTTCGGCTGCAACCCGCGACACCACAGCCTCGCCTTTCTGCCGATGCCCACCCCGAGCGGGATCGTGCACCTCATGGTCGAGGTGGAGAACAGCGACGACGTCGGGTTGTGCCTGGACCGCGCCCTGCGGCGCAAGGTCCCGATGTCGGCGACGCTCGGGCGCCACGTCAACGACAAGATGCTGTCGTTCTACATGAAGACACCTGGTGGATTCGACGTCGAGTTCGGTTGCGAGGGCATGCAAGTCGACGACGGGGACTGGATCGCCCGGGAGAGCACCGCGGTGAGCCTGTGGGGTCATGACTTCAGCATCGGCTCGCACGGCAACGCCTAGCCGATGGCCGAACCTATCGACCCACGCGCGTTCCGTCAGGCGCTCGGACAGTTCTGCACCGGCATCACCATCATCACCACGATGCACGACGATGTCCCCAACGGCTTCGCATGCCAGTCCTTCGCCGCGCTCTCGCTGGACCCGCCGCTTGTGCTGTTCTGCCCCACCAAGATCTCCCGGTCCTGGAAGGCGATCGAGGCAAGTGGGAAATTCTGCGTGAACGTTCTCACCGAAAGGCAACGCGAGATCTGCGCCCGGTTCGGCTCCCGTGACGCCGACAAGTTCACCGGCCTGGACTGGCACCTCTCGCCACTGGGCTCCCCGGTGATCGACGGATCACTGGCGCACATCGACTGCACGGTGCACTCGGTGCACGACGGCGGGGATCACTACGTGGTGTTCGGGGCCGTCGAGGCGCTCTCGGAGGTGCCGGCAGTCAAACCCCGGCCGCTGCTGTTCTACCGGGGTGAGTACACCGGGATCGAGCCCGACAAGACCACCCCGGCCCAGTGGCGGGACGACCTCGAGGCCTTTCTCACCGCCACCACACCGGACACCTGGCTCTAGACGGCCGGTGCGACCCGCCCGTCGATGAACCCGATGATCGCGGCGGCCACTTCGCGGTGGGTGACGTCGTTGAGCACGTCGTGGCGGGTGCCGGGGAACTCCCGGTAGCTCAGCGCCGGGATCTGCTCGGCGTAGGCGCGGACCGCCCCCGGTGCGGCGATCGGGTCGATCTCGCCGTGCACGGCCAGCGTCGGCACCGTCAGCTTCGGCAGTTCGGCGCCGAAGCGGTCCCAGGCGCGATCCAGTTCGCGGGTCAGGGCCCTGCCGTCGGCGCTGGTGAATGCGAGTGGATCGTTCTCGATGCAATCCAGGTAGAACGGGTCACTCGTCAGTCCGCGGGTGTCCAGGTTCATCGCGGTGTTGAGATCCACCAGGTCCTTGACCGGAACCAGCGGTGCGCCGGAAACCACGCCCGCCCGATACCTGTCGGGACTCTGGAGAAGGGCGAACAGCGTCACCACCGCCCCGTAGGAATGTCCCTGCGCCACAAGGGGAATGCCGGGCGTCTGATCCGCAGCCAGTCCGGCGAGGCATGCGGCCAACGCGGAGCTGTCCTCCAGCGTTCCGAATTGCCCCCGTTCGCCCGGTGAGAGTCCGTGTCCGGGAAGGTCGACGGCCCACAGGTCGATCCCGGCGGCATTGAGGGCGAAGCCGTAACGGTGGTAGAGGCCGGTGTGCTCACCGAACCCGTGCAGGAACACCACCGCCGCCCGGGGCCCGACGGCAGCCCAGTGCCGGTAGTAGAGGCCGCCGGTCTCGTGGTCCAGAAATGGCATGCCCCTGACTGCAGCAGGATTGTCGCCCGAAGGCAAGGGCCCTGTCGTGGTAGGGGGCGCTACCGTGTCTCCTGGGAGGTGAAAAGTCCCCTGGGAGGTGAAAAGTGCAGCACCGCGGGGTTTGTCTGTCCGCAATGCTCCTGTTGCTGGCGCTCGCTTGCGCTCCGAATACGGCGGACCCGCGCCGGTATCAGGCGACCCTGGCCGGTCACGCCGTTATGCCGGCCCTGCCGCTGATCGACCCCCCTGCTGACGCGCCGGTCAGCCTTCACTCGAGTGGTCGCTGGCTGGCGGATTCCGGGGGAACAGGCGAGGCCCCGGCGTTCGACGGACAGCCGTTGCACGGGCACTCCGGCATCACCCGGGCTCCCGACGGCACATATTGGATGCTGACGGACAACGGTGCGGGCCTGCGCTCAAACTCAGCTGACTTCATGTTGTACCTGACCCGTTACCGCGTCGACTTCGACAGCGGATCGTTCGTCCGGCTGGAGACAGTCTTCATCAGCGACCCCTCAGCTGAGGTCCCGTTTCGGATTGTCACCGCAGGTACAGAGCCGCGGTATCTGACCGGAGCAGACTTCGATCCGGAGAGCATGCAATTTGCACGCGGATCCATCTGGATCGCCGAGGAATTCGGCCCCTACCTGATTAAGCTCGACCGCCGCGGCCATGTTGTCGCGGTCCATGAGACATGGGCCGGCGGTAAGCGCGTTGTCTCGCCGGACAGCCCGAGTGCCCGGGGCGCGGCCGGCTCTCTACACGTGGCGACCTCGAAAGGATTCGAGGGACTGGCCGTCTCGCCCGATGAATCGAAGTTGTACGCCATGCTGGAGGGACCGTTGTCGGAACGGACCACCGGGCCCGTCGAGTCCGAGGACGGCAGGCCGTACGTCCGTATTCTTGAGTTCGATGTCCAGGCCGAGAGCTGGACCGGCCGGTATTGGAAGTATCTTCTCGAGCACCCGCGGAATGCGGTCGGTGATTTCTCCTTGATCGACGCCACCTCTGCTCTGGTCATCGAGCGGGATGACTACGAGGGAGCCCAGGCGGCGTTCAAGCGGGTGTACAAGATCCGGATGGACGAAGATCACGCCGGGCTGGCGGTGCCCAAGATCGGGTACGTCGACCTCATGTCCATCGCCGACCCGGGGGCCCTGGCGCGCAAGCCGCTTAACAATGGGTCGTTCGCTATGCCGTTCGCGACTGTGGAGACCGTCGCACAGGTCGACGATCTCCACATCGTGGTGGGTAATGACAACAATCTGTCCCGCACACGGGGCCGGGACCCGCAGCTCGGGGACGACAGCGAACTGGCCCTTCTGGAGGTTGGGTCGCTGTTGAATGCCGGCTGAGGCCGGGCGCTTACCCGGCCCGCAGTGCTGATGGACAATGTCAACGCAGCAGTTTGGAGGAGATTCGGCTATGGGAGACGTCGTGGCGGCCACTGAGAGCGGGCCTCGACTGCGGCGGGTGGTGGCCGCCTCGATGGCGGGCACGGTGGTGGAGTGGTACGAATTCTTCCTCTACGGCACTGCCGCCACCCTGGTGTTCAACAAGGTGTTCTTCGCCAAGGGCACCAGCGACCTCGACGCCATCCTCGCCGCGTTCGTCACCTACGCGGTCGGCTTCGCGGCACGTCCGCTCGGCGGCGTGGTGTTCGGACACTTCGGCGACAGGCACGGCCGCAAGAAACTGCTGCAGTTCAGTCTGCTGCTGGTCGGCGCCGCGACCTTCCTGATGGGATGCCTGCCGACGTTCGCCCAGATCGGCTATCTCGCGCCCGCGATGCTGGTGATCCTGCGGTTCATCCAGGGCTTCGCCGTCGGCGGTGAGTGGGGCGGGGCCATCCTGCTGGTCGCCGAGCACAGCCCGGCCGACGGGCGCGGCTTCTGGGCCAGCTGGCCGCAGGCCGCGGTTCCGGTCGGCAACGCCTTGGCCACCGTGGTGCTGTTGACACTGACGACGACCCTGCCCGAAGCGGCCTTCCTGTCGTGGGGATGGCGGATCGCCTTCTGGCTTTCGGCTGTGGTGGTGCTGGTCGGCTATTACATCCGGACCAAGGTCACCGACGCCCCGATCTTCGTCGCTGCCCAGCAGGAAGCACAGCGGTTCAAGGATCGCTCCTTCGGCGTGGTCGAGGTGATAAGGCGTTATCCCCGTGGCGTTTTCACCGCGATGGGGCTGCGGGTGGTGGAGAACATCCTCTACTACCTGGTGGTGACGTTCTCGATCACCTACCTCAAGACCCAGGTGAAAGCCGACACCGCCCACATCCTGTGGTGGCTGCTGATCGCGCACGCCGTGCACTTCGCCGTCATCCCGCAGGCCGGCCGGGCCGCCGACCGGTTCGGCCGCAGGCCGGTCTACCTGATCGGTGCGCTCGGCGCTGCCGCGTGGGGTTTCTACGCCTTCCCGATGATGGACACCGGGCGCTACCCGCTGATCATCGCGGCGGTCGTGCTCGGCCTGGTGTCGCACGGACTCATGTTCGCCCCGCAGCCGGCCCTGCTGGCCGAGATGTTCCCCACCCGGATGCGGTACTCGGGTGTCTCCCTGGGTTATCAGGTCACCGCCATCTTCGCCGGCTCACTGGCCCCGATCATCGCGGTCAAGCTGCTACAGACCTACAAGTCCTCGGTGCCGATCGCGCTGTACCTGGCCGGCGCCGCCGCCATCACGCTGTGCGCGCTGGCATTCACCCGGGAGACCCGGGGCGTTGAGTTGGCGAGCCTCGACGCCGCCGACGCGGCCCGCTGACCCCCCGCCCTCGTCACCGATCACGCCTGCCGGGTCAGCCAGGGCCCCAGTCGGCGCAGCGCCTCGTCGATGTCGGCGGACGGACCGGCGAACGACAGCCGGACGAACGAGGTGCCCCACATGGTGTCGAAGTCGATACCCGGCGCGATCGCCACCCCGGTGTCGGCCAGCAGCCGCTCGCAGAAGCGCAGCGAGTCCGACGTGAAGTCGGAGACGTCGGCGTAGACGTAGAACGCGCCATCGGCCGGCGCCAACCGGGTGATGCCCAGCTGGCGCAGTCCGGAGATCAGCGTCTCCCGGTTGGCCGCGTAGTGGCTCAGATGACCCCGAGCCTCGGCCACGGCCTCAGGTGTGAACGCCGCGATCGCCGCGCGCTGAGCCGGCACCGGCGGACAGATGGTGAAGTTGCCGGTCAGGCAGTCCACCGCCCGGCGTAGTTCCTCCGGCACCAGAAGCCAGCCCAGCCGCCACCCGGTCATCGCGTAGTACTTCGAAAAGCTGTTCACCACAACGGCATTGCGCGAGCTCTGCCATGCGCAGGAAGTCTCTGGCGAACCGGGGTAGACCAGGCCGTGGTAGACCTCGTCGCTGATCAGGCGAACTCCCTGGGCGTCGCACCAGCGCGCGATCGCGGCCAGTTCGTCCGGAGCGATCACCGTGCCGGTGGGGTTGGCGGGGCTGGCGACGATGATCCCCTTGACCGGTGGGTGCAGTTCGGCCAGCATGCCCGCGGTGGGCTGGAAACGGGTGTCCGGCCCGCACTCGATCTCCACGACCTCGCAACCCAGTGCGGAGAGGATGTTCCGGTAACAGGGGTAGCCGGGGCTGGCGATGGCGACGCGGTCGCCGGCGTCGAAGCAGGCCAGGAAGGTGAGCAGGAAACCGCCTGAGGATCCGGTCGTGAGGACGACGTCGTCGACGGCGACATCGAGTCCGTACCGGTCGGTGTAGTCCTTCGCGATCGCCTCACGCAGTTCCGGAATGCCCAGTGCCACGGTGTATCCCAGCGGCCCCGCGCGCAACGCCCTCTCCGCGGCGGCGAGTACGGGCTCGGGAGCGCCGGCACTGGGCTGACCGGCCGAGAGATTCACCAGGTCGCCGTGGGTGCGCTGGCGCTCCGCGGCGGCCAGCCAGACGTCCATGACGTAGAAGGGCGGGATCAATGCCCTGCGCGCGATCTCACCGCTCACTCCGTCCAGGCTAGAGCACGCTAGAAGACCTCCGGTTCCAGCCGCCGAAGCTGGTCGCGCGGAGCGCCGAGCAACTGCGCGCTGCCGTGGGCCCTCTTGAAGTACAGGTGCATGTCGTGCTCCCAGGTGATGGCGATGCCGCCGTGCAACTGGATGGCCTCCCCGGCGACCGTGCAGAACGCCTCGCTGGCGGCCAGCCGTGCCAGTGCGGCCGACACCGCCGACGGGTCCGCCACCGCTTCGGCGACGACGGCGCGCGCGGACTCGACGGCCACGTACAGATCGGCCATCCGGTGTTTGAGTGCCTGGAAGCTGCCGATCGGACGGCCGAACTGGACGCGCTGTTTGGTGTATTCCACGGTCAGCTCGAGACAACGGGTCGCGGCGCCGATCTGCTCGGCCGCCAGCAGGATCGCAGCGGTGTCGGCGATACCGGGATCGGCGCCGATCACGCAGACGCCCAGCGGTGCGACACGGGCCAGCCGGCGCGTGGGGTCCATGGCGTGGCACGGTTGGGCGCTCACCTCGGTCCACCGCACGAGCTGGCCGTCCTCGGCTGCCAGCACCACGGCGGCGGTGTCGCCGTACAGCACGTAGTCGCGGTCGAACACCACCGTCCCGACTGCCGCGCCCGCGGCCAACCGCTCCAGGGTTTCGGCATCCGGGTGGTCGGCGGCCAGCAGCGCCAGCTCGGCCAGCGTCGTACCCAGCAGCGGGGTCGGCACCAGAGCGCGGCCCAGTTCCTCCAGGACCGCCGCGGCGTCGGCCAGCTCACCGCCGGCGCCGCCGAACTCCTCGGGAACCACCAGAGCCGCAGCCCCCACGTCGCACAGCATCTGCCACAGCGTCTCGTCGTAGCCCGTCGCGGAGTCCATCGCGCGGCGCACCGCGTCGGGCTGGGCGTGCTTGTCCACCAGCGCGGCGACACTCTGCCGAAGGAGTTGGCGTTCCTCGCTCATCAGGTCTCCGTCCGCTCGTCCAGTGCTTTCAGGACCCGGCGTCTGTGGGTGGCCGGATCGCCCCAGGCCGAGCGCAGAGCCTGCACCCTCAGCAGGAACTGGGACAGGTCGTGCTCGGTGGTGTACCCGATCGCCCCGTGGGTCTGCAGCGACGCGCGCGCGGACAGTAGCGCGGCGTCGCCGGCCGCGGATTTGGCGGCGCTGACATCGCGGGCCGCGTCGGGGGAGCGGTCGGCCAAGGCGAGTGCCGCCCCGTACACCAGAGGCCGGGTGAGTTCCAGCGCGACGTGCACGTCCGCCAGCTTGTGCTTGATGGCCTGGTAGCTGCCGATCGGCCGGCCGAACTGGCTGCGCTGCTTGGCATATGCCACCGACATGTCCAGCATCGCCTGCCCGGCACCGAGGAGTTGCGCCGCCGTCGCCAGGGCACCGAAGTCGTAGGCCCGGGCGGTATCGGCAGGTCGGATGTCTGGTGAAGCCGTGAGGTCGAACAGCCGGCGGGCCGGATCGACCGACTCGTGCCCGATACCCGGTGCTGCGTCGCAGACCGTGCCCTCGCCGGCCAGCAGCACCACGCCGGCGAAGTCGGCGTCGGGCGCGCGCGGGACCTCGGGCGGCATCGCCACCGTTGCCACCACCTCGCCGGCGGCCAGCGCCGCTGCCCGGTCGTCTCCGGCCAGCAGGACCGGCGCCACCGCAAGGGATTCCGCGACCGGGCCGGGCACACACCAGCGGCCCAGCCGTTCGACCGCGACGACGAGATCCACCGGATGCGCACCGATGCCTCCGCAGTGTTCCGGGACGGCCAGCGCGGTGACGCCCAGTTCCGCCAGTCGCGCCCAGACCACCCGGCCTGGTCCGGTGTCGCCCCGTTGCCAGGCCCGCACCGCGGCCGGCACGCCCGCGCCGCCCAGTGCGGCGTCGACACTGGACGCGAAGTCGCGCTGTTCGGAGTCCAGCGCGAACTTCACGACGCGCCCTCCCGGGGCAGGCCGAGCAGTCGTTCGGCGATGATGTTGCGCTGAACCTCGTTGGTGCCGGCGTAGATCGGGCCGCCGAGGGCGAACAGCAGGCCGTCGCTCCAGTTTCCGGCGAGCTCGGCGTCGGGTCCGCACAGGTCCAGCGCGGTCTGGTGCAGGGCGACGTCGAGGTCCGACCAGAACACCTTCGTCACCGACGACTCGGCTCCGAGTTCTCCGCCCTCGGCCAGCCGGGTCACCGTTCCGAAGGTGTGCAGCCGGTAGGCCTGCGCCTTGATCCACGCGTCGGCCACCTGGTCGGCCAGGGCCGGCTGGCGGCCGCGTTCCCTCCACTCCCGCACCAAGCGCTCCGCCGGGGCGGCGAAGCGGGCCGGGCTGCGCAGCGACATCCCGCGTTCGTTGCTCGCCGTGCTCATCGCCGCCCGCCAGCCCTCGTGCACCCCGCCGATCACATCGGCGTCCGGGACGAAGACATCGTCGAGGAAGATCTCCCCGAAACCTGTTGCCCCGCCGAGTTGTTCGATCGGGCGCACCGTCACACCGTCGGCCCTGAGGTCGAACATCAGGTAGGTCAGGCCGTGGTGACGCCGCGCTTCGGGGTCCGACCGGAACAGCCCGAAGGCGCGGTCGCCGAAGACCGCACGACTGCTCCAGATCTTCTGGCCGTTGAGCAGCCAGCCGCCGTCGGTCCGGACGGCGGTGGAGCGCAGCGAGGCCAGGTCGCTGCCGGACTCGGGTTCGGACCAGGCCTGCGCCCAGATCTCCTCCCCGCTGGCCATTCTCGGCAGGATCCGGTCCAGCTGCTCGGACGTGCCGTGCGAGAACAGCGTCGGGGCCAGCATCGAGGTTCCGTTGGCACTTGCCCGGCCGGGCGCGCCGGCCCGGAAGTACTCCTCCTCGAACACCACCCACTGCAGCAGCGTGGCGTCGCGTCCGCCGTACTTCCGTGGCCAGGTGATGACCGACAGCCCGGCGTCGAACAGCACCCGGTCCCAGCGACGGTGCTGGGCGAAACCCTCTGCGGTGTCGTAGGACTCGGTGGGGAAAGCCTCGGAGTTCGCGCGCAGGAAGTCCCGGACCTCGTCCCGGAAGTCGCAGGTGGCCTCGTCGTAGTCCAGATCCATCGTGCCGCCGCTCAGGCCGTCTCGCGCAGCGTCGTCTTCAGCACCTTGCCGCCGGCGTTGCGCGGCAGGGCGTCGCGGAAGACCACCGACCGGGGTGCCTTGAAATTCGCCAGATGCATCCGGCTGTAGTCGATCACGGTCTGCTCGTCGATGTCATGACCGGGCCGGAGGACGATGAAGGCCCGGCCCACTTCACCGAGGCGCTCGTCAGGCACGCCGATCACCGCGACGTCTGCCACCCCGTCCAGGCGCGCCAGCGCCTGTTCGACCTCGGCGGGGTAGACGTTGAATCCGCCGCAGATGTACATGTCCTTGAGCCGGTCGGTTATGCGCAGGTTCCCGGCCGCGTCGACGGTTCCGATGTCGCCGGTGTGCAGCCAGCCCTGCTGGTCGACGGCCTCGGCGGTGGCCTCCGGGTCGTCGAGGTACTCCAGCATCACGTTGGGTCCGCGCAACAGGACCTCGCCTGCGCCGGTGGCATCCGGTCGGTCGATGCGCAACTCGAAGTCGGCGATGGGACGTCCGCATGTATTGGCCACCGTGACCGGGTCGTCGTCCGGGCGGCACATGGTGCCGAACCCGCTGGCCTCGGTCAGGCCGTACGCGGTCAGCACGATGCGGAAGTCGAGTTCGCTCTGCATGCGCTCGATCAGCACCACCGGCACGGTGGCCGCGCCGGTGACCGCGAAGCGCAGCGAACTGAGGTCGTAGCTGCCGCGCGCCGGGTGGTCCAGCAGGGTCTGGTAGATGGTCGGCGGCCCGGGCAGCACGGTGATCCGCTGCTCCTGCACGGTGCGCATCGCCTCCTCGGGGTCGTAGGTCAGCAGCGGGACGAGGGTGGCGCCGGTCTGCAAACAGGCCAGGATCCCGGCCTTGAATCCGAAGTTGTGGAAGAACGGGTTGATGCACAGGTACCGGTCGGCGCTGGTGACCTCGCCGCAGGCCGCCCACGCCGCCGACGCGGACAGCGACTGCCGGTGCGCGCAGAGCACGCCTTTGCTTCGCCCCGTGGTCCCGGAGGTGAACAGGATGTCGCTGACGTCGTCGGGCCGGACCGCGGCCGCCCGGGCGTCGACCTCGGAGAGCGGAATCCGGGGCCCGGCGAGGAACTCCTCCCAGGAATCGGCGGCGGCTCCGGTGTCCTCGACCGGTATCCGCACGACGTGCCGCAGCGCCGGCAACGCCGCACGGTCGAGGTCGGCGGGGCGGTCGGTGCCGAGGAACCGGCCCATTGCGATGAGCAGGGGAGCGCCGGTCCGGCCGATGATGTCGGCGGCCTCCTCGGCGGTGTAGCGGGTGTTGAGCGGAACCAGAACCGCGCCCGCGTGGTGCACGGCCAGGCAGGCGACCACCCAGTGCCAGGTGTTCGGCGACCAGATCGCCACCCGGTCGCCCGGACCGACCCCCAGGCCGGCGATCGCGGCCGCGGTCTGGCGCACCTCCTCGTGCAGCTCGGCGAAGGTGAGACTGCGCTGCGGGGTGACGAGTGCGGGGTGGTCGGCCAGGTCGAGGGCCATCCGGGCCAGTACCGCGGGTGTGGTCAGCTGATGCCCGCTCATTGGTGCTCCTACCTGGCCCCAGTCCGACAAAGCAAGTGCTTGGTAGGTAGCCTACAAGGGTGATCACGGTCGACGCGTTCCGGGCGGAGGTGCGCGACTGGCTGGCCGCGAATCTGGTCGGCGACTTCGCCGCGCTCAAGGGTCTGGGCGGACCGGGCCGCGAGCATGAGGCGTTCGCCGAGCGGCTGGCCTGGAACCGCCACCTCGCCGCTGCCGGACTGACCTGCCTGGGGTGGCCGGTCGAGCACGGCGGCCGGGGTCTGTCGGTGGCCCACCGGGTGGCCTTCTACGAGGAGTACGCCCGCGCCGACGCCCCGGACAAGGTCAATCACCTCGGCGAGGAACTCGTCGGCCCGACCCTCATCGCCTACGGCACCCCCGAACAGCAGCAGCGCTTCCTGCCGGCGATCCGCGACGTGAGCGAACTGTGGTGTCAGGGCTACTCCGAACCCGGGGCGGGCAGTGATCTGGCGAACGTGTCCACCACGGCGACACTCGAGGCGGAGCCCGGGTCGGGCGGGGCGACGGGCAAACGGCAGTGGCTGATCAACGGCCAGAAGGTCTGGACGTCGCTGGCGCACTGGGCGCAGTGGTGTTTCGTACTCGCCCGCTCTGAAAAGGGATCCAAACGCCACGCCGGACTGTCGTATCTGCTTGTGCCGCTGGACCAACCGGGCATCGAGATCCGCCCGATCGTCCAGCTCACCGGCGACTCGGAGTTCAACGAAGTCTTCTTCACCGACGCCCGCACCGACGCCGACCTGGTCGTGGGTGAGCCCGGCGACGGCTGGCGGGTGGCGATGGGCACGCTGATGTTCGAGCGTGGCGTCTCGACCCTGGGACAGCAGATTCGTTATGCCCGTGAGCTTTCCGCACTCGTCGAGCTGGCCCGCAAGAGCGGGGCCGCCGAGGATCCGCTGATCCGCCAGCAGCTCACCCGGGCTTGGGCCGGACTGCGGACCATGCGGTCCTTCGCGCTGGCGACCATGGACGACGAGCGCCCGGGTCAGGACAGTGTCTCGAAGCTGTTGTGGGCCAACTGGCACCGGGATCTCGGGGAACTGGCGATGGAGATCCGCGGCAAGGCCGGCCTCGTTCTCGACGGCGACGAGTTCGACGAGTGGCAGCGGCTGTTCCTGTTCTCCCGGGCCGACACCATCTACGGCGGTTCGAACGAGGTCCAGCGCAACATCATCGCCGAGCGGGTGCTCGGCCTGCCTCGGGAGGCACGGGGCTGATGGCATCCCTGGCAACGCCACCCGAGGAGTTCGGCGGACACGGCCTGCTGAACGGCAAGGTCGTCGTCGTCACCGCTGCCGCGGGCACCGGGATCGGCTCGGCCACCGCGCGGCGGGCCCTGCTCGAGGGCGCCGAGGTGATGATCTCCGACCACCACGAGCGCCGTCTGGGCGAGACCCGGGACGGGTTGGCGGCGATGGGACTCGGCCGGGTGGAGAGCGTGGTGTGCGACGTGACCTCCTCGGCGCAGGTCGACGCGCTCATCGACTCCACCACGGCCCGGTTCGGCCGGTTCGACGTGCTGGTCAACAACGCCGGCCTGGGCGGCCAGACCCCGGTGGTCGATATGACCGACGAGGAGTGGGACCGCGTCCTCAACGTCACACTCACATCGGT
Source organism: Mycobacterium sp. (assembly GCF_046095365.1). Classification (GTDB taxonomy): domain Bacteria; phylum Actinomycetota; class Actinomycetes; order Mycobacteriales; family Mycobacteriaceae; genus Mycobacterium. The sequence continues at coordinate 18,490 of NZ_JBJTJF010000203.1, forward strand.
GATGCGAACCACCCGGGCGGCACTGGCCTACTTCCGCGACGCCGGTCACGGCGGAGCGATCGTCAACAACGCCAGCGTCCTGGGCTGGCGCGCCCAGCACTCCCAGTCGCACTACGCCGCCGCGAAAGCCGGTGTGATGGCGCTGACCCGGTGCAGCGCGATCGAGGCCGTCGAATTCGGGGTGCGGATCAACGCAGTCTCGCCCAGCATCGCCCGGCACCGGTTCCTGGAGAAGACCAGTTCGGCCGAACTGCTCGACCGGCTTTCGGAGAGCGAGGCCTTCGGCCGGGCCGCCGAGCCGTGGGAGGTCGCCGCCACCATCGCCTTCCTGGCCAGTGACTACTCCGGCTACCTGACCGGTGAGGTCATTTCGGTGTCGAGTCAGCACCCATGACGGCCCCGGACCCGCAGCCGGCCACCCGGCGTGACGAGTTGCTCGAACTGGCGGCGTCGATGTTCGCCGAACGCGGCCTGCGGGCCACCACCGTGCGCGACATCGCCGACGCCGCGGGAATCCTCTCCGGCAGCCTCTACCACCATTTCTCCTCCAAGGAGGAGATGGTCGACGAGGTCCTGCGCGGGTTCCTCGACTGGCTGTTCGACCGCTACCAGCGGATCATCGACACCGAGCCCAACCCGCTCGCGCGGCTCAAGGGCCTGTTCATGGCCTCCTTCGACGCCATCGAGCACCACCACGCCGAAGTGGTCATCTACCAGGACGAGGCAAAGCGTCTCTCCGGCCAGCCGCGCTTCGGCTACGTCGAGGAACTCAACCGGCGCCAGCGCAAGATGTGGGTCGACGTCCTCACCGAGGGTATCGAGCAGGGCTACTTCCACCCGGACATCGACGTCGACCTGGTCTATCGGTTCATCCGCGACACCACCTGGGTGTCGGTCCGCTGGTATCAGCCCGGCGGTCCCCTGACCGCCGAACAGGTTGGCCGGCAGTACCTTTCGATAGTCCTCGGCGGTATCGCCGTGACCCACTGACAGGAGTTCGTATGACAGAGGCCTATGTCATCGACGCCGTCCGGACCCCGGTCGGCAAGCGCGGCGGATCACTGGCCGGGATCCACCCGATCGACCTCGGGGTCCACGCCTTCCGGGGAATCTTCGAGCGGAACGACGTCGACCCCGCCGCCGTCGACGACGCGATCGTCGGCTGTGTCGATGCGATCGGGGGCCAGGCGGGCAACATCGGCCGGCTGGCCTGGCTGGCGGCCGGCTACCCCGAGGAGGTTCCCGGGGTCACCGTGGACCGCCAGTGCGGATCGAGCCAGCAGGCGGTCTCCTTCGGGGCGCAGGCGATCATGGCGGGAACCGCGGACCTGATCCTGGCCGGCGGGATGCAGAACATGAGCCAGATCCCGATCTCCTCGGCGATGGTCGTCGGCGGCCAGTTCGGCTTCACCACCCCGACCGCGGAATCGAAGTACTGGCAGGCCCGCTACGGCGACGAGGAGATCTCCCAGTTCCGCGGCGCGGAGATGATCGCCGAGAAGTGGGACATCTCCCGCGAAGACATGGAGCACTGGGCGCTGTCCAGCCACCAGCGGGCGCTGGCTGCGATTGCGGCGGGGCACTTCGATAACGAGATTGTCGCAGTGGAGGGATTCGCTGTCGACGAAACGCCCAGGCAGACAACGCTTGAGAAGATGGCGGCGCTGTCCCCGCTCAGCGAGGGCGGCCGGATGACCGCCGCGGTCGCCAGCCAGATCTCTGACGGCGCCAGCGCGGTGCTGCTGGCTTCACAGCGGGCAGTCGACGAACACGGACTCACACCCCGGGCACGGATCCACCACATCAGCTGCCGCGGCGCGGACCCGGTGTTCATGCTCACCGGCCCCATCCCGGCGACCCGCTACGCCCTGGACAGGACCGGGCTGAGCATCGACGACATCGACGTCGTCGAGATCAACGAGGCGTTCGCGCCGGTCGTGCTGGCCTGGATCAAGGAGACCGGCGCCGACCCCGCCCGGGTGAACCCGAACGGCGGCGCCATCGCCCTGGGCCACCCGCTCGGCGCGACCGGCGCGAAGCTGTTCGCCACCATGCTGGGCGAGCTGGAGCGGACCGGTGGCCGCTACGGACTGCAGACCATGTGCGAGGGAGGCGGCACCGCCAACGTCACGATCATCGAACGGCTGTAGCCGGGAGTCCTCAGTCCGCGATCCGCGCCCTCAGAAAATGCCCGATGCTCAGTCGTTCGAAGGTGCGGCGACGGTCTCGCGGCAGTTCCGGCAGCGCCTGGGTGGAGTCGATCAACTCGGGGTCGACGACGTGAAACGTCCGGCCCTTGCTGACGATGTCGGCCTCGCCGGCCGTCAGGACGTTGCGAACCCAGTCGGCTGTGGTGCCGTACGGAAGCGGGGCGATGAAGTGGGCGCCGACCCGGTCGGCGACGATCGGCGTGATGTAGCGCTTACCGGACCGGCGGCCGGTGTGCTCGATCACCGAGGCGTACCACCAGCGCCGCCCCGCCAACCTCAGCATGAGCGGATTGAGCAGGTACTTGTTCGAGGTGCGGATCGCCGTCAGAAACGGATCGGGCCAGGATTCCGGTGCGAGTCCCATGAATTGACGTTACCCCTCACTCGATGAGCTCAACCGCCGCCTGCAGGTGCTTGATCGCCTCGCTGACGATGCCGTCGATGAGTTGGGCGCACGATGGCAGATCGTTGATGATCCCGGTCACCTGACCGGAGGCCAGCACGCCGGCCTCGGTGTTGCCGTCGACCAGTCCGGCCTTGAGCAGCATCGGGGTGTTGGCCGCCATCAGCACCTGCGACCAGGTGAGGTCCTTTCCGTGCCGCATGGCCAGACCGTCACGAACCATCGCGGCCCAACTCATTTTCGACATTTTCTTGAACTTGGCCGCGTTGACAACCGCGGCGGTGAATCCCTTGACGCGCGAGCCGCTTTCGAGGTTCTCCACCAGCCCGGTGCGCAGGACACGGTGCGGGATCCCGTCGACCCGGGTTGAGACCACCGTGCCGTCGAGGGCTGCGCTGAGATAGCGCTGCTTAACCGCGTCCGGGACCGTCGAATCCGACGTGAGCAGGAACCGGGTGCCCATCGCCACGCCAGCCGCGCCGTAGGACAGCGCGGCAGCCAGACCGCGGCCGTCGAAGAACCCGCCGGCGGCCACCACCGGGATGCCGGTGCCGTCCAGTACGTCGAGGACCGACGGCAACAGCAGGGTGGTGGCCACCGGGCCCGTGTGCCCTCCGCCTTCGCCGCCCTGCACGATCACCGCGTCCGCGCCCCATCCGGCCACTTTGCGGGCGTGCTTGGCCGCGCCCACCGACGGGATCACCACGACCCCGGCCTCTTTCAGGCGGGCGATCAGGTCCGGCTTGGGGGCCAGCGCGAAGGATGCGACCTTGACCCCCTCGCGGATCATCAGATCGACACGGTCACCGGCGTCGGCGGCGTCGGCGCGCAGGTTCACCCCGAACGGACGGTCGGTGCCAGCTTTGACCTTGCCGATCGCCGTCGCGAGCTCGTCAAGGGTCATGGTCGCCGATGCCAGGATGCCCAGCCCGCCGGCATTGGCGGTGGCCGAGACCAGTCGCGCTCCGGCCACCCAGCCCATTCCGGTCTGCACCACGGGGTGCTCGATACCCACCAGGCGTGTCAGTGCGGTCTGGATTTTCATGTTTTGACCTCCTTGTCCCGCAGGGCCTTCGGATCGATGTCGTCGATGAGTTCGAGTTCGGCGGCCGACGGCATCCGGCTTGCCGGGGCCTCGTCGAGACCGTGAATCGCAAAGCCGGTGTTGTCCCGAACCTCCTCGGGTCGCACTCCGGGATGTAGCGACACGGCCCGCATCGTGTGGTCGGGACCGTTGAAGTCGAAGACCCCGAGGTTGCTCACCACCCGATGGACGTCGACGAAGCGGAAGGCCGGGTTGGCGGCGTCGGCTTTGTCCCAGCCGATCCCGCAGACGATGTCGACCGCATCGCAGAACACCCGGGGCGAGTGGTTGCCGACCCAGTAGCTGGTCGCGTGGTTGACGGTGTTCCCCGGCGCCCCGCGCACACCGAACATCTGGCGGGTGGGATGCTGCAGCGGCCCGAAGGCCGAGAGATTCTGGTTGCCGTACCGGTCGACCTGGTTGGCACCCATCACCACGTGGCGGCGCCCCCAGGCCAGGGTCTCGAAGACCCGTCCGAACGGCATCCAGCCCTCCACCGCGCCGGGCGCACCGATCGCCGGGGTCTCGGCGAGCAGGAGGGCTTCGCCGTCGGTCAGCAGGATGTCGGGTGCGAAAGTGAGCCGGGCCAGCCGTGCCCCGATTGCCACCATGGTCGCCATCGGGCTGACCATGATCTCCCCGGCGCCGCGGAACAGTTCGGCGCACGCGATCACGCACACCTCGGCCCGGCTGGCCTGGATCATCGTGCCGGCTCCTGCTGTTCGGCGAACCGGCGGACGGCGGCCTGGTAGTCGCTCTCGGATCCAGACAGGTAAGTGGTGAGGAACTCATTCCAGCCGTCCTCGTCGCCGGCCGCCTGCGCATAGTGCCGCTGGAACTTCTCGTCGCGGCCGTAGTCGGGCTCCGCTGTGGTGAAGTGCGCTCCGCCCGGGGCCTCCACGACGTGGTCCACCATCATCCTGTTGACCAGAAGCGCCTGTGGCGGAACGGCTTTGATGAGTTCGTCGGTCGGAACCACTCTCTCGACCGACAGGAGACGGCGCTCGGCGGCCATCAGGAACAGGTCGTCGAAATAGGGGTCGACTCCGGTGTAGGCGGCGTTACCGTGCTTGTCGCCCAGATTGAGGTGGACGAAGGCGGCATCCAGGCGCAGGGCCGGCATGGCGATGAGTTCCTCGAAACCGCTGCCGGTCGGGTAGGGCGACCTGACGGTGCTCAGCTCACCGTCCCAGAAGTCCGGCACGGAACTGCCCAGTCCGGCCCGGATCGGCAGGAACGGGAGACGCTGTGCGGCGGCCTGCAGCCCGCACCGCAGCATGCCCTCGTCCATTTCGCGTGCCACGATCGAACCCGTCGTGCGGGCCCGCGAGAACCACGGATCGTAGAACGGCGGGGAGTCCAGCGAAACGAAACCGTAGTAGACCTTGCCGACCTTGCCCGCCGAGCAGAGCAGGCCGATGTCCGGTCCGCCGTAGGTCACCACGGTCAGGTCGGTGACGCCGGTGCGCAGCAACGCACGGACGAAGGCCATCGGTTTGCGGCGCGAACCCCAGCCCCCGATCCCGATGGTCATTCCGCTGGTGATGTCGGCGACCGCCTCATCGAGCGTCGTTCGCTTGTCCCTCACGGGCCGGCTTTCTTGGTTCCGGCGAAGTCGTCCCGCAGCTCGTCGGACACCCCGGACAGGTTCAACTCGAAGGTGAAGCCCTGCTCCATCCGGTAGCTGGCGTTGACCCGTTGGACGTCGATGAGATTGAGCGCCTCCTTGGCCGCGCGGATGACCCGGGTGTCCTTGGCCGCGATGTCGCGGGCGACGCGCAGCGCGGCCTCGTCCAGGTCGGCCCGCGGGACCACCTCGTGGACGGATCCGAAGTGATGCAGCGTCTCCGCGTCGACGGTGGCCGCGGTGAAGAACAGCCGCCGCATCAGGTGCTGGGGAACGAGGCGCGACAGGTGCGTGGCCGCACCGAGGGCGCCGCGCTCGACCTCGGGCAGACCGAAGGTGGCGTCGTCGGAGGCCACGATCACGTCGGCGTTGCCGACCAATCCGATACCGCCGCCGACGCAGAACCCGTTGACCGCGGCGATCACCGGGACCGCGCACTCGTAGACCGCTTTGAAGGCTGCGAAGCACCCACGGTTGGCGTCGATCAGCGCGGCGAAGCCGGGGGTGCGCTGCATCTCCTTGATGTCGACACCGGCGTTGAAGCCGCGACCCTCGGCCCGCAGGATCACCGCGTGGGTGGCCATGTCGCGGCCTGCCGCGGTGATCGCATCGGCGAGCTCGAACCACCCGCGCGACGGGATCGCATTGACCGGCGGATAGTCAACCGTCACCGCGACGACCCCGGGTTCGATGGTGGATGTCGTGATCGGCATGGCACTCCTAAGCAAGCACTTGCTTGGTAGGCTAGCACGGTGGACTTCGACCTCGGCGGCCGCATCGTGCTGGTGACCGGTGGTGTCCGCGGGGTCGGCGCCGGCATCAGTGAGGTCTTCGCGAGGCAGGGTGCCACGGTCGTCACCTGCGCCCGCCGCCCCGTCGACGGACTGCCGTACGAGTTCCACAGCTGCGACGTCCGCGATCCCGAGGCCGTCGCCGGTCTCGTCGAGACGATCGCGGGGCGGCACGGCCGGCTGGACGTCGTGGTGAACAACGCCGGCGGATCGCCGTCCGTCCCTGTCGCCGAGGCGTCGCCGCGGTTCCTGCAGAGGGTGGTCGAACTCAACCTGCTGGGAATGCTGTACGTCTCCCAGGCGGCCAACGCTGTCATGCAGCAGCAGGACACCGGCGGCACGATCATCTCGATCTCAAGTGTCAGCGGCCGGCGTCCATCGCCCGGGCATGCCGCCTACGGGGCCGCCAAGGCAGGGGTGGACAGTCTCACCGCGACGCTGGCTGTGGAGTGGGCTCCGAAGGTGCGGGTCAACGCGGTCGTGGCCGGCATGGTGGTCACCGAACAGGTGGAACAGTTCTACGGTGACGCCGAGTCGCAGGCCGCTGTCGCGAGTACGGTCCCGCTGGGACGGATGGCTGAGCCCAGCGATATCGGCTGGGCGGCAGCATTTCTCGCCTCTGACGCGGCGTCGTATATCAGCGGTGCCGTACTTCCGGTACACGGCGGCGGCGAACCACCGCCCTATATCGACGTGTCCAGCGTTCACGGGAAATAGAGGAGAACCATGGGATTGCTCGACGGCCGGGTGGTCATCGTCACCGGCGCCGGCGGCGGCATCGGACGTGCCCACGCGCTGGCATTCGCCGCGCAGGGAGCGCGGGTCGTGGTCAACGACATCGGCGTCGGCCTCGACGGCTCGGCCGGCGGCGGAGGCAGCGCGGCCCAGGCCGTGGTGGACGAAATCCGTTCCGCGGGAGGCGAAGCCGTCCCCAGCGGAGCCAATGTGGCGGACTGGGCGCAGGCCGCCCAGTTGATCGGGACCGCCGTCGACACCTTCGGTGGCCTGGACGTCCTGGTCAACAACGCCGGTATCGTCCGGGACCGGATGATCGCCAACACCAGTGAGGAGGAGTTCGACGCGGTCGTCGCGGTCCATCTCAAGGGCCATTTCGCCACAACCCGGCACGCCGGGGCGTACTGGCGCGCCCTGTCCAAAGAGGGCCAACCCGTCGATGCCCGGATCATCAACACCAGTTCGGGGGCCGGACTGCAGGGCAGCGTCGGGCAGGGCAATTACAGCGCGGCAAAAGCCGGTATCGCCGCTCTGACAGTGGTGGCCGCCGCCGAGATGGGCCGCTACGGGGTCACGGTGAACGCGATCGCCCCGTCGGCCCGGACCAGGATGACCGAGACCGTGTTCGCCGACATGATGGCCAGGCCGGACAGCGGATTCGACGCCATGGCGCCGGAGAACATCTCACCTCTGGTGGTTTGGCTGGGCAGCTCCGAATCGGCCGACATCACCGGCCGGGTGTTCGAAGTCGAAGGCGGTGTCATCCGGGCGGCCGAAGGCTGGCGGCACGGTCCCGAGGTGGACAAGGGGGCGCGCTGGGAGCCCGGCGAACTGGGACCCGTCGTGCGCAGCCTGCTGGCCCAGGCGTCACCGCCGGTGCCCGTCTACGGCGCGTGAATCTCACACCCTGGCCGGCATCGAGGATGCGCCGGCCGGCACGGTCATGCCGATCAGGTTGAGGCTGAACAGGGTCTGAAGTTGGCCGAGTTGGCCCTGACCGTCGTCGGACACCAGCACCAGGGGGTAGGAACCGTTGTCGAGTGCGGGCCCGAGGGTGATTCCCTCGAAGTTGGTGGAGGTGAACCAGCCCTGCCAGAGCAGTTTCTTGCCGGTGGGCGTGAACCCGCCCGCGCTCAGGCTCGGGATCTCGCTGACGTCGGTGGCGCCGGTGAAGTCGAGCAGGTAAACCCTGGTCCGGTAGAGCGGGAAAAAGCCGCCGAGTTCGCGTTCCAGGGTCAGCACCTGACCATCGGGGAGCGCGAGCATGTCGACCAGGCCGCTTCGTTCGGCGGAGGTGAACGGTGACATCGCCGCGATCGGGTCGGTGCGGTAGGCGTACTGCTGCTGCGGCGTCTGATCCGGGCCGGTGAAGCTCTGCAGTCTGACCCAGCTTCCCGCTGAGGTGGTCGACAGCGGCCCGTCGGACTTGAGGGCTTCCTCGTTGCCGGTCCACAATGTGCCTGCCCCGTAGCTGAGCGACTCCAGGCCGAAGTTCCCCTGCAGGTTGGCCGGACGGTAGATCGACGGAACCGAGACCGAACCCAGCATCAGGCCGGAGACGAGGCTGAACTTGTCGATCGTCGAGGCGACTTCATCGGACACCCACGCGCTGGTCCGCTCCGGTGAGAGCGTGATTCCCTCGGAGTCGCTGCCCATCATCGGGGCGTCGATGCCGCCGGTGACGAGGGCGGACTTGATCTTCCCGTTGCGGGGCCGCAGCGGAGCGTCGACCTGCCAGATCGTGGTGGCGCCGTTGTCACCCACCGCGTAGTAGTCGTTGCCTGCGCCGTAGGCGATTCCGCTGAGCTCGGTCGCCGCGGTGGTGCCGCGCTTGAGCCGGATCGGGGGCTGACCCGGCCAGCGGACCTTGAGTGTCCTGGCTACCGCGGCGGCCGTGACCGTCTTGGCGCCCGCGGGTCCGGCAGCCTGAGCGGACACCGGACCCGCCGTCCCGCTCTGGCTCTGCGCCGTCACCGCGGCCGGAGCGCGCACCACGGTGCGGCGGCCGCGCTGGCTGGCCGGGCGGGCAGGCCCGGTGTGGGTGGACTGCGCAGCGGCCGTGTTGCCGGCGGAGTCGGCCGATGCGGCAGGCGCAGCCGCCGCTATCCCGCAGCCGATCCCGCAGCCGATCCCCAGGGCGACCGCAACGGCCGCGGCTCGTCCGACCCCGATCATCTGCCACGTGACATGGTGCACAGCCATCCCCGATCGTCCGCACTGTTGCGTCGGTCGACCTTAGCGCCCGGCTACCGCCGGGGGTCGCAGATGACCACCGGGATCACCCTGTCGGTCCAGGACTGGTAGTCGTCGAAGCTGGTGTACATCGCGGCCATCCTGGGCCAGTAGTGCGCACGCTCATCCTCTGTGGCGTCGCGGGCGGTGAGGTTCAGCACCTCGTCCTTGATCTGCACCGAAACCTCGGGGTTGGCCTTGAGATTGAGGTACCACATCGGGTTGGCGGCCGCTCCGCCCTTGGAGGCGATCAGCACGATCCGGTTGCCCTCCCTGAGGTAGAGCAGCGGGCTGACCCGCGGCTCGCCGGTCTTTCGTCCCGTCGTGGTCAGCAGTGCCACCGGTGCGCCCTGGAGGAACGTGCCGCCGAGTCTGCCGCCGGTCTTCCTGTACAGCCAGGTCTGGGCCCGCGACATCCATTTGATGATGGTCTCGGTTCGCGGTGAGTCCAGTCCCCGCGGTCGCGGTTTGGGCACGGGCTTGTCGGACACGGCGTCGCTCCTAACGAGGGTCGGGTGGAATCTAACCCGGATGTGGTGGATCAGACCGTCGGACGGCGGGATGACGAATGTCTCGTCGACCCGCGCCGCGGCCCGCCGGCCCGCCAGTGACAGCGTCGTCAGGACTGTGTAGCGGGCCCGCACCTCGTCGCCCTCGACGCTGTACTCCGGCGTGCTGGTGGCGGCGACGATCCGGTACTGCGGTCCGCGGTTCAGGCTGCGGCGCAGGTGTTCTCCGGAGAATCCGTTCCGGATGCCCTGTTCGACCCGGGTGCAGTCCGATGCGAACGGCACGGCGTCGCCGTCGTGCGTGACCAGCGCGTCGATGTATGCCTGGGCCGCTGCGATCCGGCCTGATTCGGAGGTCGGGATCGTTCTAGATCCGCTCGATGATGGTTCCGGTGGACAGCGCCCCGCCGGCACACATGGTGATCAGGGCGGTGCTCTGGCCGGTGCGCTCCAACTCGTGTAGCGCGGTGGTGATCAGCCGGCTGCCGGTGCTGCCGACCGGGTGGCCCAGCGCGATGGCCCCGCCGTTGACGTTGACCCTGTCCATGTCGGCGTTGTGCACCTGGGCCCAGCTGAGCACCACCGACGCGAAGGCCTCGTTGATCTCGACCAGGTCGATGTCGCCCATCTTCATGCCGGCCTTGTCCAGCACCCGCGCGGTGGACTGCACCGGCCCGTCGAGGTGGTAGTACGGCTCGGAGCCCACCAGGGCCTGGGCGACGATGCGGGCGCGGGGCTTAAGGCCCAGTGCCCGTGCTTTGTCCTCGTCCATCCACAGCACCGCCGCCGCGCCGTCGGAGATCTGCGACGAGGTGCCCGCGGTGTGCAGGCCGCCCTCCAGGACGGGCTTGAGCGCGGCCAGTCCCTCCGCGGTGGTGTCGCGCAGTCCCTGGTCGCGGCTGACGGTGTGCAGTTCGGCGGTGGGCTGTTTGTTGTCATCGAGCACGGGCGCCTCGAGGGGGGAGATCTCGCGGTCGAAGCGGCGCTCGTCCCAGGCCCGCCTGGCCTTCTGCTGGGAGACCAGGCCGAGGTGGTCGAGGTCGGCGCGGGTGATCCCGCGGCGTTTGGCGATACGTTCGGCGGCGGTGAACTGGTCGGGCATGTCCAGGTCCCACGACGCGGCCCGGATCTTCGCGCGGTCCGGCCCGGCGTTGGCGCCCAGACCCACCCGGCTCATCGCCTCGATTCCGCAGGCGATGCCGACGTCGATGGCGCCGGCTGCGATCAGGCCGGCCACGAGATGGTTGGCCTGCTGCGCGCTGCCGCACTGGCAGTCCACCGTGGTGGCGCCCACCTGCTCGGGAAGTCCGGCGGTCAGCCAGGCCACCCGGGTGACGTTGTTGGACTGTTCACCGAACTGCGTCACGCACCCGCCGATGACCTGCTCGACCGCCGCCGGATCGAGGCCGGCCTTGTCCACAAGAGCCTTCTGAACCGCGCCGAGCAACTCGGTGGCGTGCAATCCGGACAGCCAGCCGTTGCGTTTGCCGATCGGGCTGCGGGTGGCCTCGACGATCACGGGATTGCCCATTCGGTCAGGCTAGAACAGGTTTCAGTAATCTGACAAGCGAGGTTGCCGCGATGCCTTTTGTCTGCGGTGGAGCCGTGTTTTACTGGCACTAGAACACGTCACAGTTTCAGGAGTTCACCAGCCATGGCCACTTCCGGCGCCGGTCCCCACCTGCCGCACGGCTTCGATTTCCTCGACCCGGACCGCAACGTCGTGCGCCTGCCGGTCGACGAGCTCGCGGAGCTGCGCAGGATCGCCCCCGTCTGGTGGTGCGAACAGCAGATCGGCAAGGGCGGATTCAACGACGGCGGGTACTGGGTCGTCACCAAGCACAGGGACGTCAAGGAGGTCTCCCGGCGCAGCGACGTCTACCACTCCGGTCCCAACACAGCCCTGCCGCAGTTCGCCGACGACATGAAGCGCGAAGACATCGACATGCAGAGCGTCATCCTGCTCAACATGGACGGCGAGCACCACGACAGGCTGCGGCGCATCATCTCCCGCGGGTTCACCCCCCGCGCGGTCGAACGGCTCCGCGCGGAGCTGACCCAGCGCGCCGAGAACATCGTCAAGAGCGCCGCCGCCGAAGGCTCGGGGGACTTCGTCGAGCAGGTCGCCTGCGAGCTTCCGCTGCAGGTGATCGCGGGACTCCTCGGCGTACCCCAGGAGGACCGGGCGCAGCTGTTCCGCTGGACCAACGAGATGACCGGCAACGAGGACCCGGAGTTCGCCGAGATCGACAGCCGAATGTCGTCGGTTCAACTGCTCGCCTATGCGATGCAGATGGCCGCGCTGAAGGCCAAGGAGCCGGGCGACGACATCGTCACCGCCCTGATCAACGCCGACATCGAGGGCGAGAAACTCTCCGACGACGAGTTCGGTTTCTTCGTCCTGATGCTCGCCGTCGCGGGAAGCGAGACCACCCGCAACTCGATCACCCACGGGATGATCGCCTTCCTGGACAACCCGGACCAGTGGGAGCTGTACCGCCGGCAGCGCCCGGTCACCGCGGCCGATGAGATCGTCCGGTGGGCCACCCCGGTCACCGCGTTCCAGCGCACCGCGGTGGTCGACACCGAACTGGGCGGCGCGCACATCAAGGCCGGACAGCGGGTGGTGATGTTCTATCGCTCGGCCAACTTCGACGAGGAGGTGTTCGGGGATCCGCATACCTTCAACATCCTGCGGGACCCCAACCCGCACGTCGGCTTCGGAGGCACCGGTGTGCACTACTGCATCGGCGCGAACCTCGCGCGGATGTCCATCGACCTGATGTTCAACGCGATCGCCGACGACATGCCCGACCTCACGTCGGCCGGCACGCCGGAGCGCCTTCGTTCGGGATGGCTCAACGGGATCAAACACTGGCAGGTCGAGTACACCGGTTCGGCATCCTCGTAACGCCACCTCGAAGGGAGACCCGGTGGACTTCACTCCGGAGCCGGAGCAGCAGGCCGTCGCCGATGTCGTCAATACCGTGTTGGATCGCGACAACCGCTGGGAGGCTTTGGTTTCCGGCGGTGTGACCGCCCTCGGTGTGCCCGAGCGTCTCGGCGGTGACGGGGTGGGCCTGCCCGAGATCACGACGGCTCTCACCGAGATCGGCCGGCACGCAACGGTCTCGCCGGCATTGGCGACCCTGGGACTGGGACTGCTGCCCCTGCTCGACTCGGCCACCGAGGCCCAGCAGGACCGCTACCTGGCCGGCGTCGCCGACGGCGCGCTCCTCACCGCGGCACTGAACGAACCAGGCGCCGCGCTGCCGCAACGGCCGGCCACCACCCTCGCCGACGGCGTTCTGAACGGGACCAAGATCGCCGTTCCCTATGCCGGGCAGGCGAGTTGGATACTGGTCAGCACCGGCAACGGCGTCGCCGTGGTGTCGCCGGACGACGACGGCGTGCTGATGACCAGGACTCCCAGTTCGGCCGGCGGTGACGAGTTCGCGGTCGAGTTTCGCGACGTCGCGGTCGGGCCCGAGGCCGTGCTGGACGGTACGAGCGTCCTCCGCCTCAACCAGCTTGCACTGGCCGCCGTCGGGTCCTACGCGGCCGGGCTGGCGGCCGGCGCGGTTCGCCTGACCGCCGACTACGTTTCGAACAGGCATCAGTTCGGCCGGCCGCTGGCGACCTTCCAGACCGTCGCCGCTCAGCTCGCCGATGTCTACATCACCTCGCGCACAATGGGATTGGCAGCGGTGTCGGTGGTGTGGCGGCTCGCCGAGGGCCGGGATGCCGACGAGGATCTGGACATCATGTCCTACTGGCTCACCTCCCAACTGCCCCCGGCCATGCAGACCTGCCACCATCTGCACGGTGGGATGGGAATGGACATCACCTACCCGATGCACCGCTACTACTCGGCGGTCAAAGACCTCACCCGTCTGCTGGGCGGGCCGGCTCATCGTCTGGATCTCGTGGCGGATCGCCACTAACTGGAGAATCGGAGCGCAATGTACATAGAACTCACCCCCGAGCAGCGGCACCTGCAGGCTGAACTCAGGCAGTACTTCGCGACTCTGATCTCGGCGGAGGAGGCCGCTGAGATGGAGACCGACCGGCACGGCAAGGCCTACCGCGCGGTGATCAGGCGGATGGGCTCAGACGGCAAACTCGGGGTGGGCTGGCCCAGGGAGTACGGCGGCCTCGGCTACGGCCCGATAGAGCAGCAGATCTTCGTCAACGAGGCGGCCCGGGCCGACGTTCCACTGCCCGCCGTCACACTGCAGACCGTGGGCCCGACGCTGATGGTCTACGGCAGCGAGGTGCAGAAGAAGAAGTTCCTGCCGGCCATCCTGGCCGGAGAGGTGCACTTCGCGATCGGCTACTCCGAACCGGAGGCCGGCACCGACCTGGCCGCGCTGCGCACCGCGGCGGTGCGACACGGCGACGAGTACATCGTCAACGGCCAGAAGATATGGACCACCGGCGGTCACGACGCCGACTATGTCTGGCTGGCCTGCCGCACCGACCAGGAGGCACCCAAGCACAAGGGGATCTCGATCCTGATCGTCGACACCAGCGATCCCGGGTACTCCTGGACGCCCATCATCCTCTCCGACGGCGCGCACCACACCAACGCGACGTACTACAACGACGTCCGGGTTCCGGCCGACATGCTCGTCGGTGAGGAGAACGCCGGCTGGCGGCTGATCACCACCCAGCTCAACCACGAGCGGGTGATGCTCGGGCCGGCGGGAAAGATCGCCGGACTCTACGACCGTGTCTACGGTTGGGCCGCCAAGCCCGGCGGCGACGGGGTGACCCCGCTGGACCACGACGACGTGCGCCGGGCACTCGGTGAGATCAGGGCGATCTGGCGGATCAACGAACTGCTCAACTGGCAGGTCGCCGCGGCCGGCGAGACCGTCGACATCGCTGACGCCGCCGCCACCAAGGTGTTCTCCACGGAGCGCATCCAGCGGATCGGCAGACTGGCCGAGGAGATAGTCGGCAAGTACGGGAATCCAGCCGAGGCCCAGACGGCCGAACTGCTCGCCTGGCTGGACGCCCAGACCAAGCGGAGCCTGGTGATCACGTTCGGCGGCGGTGTCAACGAAGTGATGCGCGAGCAGGTCGCAGCGGCCGGACTCGGTGTGCCGAGGGTTCCGCGGTGAGCCTCGAGCAGATACAACAAGCCGCCGACCGGATCAAGGCCTCGGGAAAGAGCAAGCCCCGCAAGGGCCGTCACGCCGTCAATCAGCCGATGGTCGACCACTGGCTGGACGCCATCGGCGATGCGAACCCGATCTACACCGACGAGGCCGCCGCCCGGGCCGCCGGACACCCGGGGGTCGTCGCGCCGCCGGCGATGATCCAGGTCTGGACCATGGCCGGACTGGGCGGCGTTCGCGCCGACGACGATCCGCTGGGCCGGATCATCGGGATGTTCGACGACAACGGCTACATCGGCGTCGTCGCCACCAACTGCGAGCAGACCTACCACCGCTACCTTCGCCCGGGCGAGGAGGTCAGCGTCACCGCGGAGCTGACCGACGTCGCCGGACCGAAGAACACCGCGCTGGGCGAGGGCTTCTTCATCACCCAGAAGATCACCTGGTCCGTCGGCGACGAGGTGGTCGCCGACATGATGTGGCGGATCATGAAATTCAAGCCCGCCGAGCGGGCCGCGGGGCCGGCCGTGCCGGCCGATCTCGACGCGGAGCTGATGATGCGGCCCGCGGTGTCCCGGGACACCGGGTTCTTCTGGGACGGGGTCGGCGCCCACGAACTGCGCATCCAGAAGCGTCCCGACGGAACACTGCAGCACCCCCCGGTGCCCGCGATCTGGCAGGACAGGGACGAACCGGCCGACTATGTCGTGGCCAAGGGCACCGGCACGGTCTTCAGCTACGTGGTGCACCACGCCCCGCAGGTTCCCGGGCGGACACTGCCCTTCGTCATCGCGCTGGTCGAACTCGACGAGGGCGTCCGGATGCTCGGCGAACTGCGCGGCGCCGACCCTTCGGCGGTGGAGATCGGAATGCCCGTCCGGGCAACGTATATCGACTTCCCCGCCGGGGAGAGCGGCCCGGCCTGGACCCTCTACGCGTGGGAGCCGGTGCCGTGAAACTCCCGGAAGTCGGGACCAGACTGCCCGAACTGTCGCTCTACGGCGACCCGACGTTCATCGTGTCCACCGCGATCGCCACGCGGGACTATCAGGACGTGCATCACGACCGGGACAAGGCCCAGGCCAAGGGATCCAAGGACATCTTCGTCAACATCCTCACCGACACCGGCCTCGTGCAGCGCTACATCACCGACTGGGCCGGGCCGAACGCGATCATCAGATCCATCGGCCTGCGCCTCGGTGTGCCGTGGTACGCCTACGACACGGTGACGTTCACCGGGGAGGTGACGTCGGTCGACGACGGGGTCGTCACGGTGAAGGTGATCGGAAGCAACAGCCTCGGCGACCACGTCGTCGCCACCTCGACCCTGACGATCGGGGGCGCATCATGACCGGCGGACTCGCCGGCAGGGCCGCGATCGTCGGCATCGGCGCCACCGACTTCTCCAAGGACTCCGGCCGGAGTGAGTTGCGGCTCGCCGCCGAGGCGGTTCTGGACGCGCTCGACGACGCCGGTCTGACGCCCGCCGACGTCGACGGCATGGTGACCTTCACGATGGACTCCAACACCGAGGTGGCCGTCGCACGCGCCACCGGGATGGGAGATCTGAGGTTCTTCTCCAAGATCCACCACGGCGGCGGTGCGGCCTGCGCGACCATCCAGCAGGCGGCGATCGCGGTGGCCACCGGAGTCGCGGACTGCGTGGTCGCCTACCGGGCGTTCAACGAGCGGTCCGGTATGCGCTTCGGCCAGGTTCAGCTGCGGCTGATCCAGGGCGCGGACTCCACCAGCGTGGACAACTCGTACTCCTACCCGCACGGGCTGTCCACCCCGGCGGCCCAGGTCGCGATGATCGCGCGCCGCTACATGCACCTGTCCGGTGCGACCAGCCGCGACTTCGGCGCGATTTCGGTGGCCGACCGCAGGCATGCCGCCAACAACCCGAAGGCCTACTTCTACGGCAAGCCGATAACCATCGAGGACCACCAGAACTCGCGGTGGATAGCCGAGCCGCTGAGGCTGCTGGACTGCTGTCAGGAGACCGACGGCGGTGTGGCGATAGTGGTGACCTCCGCGGAGCGCGCGAAGGATCTCAGGCACCGGCCGGTGATCGTCGAGGCGGCCGCACAGGGCTCCGGCCCCGATCAGTACTCGATGGTCAGCTACTACCGTCCCGAGCTCGGCCTGCCCGAGATGGGACTGGTGGGCCGTCAACTCTGGGCGCAGTCCGGGCTGGCGCCCGCCGACATCCAGACCGCGATCCTCTACGACCACTTCACGCCGTTCACCCTGATCCAGCTCGAGGAGCTGGGGTTCTGCGGTAGGGGCGAGGCCAAGGACTTCATCGCCGGGGGGGCGATCGAGATCGGCGGGCGGTTGCCGATCAACACCCACGGCGGCCAGCTCGGCGAGGCCTACATCCACGGGATGAACGGGATTGCCGAGGGTGTGCGCCAGTTGCGGGGGACCTCGGTCAACCAGGTCGGCGGAGTCGAGCACGTGCTCGTCACCGCCGGCACCGGTGTGCCGACCTCGGGCCTCATCCTGGGCTGAGGCGCGTCGGGCCCGCGCCGAACGTGAGGCGTGTGGTCGTTCCGGGCCGGCTATACCGGGACGAACTCCACGCCGGAGAGTACCGTCACGTCATCCCGCGCCGGCACGGTGACGACGCCGAGACAGCGGTCGCCCTCGCGCCACACCCGCACCCGGATGGTCTCGCCGGGGAACACCACGCCGGCGAATCGGGCGCCGTAGGAACGCACGCGGGTCGGATCACCGTCCAGCAGGGTGTCGACCAGGGCCTTGCACGTCATGCCGTAGGTGCACAGACCGTGCAGAATCGGCCGCGGGAACCCGGCCGCGGCGGCGAACCCGGGATCGGAGTGCAGGGGATTGCGGTCGCCGCACATCCGATAGAGCAGCGCCTGTTGCGGTAGCACCGGGATGTCGACCTCGAAATCCGGTGCACGGCCGGGGGATTCGGTCGATGTCGAGGGACCGCGTTCGCCGCCGAAACCTCCCTCGCCGCGCGCGAAGATCGACCGCCTGGTGCTCCACAGCAGCTTTCCGCCGGGGTCGGTCACCGTCGTCTCGTTGACGATCACCGCGGCCTTGCCCTTGTCCCAGATGTCGGTGATTCGGGTGACGGCACGGCCCGAGCCGCTCGGCGGGAGCGGCGCCGGCACGTCGACCGCCTCGCTGGCGTGCAGCACCCTGGCCAGTTCGATCTCGACGCCGGGGAAGCTCACCGCCGGGGGCTCGGTCATGTGGAACGAGGCCGCCACGCTGCTGAAGGTCGGCAGCACCGGCGGGGTCCCGTCGGCGAGGTAGGCCAGCTCGCGGGTGTCCATCGGATCCGTGCCCGCGCCCAGGGCCAGGTGGTAGAGCTGGACGTCGCTGCTCGTCCAGGAGAACTCCACCGGTTCGAGTTCCGCCCCGAGCGCTGCGGCGAGGTCGATCGGCACGTCAGGCTTTCCCGGCCGCGTGCAGGGCCGCCAGGTAGCCGAACGTCATCGCCGGCCCGATGGTCCCGCCCGGGCCCGGATAGGTGTGGCCCATCACCGGGGCGCTGACGTTGCCGGCCGCATACAGGCCCTCGATCACCGACCCGTCGTCGCGCAGTGCCCGGCCGTGGACGTCGGTGCGGATGCCGCCCTTGGTGCCCAGGTCGCCCGGCACCAGTTTGGCGGCGTAGTACGGCGGGTGGGTGATCTCGCCGAGGTTCGGGTTGGGTTTGTTGGTCGGATCGCCGTAGTAGCGGTCGTAGGCGCTCTCGCCGCGGTGGAAGTCCGAATCCACACCCGATCGGGCGAACCCGTTGAAACGGTCGACCGTGGCACGGAACTCCGCGGGGGGAAGTCCGGTCGCGCGGGCGAGTTCCTCGATCGAGTCGGCCTTGACGATCACGCCCGACTCCATCCACTTCTTCGGGATCCGCTGCCCCGGCTGCAGTCCGGCGAAGATGTAGCGGTCGCGGTAGCGCTGGTCGAAGACCAGCCAGGACGGGACGTTCTCGCCGGGGCCGGGCCCCTGACCGTACTCACCGCCGTACATCCGGTGGCAGGCCTCGACGTAGGGCATCGACTCGTTCATGAAGCGCCTGCCGGACGTGTTGACGATCATCGACCCCGGCGAGTTGCGCTCCGACAGCGCGAACCACGGCGTCCCTTCCAGCGGCACCGTCGGCCCCCACCACGCGTCTTCCATCAGATCCAGTGCCGCGCCGAGCTTTTCGGCCGCGACGATGCCGTCACCGGTGTTGGCCGCGGCACCGACCGTCCACTCCGTGCCGATCGGCTCGCGCTGGTACTTGCGACGCATGGACTCGTTGTGCTCGAAGCCGCCGCTGCCGAGAATGACGGCCCGTCGGGCACGGATCAGCCGCGGTTCCGCGGTCTCCGGCGCGGTCACGTCCTGTACGTAGATGCCGCGCACCGCACCGTCCTGGACGTACAGATCGGTCAGCGCGGTGTTGAGCAGCACCGGCACTCCCGCCTCGCGCAGCCCGATCCGAAGCGGTGCGATCAGGGCCCGGCCCATGCCCACCAGGTTCTTGCCGCGCAGGCCCGCCCAGGCCGTGCGAGCGCCCACCTTCACGCTGCGCAGCACGCCCCGGGGATGGCGTCTCATCTGGTTGAGCCGCACGTAGTCCTGCTGCATCACCACGACGTTGAGCGGAACCTTGCCGTAGGCCGGTTCCAGCCCGGGCAGATCGGGTCCGAGCCTCTTGGCGTCGAAGGGCTCCGGCTCGATCGAACGGCCGGCCGGCCGGCCGCCGGGTTGTTCGGGGTAGTAGTCGGAGTAGCCCGGAACCCAGCACATCTTCAACGGGGTGTGCCGCAGTACGAAGGACAGCATCTCCGGCCCGCGCCGCAGGTAGGTGTCGATCTTCTCCTCGGCAACCACGCCGCCGATGATGGTGTGCAGGTAGGTGCGGGCCGCCTCGGCGGTGTCGGTCACGCCGTCGCGCTTGAGTATCTCGTTGTTGGGGATCCACACTCCGCCGCCCGAGCGGGCCGTCGAGCCCCCGAAATGGGCTGCCTTCTCCACAACCACCGCCGATAGACCCTGGTGGGCGGCGGTGAGGGCGGCGACCATGCCGGCCGCCCCGCTTCCGACGACGACGACGTCGAACTCCTGGGCAGTCATACTAGAACACGTTATAGAATCGCACCGTGCGGGCGCTACTGGTGACCGCGCTGACGTCGATGATGGGATCCCGGGAATGCTCAGCAGCGCAACCCGTGCCGAACTCGCCGCCGAGCTCGCCGAGGCGGAACGGACCCGCGTGCCGATGTCGCCGCTGACGGCCGCGCACCCCGAGATCGACGTCGTCGACGCCTACGAGATCCAGCTCATCAACATCCGGCAACGGGTGGCCGAGGGTGCCACGGTCGTCGGGCACAAGGTCGGGCTCTCCTCGGAGGCCATGCAGACCATGATGGGCGTCGACGAACCCGACTACGGCCATCTGCTGGCCGACATGGAGGTCTTCGAGGACAGGCCGGTCGATGCGGCCGGCTACCTGTTCCCGCGGGTCGAGGTCGAGGTCGGGTTCATTCTCGCCGACGACCTGCCCGGTGCCGGTTGCACCGAGGACGACGTGCTGGCCGCCACCGCCGCCTTCGCCCCGGCGATCGAACTGATCGACACCCGGATCACCGACTGGAAGATCGCCCTGTGCGACACCATCGCCGACAACGCCTCCTCGGCCGGCTTCGTGCTCGGGCAGCAGCGGGTCTCGCCGAAGGATGTCGACATCAAGGGCATCGACGCGGTGCTGACCCGCAACGGCGAGGTGGTGGCCGAAGGCCGCAGCGACGCGGTACTCGGCAACCCGGTCACGGCGGTGGCCTGGCTGGCCCGCAAGGTCGACGGCTTCGGGGTTCGGCTCAAGGCCGGCGACATCGTGCTGCCCGGGTCCTGCACGCGGGCGATCGACGTCCGGGCCGGGGACGGTTTCGTGGCCGAGTTCGCCGGGCTGGGCTCGGTCCGGCTGTCGTTCCAGTAGAGACTCAAGCGGGAGAAGCCCAGTGCCTCAGAAGAAGTCGGTCGCCATCGTCGGCTCAGGCAACATCAGCACCGACCTGATGTTCAAGCTGCTGCGGTCGCAGTGGCTCGAACCGCGCTGGATGATCGGCATCGACCCGGCCAGTGAGGGTCTTGCGCTTGCCCGCAGCCACGGACTGCAGACCAGTCACGAGGGTGTGGACTGGCTGCTGGCCCGGTCGGAGAAGCCCGACATGGTGTTCGAAGCCACGTCGGCCTACGTTCACAAGGCCGCGGCCCCGCGCTACCAGGCCGCCGGGATCACCGCGATCGACCTCACCCCGGCCGCGGTCGGCCCCGGGGTGGTCCCGCCCGCCAATCTCCGCCAGCATCTCGACGCCCCCAACGTCAACATGGTGACCTGTGGCGGACAGGCGACGATCCCGATCGTCTACGCCGTGTCGAGAGTCACCGAGGTGCCCTACGCCGAGATCGTGGCGTCGGTGGCCTCGGTCTCGGCCGGTCCGGGAACCCGGGCCAACATCGACGAGTTCACCAAGACCACGGCCAAGGGCGTGCAGACCATCGGGGGTGCCGCCCGGGGCAAGGCGATCATCATCCTCAACCCCGCAGAGCCGCCGATGATCATGCGCGACACCATCTTCTGCGAGATCCCCCCCGACACCGATCAAGCCGCCGTCGTGCGCTCAATCCGCGACGTCGTGGCCGAGGTGCAGACCTATGTGCCGGGGTACCGGCTTCTCAACGAGCCACAGTTCGACGAGCCGTCGGTGGTCAACGGCGGCCGCCACGTGGTGACGACGTTCGTGGAAGTCGAGGGCGCCGGGGACTATTTGCCGCCCTACGCGGGAAACCTCGACATCATGACCGCGGCGGCGACGAAGGTCGGCGAGGAGATGGCCAAGCAGGCCGCGACAGTCCGTGGAGGTGCACGATGAGCGATCACATCTGGGATGTACGGATCACCGACACCTCGTTGCGCGACGGCTCCCACCACAAGCGCCACCAGTTCACCGCCGACGAGGTGCATGCGATCGTGGCCGCCCTCGACGCGGCCGGGGTTCCGGTGATCGAGGTGACCCACGGCGACGGGCTGGGCGGGTCGAGCTTCAACTACGGGTTCTCCAAGACCCCCGAGCAGGAACTGATCAAGCTGGCCGCCGAGACCGCGAAGGAAGCGAAGATCGCCTTCCTGATGCTGCCCGGGGTGGGCACCAAGGACGACATCCGCGAGGCCCAGAACAACGGCGGTTCGATCTGCCGGATCGCCACCCACTGCACGGAGGCCGACGTGTCCGTCCAGCATTTCGGGCTGGCCCGGGAACTCGGACTCGAGACCGTCGGCTTCCTGATGATGTCGCACACCATCCCGCCGGAGAAGCTGGCCAGGCAGGCCCGGATCATGGCCGACGCCGGCTGCCAGTGCGTGTACGTGGTCGACTCGGCGGGGGCCCTCGTCCTCAGCGACGTCGCCGACCGGGTCTCGGCGCTGGTCACCGAACTCGGAGAGGACGCCCAGGTCGGTTTCCACGCCCACGAGAACCTGGGTCTGGGAGTGGCGAACTCCGTGGAGGCGGTCCGGGCCGGCGCCAAGCAGATCGACGGGAGCTGCCGGCGGTTCGGCGCGGGCGCCGGCAACGCCCCGGTCGAGGCACTGATCGGGGTGTTCGACAAGATCGGCGTCAAAACCGGGATCGACTTCTTCGAGATCGCCGACGCCGCCGAGGACGTGGTCGCCAAGGCGATGCCGTCCGAATGCCTGCTGGACCGCAACGCGCTCATCATGGGCTACTCGGGGGTCTACTCCAGTTTCCTCAAACACGCCATCCGCCAGTCCGAGCGGTACGGCGTCCCGGCCCATCAGCTGCTGCACCGGGCCGGACAGCGCAAGCTCATCGGCGGCCAGGAGGACCAGCTGATCGACATCGCCCTCGAGATCAAGCGAGAGCAGGAGCAGGGGGCAACCGCCGAGGCGCCCGGTCGTGGCTGAACTGGACTGCAGCAGCACATTCACCCAGGCGATCGCCGAAGCCGAACGACTCGTCCGCGAGGCGCCGCACATCGAGTGCGAGGCGGACCTGCTCGAGGGTCTGCAGTATCTGGCCGGCGGGATCGCCGCCTGCACCCACATCGCCTTCGACTACGACCGCGACCACCCCTTCCTGCAGTCCGGCACCGGGCCGTTCACGAAGATGGGACTGGACAATCCGGACACCCTGTACTTCGGCACGCGGGTGCAGGCCGGCCGCGAGTACCTGGTCACCGGAACCCGCGGCACCACAACGGATCTGAGCTTCCAGCTGCTGGGCGGCGAGTACACCGACGCCAACGTTCCGGACAGCGAGACGGCGTTCGACGACCGCAGACTCGGGGTCGGGGCCGACGGCCGCTTCGAGTGGCGTTTCACACCCGGGACGAACGCACAACTGGTGATCCGCGAGGTGTACAACGACTGGTCGGCCCAGCGGGGGACGGTGGCCATCGCCCGCACCGACACCGCCGGCACCGCCCCGCCGCCGCTGACCCGGGAACTCATCGAGAAGCGTTGGGCCACCGCGGGAAAACAGCTGGTCCAGCGGGTCAGGACGTGGCTGCAGTTCCCGCAGTGGTTCTACATGAACATTCCGGTCAACACCATGGTCGCCCCCCGCCTGACCCCCGGCGGCCTGGCGACCCAGTACTCCTCCGCCGGGCATTTCGAGCTCACGCCGCAGCAGGCACTGGTCATCACCCTGCCCGTCACCGACGCGCCGTACCTGGGCTTCCAGCTGGGCAGCCTGTGGTACGTCTCACTGGACTACATCAACCATCAGACGTCGCTGAACGGCACTCAGGCGCAGGCCGACCCGGACGGCAGGATCCGCATCGTGGTCGCCGAACAGAACCCCGGCGTGACCAACTGGGTGGAGACCACGGGTCACCGCAAGGGCTTCCTCCAGTTCCGCTGGCAGCGGGTGTCGCGGGAATTGACCGACGCCGACGGCCCCACCGTCGAAGTGCTCGATGTCGCCGCCGTGCCGCAGAGCCTGCCGTACTACGAGAGCAACCGGATTTCCGAAGCGGACTGGCGCGCTCGGATCGCGCTGCGCCAGCTGCAGATACAGAACAGGATGGTGGGATAGGTGGCCGGAATGCTCGAGAACAAGGTTGTGGTCATCAGCGGTGTCGGGCCCGCGTTGGGGACCACACTGGCCCGCCGGTGCGCCGAGGAGGGTGCCGACCTGGTGCTCGCGGCCCGAACGGCCGAACGCCTCGAGGAGGTCGCCAGGCAGACCACCGCTCTGGGCCGGCGTGCCGTGGCGGTGACCACCGACATCACCGACGACCGCCAGGTCGACGATCTCGTCGAACAGAGCCTGGAGGCCTACGGCAGAGTCGACGTGCTGATCAACAACGCCTTCCGGGTGCCGTCGATGAAGCCGCTGGCCGACACCACCTTCCAGCACATCCGTGATGCCATCGAACTGACGGTGCTGGGTGCGCTGCGGATGATCCAGGGGTTCACCCCCGCCCTGGCCGAAGCCGGCGGCTCGGTGGTCAACGTCAACTCGATGGTGATCCGGCACTCCCAGCCGAAGTACGGCGCATACAAGATGGCGAAGTCGGCGCTCATGGCGATGTCGCAGTCGCTGGCGACCGAACTGGGGGACAAGGGAATCCGGGTCAATTCGGTCGCTCCGGGCTACATCTGGGGCGACACGCTCAAGAGCTACTTCAACCATCAGGCCGGCAAGTACGGCACCACCGTCGAGCAGATCTATGCGGCCACCGCCGCGCAGTCCGATCTGAAGAGGCTGCCGACCGAGGACGAGGTCGCCTCGGCGATCCTGTTCATGGCCAGCGACCTGTCCAGCGGCATCACCGGAGCGACTCTGGACGTCAACTGCGGGGAGTACAAGGCATGACCGCGAGTCGGCGACGCGGCACGGGCTACGTATGCCGAGCAGGAGACGGCGAGTGAGTCCGGGGGCGGCGCGAACGGACGTCGGAACCGTCGACGACCTGAAGGCCTCGGCCGTCAAGGCCGTCGGCCTGGACGACTTCGGCGCCGACGACGACAACTATCTCGAAGCGCTCTCGGTGCTTCTGGAGTCCTACCGCCGCGACGCGGACTTCACCGAGCTGGGCAGCAAGATGTCCCGGTTCTTCCTGCGCAACGCCCTGGTTGCCCGGCTGCTCAGCGAGGCGTCCTGGAAGCGCTATCCGCGGTACGCCGACGTCGAGGTCACCGCACCGATCTTCGTGACCGGGCTGCCGCGGACCGGGACGACTGCCCTGCACCGCCTGCTGTGCGGGGATCCGCGGCATCAGGGCCTGGAATTGTGGCTGGCGGAGTTCCCGCAGCCCCGCCCGCCCCGGGAAAGCTGGTCTGAGAACCCGGTCTTCGTCGAGATGCAGTCGAGATTCGCCAAGGCGCACAGCGAGAATCCGGACTACACCGGTCTGCACTACATGACCGCTGACGAGGTCGAGGAGTGCTGGCAACTGCTGCGCCAGTCGGTGCACTCGGTGTCCTACGAGACCCTGGCCCACGTGCCGACCTACGCGCGGTGGCTGGCCGGCCAGGACTGGACCAGGCCCTACCGGCGCCACCGGCGGAACCTCCAGCTGATCGGACTGAACGAACCCGGGAAACGCTGGGTCCTCAAGAATCCCAGCCACCTGTTCGCCCTCGACGCGCTGTTCAACACCTACCCCGACGCCCTGGTGATCCAGTGCCACCGGCCGGCGGAGACCATCATGGCGTCGATGTGCTCGCTGGCCCAGCACACGACGGCCGGTTGGTCGAACACCTTCGTCGGGCCGACTGTCGGCACCGACTCGCTGGAGACCTGGTCCCGCGGCCTGGAGCGGTTCAACGCGGTTCGGGCGACTCAGAATCCGGCCCAGTTCTGCGACGTCGACTTCGACGAGTTGTTCGCAGACCCGGTCGGCACCGTGGAGCGAATCTACGGGCACTTCGGCATCACCATGACCGACGCGGCGCGCGCCGCGATCGCCCTGACCGACGACGCGAGCAAGCACGGTCCCCGCGCACCCAAGCACAGCTACTCGCTGGCCGACTACGGGTTGACCGAGGATCAGGTCAAGGAACGCTTCAGGGGCCTGTAGTGACGTCCCGGCGAGTCAGCCGTCGCCCGGGGCGGGGGCGCTGGAGTACTCCTCCAGACACCCCTCGGCCACGGCGTGTTTGATGCTGTCGACCAGGCGCGGGCAGGAGGGTGTCCGGGCACTGTCGCCGCCGGAGGCGCGGATCTCGGCGAAGTAGGCGCAGCGGTCCGACGCGTCGGTGTTCCACTGCACAGCGGTGTAGGGAGCGCCGAGTTTCTTCACCTTCACCGAGGCGTGGCAGAAGCGGCAGTCGATCCCGGCGAGCCCGGCGGTCAGGTAGCGCTCCCGGTCCCGGCGGGTGGCCGCATGCACGGCCGCCGCGCGCACGGGGTCGTCGGCGAAGTCCGGGGCCTTCGACCACGTCGTGACGTCGTCGTCGTCGCCCGGTCGGTGCTCGTCGCCGTGATCCCCGTGCAGCATCAGCATCGACCGGGCCAACCGGTCGGCATCGGGGATCTGATCGGAGGTCATGATGCCGGCTGTCCCGCTTCGGACGCCTCAGCCTGCCTGCGCAGGTTCTCCTGCACCTCGACGCCCCACTTCTCGTTGGCCTTGGTGGTGTCCACCTCGAGTTCGAAGCGGTCGGTCATCTCCGGGGTCACGTCGGCGACGTCGACGTAGAACTGCTGGTACCACCGGCGCATCTGGTAGACCGCGCCGTCCTCCTCGACCAGCAGCGGGTTCTCGATGCGGGTCTTGTGCTTCCAGATCTCGACGTCCTGCAGGAAACCCTTGCTCACGCCCGCGGTCATCGCCTCGGCAACCCGCTCGGACATGGCGTCGTCGAGTCCCTTCGGCTTCTCGACGATCACTCCCCAGTGCAGCATGAAGGAGTCCTGGGTCACCGGGTAGTGGCAGTTGATCAGTATCGATTCAGCCTTGTACGTGCCGTAGGTGTTGTGCAGCCAGTTGATCATGAACGACGGGCCGAAGTAGCTCGCCTCGGAATCGAGCTGCGAGTCGCCGTAGGAGGTGCCCATGTCGTTGATGTCGGGGCGCCCGACGTTATGCAGGTACTGCGAGGCGATGTGACCCTCGAAGACGTTCTTGAAATATGTCGGCAGCCCGAAGTGGATGTAGTAGAAGTGCGCCATGTCGGTGACGTTGTCGATGATCTCCCGGCAGTTCGAGCCCTCGATCAGCATCGAGTTCCACCGCCAGTTCGTCCAGTCGTCGCTGGCGTGCTCGGGTATTTCCGGAATCCGCACCTCCGGCTGCGGGGGATTGCCCTCGTGGTCGTGCCAGACGAACAACAGCCCGCCGCGGACGTCGGTGTGCCAGGACCGGGTGCGGGCCAGTTTCGGGGTCCGCTTGGCGTAGGGAACCAGCTTGCACCGGCCGTCGCCGCCCCAGCGCCAGTCGTGGAACGGGCAGGCGACCTGGTCCCCCTTGATGGTGCCCTGCGACAGATCGCCGCCCATGTGCCGGCAGTACGCGTCCAGCACGTGCAGCGCGCCCTCGGAGTCGGCGAACACCACCAGCTTGGTGCCGAAGGCATGAATCGGGTGCGGCCGGCCGTCCAGGAAGTGCGTGACCGGGCCCAGGCAGTGCCAGCCACGCGCGTACCGGTCCGGCAGGATCCCGGTGTCTATCTCGCGAATGTCGGTGGTCATCTCGCGCCTCGCTGTCGTCTCCGCCGTTATAACTAGAACACGTTACAGTTTTGCCGCCCCGGCGCGCAACGCGTCCTCAGCGTGCGGTGACCGGCACCGCCCGGTAGGCCGCGATCTCGTTGGACATCACGGTCTGCGTCAGGGTGTACGTCGGGCCCGTCGCGGCGATCGTCCACTTCTGGGAGGCTTTGCCGGCGCTGGCGTTGAACCTGCTGTCGGGCACCGCGGCCATCGTGTTGTAGCGGTAGAGGTTGTAGGTCTTCCCGGCGGTCAGACCGGAGACGGTGATGGTCAGCGTCACCGGTTTGGCTGCGGGGCGGGCGTTCGACCCGTTGGCGATCGCCGGTGACTCGCCGTTCACGCTCGTCGTCAGCCGCACCGGCACGGTCTCGCGGTCGAGGTCGGCGACCCCGGTGATGGCGATCCCGTAGTCGGCTCCGCTGCTCAGCGAGTACACCGGGGCCTGTGCGGAGTTGGCCTGCCGCCGGGTCGCGGGGAAGCCGCCCAGCGCGTAGCTGAACACGTACTGGGGCAGGCCGTCGGGCGTGCCGGTCCACAGACCGTTGTCGCTGAACGTGATGACGTCGTCGGAGTAGTAGGCGGCCGGCGTGGTCAGCGGGCGCGTGGACGAGAACCCGGTCACCGTCACGATGTGGTCGTACTCGGCATCGCCGGCGTTCGGGTTCGCCGATCCGTAGAAACTCCGCTGGTTCATGTAGACGCCGATCACCACCGGGTAACCCGCGGTCACGTTGGACTTGACCCAGCTCAGGAATTGGGCCGTGCCGGTCTGCTTGGCGGTGTTGAACGGCACCGCCCTCAGGTGCATCGCCTTGGCGGCGGCCACGTCGTTGACACCCAGCAGCAACTGCGACGAACGCAGGTTCTGCCGGCCGTTGTTGCTCGCCAGCGCCCGTGCGTCGTACTGCGACATGTACTGGCCGTAGTTGAGGCCGGCGCTGACGAACGACATCTCACCGCAGTAGCCGGAGTTGGTGTACCACTGCCGACGGGACGGAATGGGGTTGGCGACGCGGTAGGTGGTGACCGGCGCAGCGGCCCGGGATGCCGGCCGGGGCGCGGAGCCGGAGCGCGGCGCGGCGGCCGCCCGGGCCGGGCCGGGCCGGGCGGTCTTCGCCGCCGCCGGAACCGAAACGACGGGAGTGCGGACCCGGGGGAGGGCCCGCACGGATCCAGCGGCCCGACTATCGGAGCTCTCGACGCGGGAGACACCGCCGCCCGCGGAGTCGGCGTGGGCGACGCCCGATCCGGCCAGGGCCGCGCCCACACCGACCAGCAGGGTCCCGGCACCCAGCCACCGGTGGCGCGACGTGGCCATGCTGGTCCCTTCGGTCGATAATTCACAGCCTAGTCCGGTGCTGCGGTATATCTGGACGATGCCGATGTACTCCTTCGAGGGCCGATCGCCCAAGGTCGATCCCACCGCCTTCGTCGCCCCGACCGCCGTCCTTGTCGGAGACGTCACCGTCGAGGCGGGTGCATCGGTCTGGTTCAACGTGGTGCTGCGCGCCGACTACGCCCCGGTGGTGATCAGGGAGGGCGCCAACGTTCAGGACGGTTCGGTTCTGCACGCGCCGCCGGGAATCCCGGTCGATGTGGGGCCGGGCGCCACCATCGCCCACATGTGCACCGTGCACGGCGCGCACATCGGGGCCGAGGCGCTGGTCGCGAACCACTGCACGATCCTCGACGGCGCGGTCATCGGTGCGCGCAGCCTTATCGCGGCGCAATCCCTGGTGGTGGGCGGAACCCAGATTCCCCCCGAGGTGCTGGTCACCGGCGCGCCGGCGAAGGTCAAGGGCCCGATCGCGGGCACCCGCTCCGAGGTCTGGGTGGAGGCGAACCCGCAGGCTTACCGCGACCTGGCCCAGCGGTACATCGACGGTTTGCGTCCCGTCGAGTAGCTCAGGCCGCCGGCTTGTCGGCCCCGACCACCCACATCGAGTAGTACTGAGAGCCCCCGCCGTAGGCGTGGCCCAGCGCCTTGCGGGCACCGGGCACCTGGTGCTCGCCGGCACCGCCCATCACCTGGATGGCGGCCTCGGCGAAGCGGATCAATCCCGATGCGCCAATGGGATTCGACGACAGCACCCCGCCGGAAGGGTTGACCGGCAACAGTCCCCCGATCGCGGTCTCGCCGGCCTCGGTGAGCTTCCAGCCCTCGCCTTCGGCGGCGAAGCCGAGGTTCTCCAGCCACATCGGCTCGAACCAGGAGAACGGGACGTAGATCTCCGCCACGTCGATCTCGTCGATCGGACTGCTGATGCGGGCCGCCTTCCACAGCGCGGCGGCGGCGTCCCGGCCGGCCTGGGGATTGACCTGATCGCGCCCGGAGTAGGCGATCGGTTCGGTTCGCAGGGCGGTGGCATGCACCCAGGCCACCGGGTGTCCCTGTGCAACGCGGCGGTCGGCGGTCGTCTCGTCCCCGATGACCACCGCGCACGCCCCGTCGGAGGACGGGCAGGTTTCGGCGAAACGGATCGGGTCCCACAGCATGGGGGACTCCAGCACCTTCTCCAGGGTGATGTCGGGTTGCCGCAGATGCGCCAACGGGTTTCGGGCCCCGTTGAGCCGATCCTTGACAGCCACCATCGCCCCGATGTGCGAAGGGGCGCCCGACCGGCGGATGTAGGCCCGGATGTGCGGCGCGAAGTAGCCGCCGGCCCCGGCGCCCACCGGTTTGGTGAACGGGACCGGAATCGACAGCGCCCACATCGCGTTGGACTCGGATTGCTTCTCCCAGGCGACCGCCAGAACCCGGCGGTACTTTCCGGACTGCACCAGGCTGGCGGCCACCACGCCGGTCGAGCCGCCGACCGAACCGGCGGTGTGGACCCGGATGAGCGGTTTGCCCGTCGCGCCCAGGGCGTCGGCCATGAACAACTCCGGCATCATCACGCCCTCGAAGAAGTCCGGCGCCTTGCCGACCACCACGGCATCGATGTCCTCGAGGGTGGAACCGCTGTCGGCCAGCGCCCGGTCGATGGCCTCCCGGACCAGGCCGTTCATCGAGACGTCGTGGCGCGCGGCGACGTACTTCGTCTGACCGGTACCCATGACGGCGGCGAGGTGCTTAGGCATTCCGTCCCTCCAGCACGGCGACCAGATTCTGTTGCAGCACCGGACCGCTCGTCGCATGAGCCAGTACCCGTTGCGCCGATCCGTCGAAGATGTGCCGGGCGGCGAACCCGATGCGCTCCAGTCCGGTGGAGAACATCGGGTTTGCGGCCAGTGCGCCCCCGGAGGGGTTGATCTTCGTGGACGGCTGCAGCCCGATCGCCTCGGCCAGGATCAGATGCTGATGGGTGAACGGAGCGTAGATCTCCGCCACGTCGATAGCGCCGGTGTCACCGCCGGTGGCTGCCTCAGCCGAGGCCGTCGTCGACGGTGAGGTGGTCAGATCGCGGGCACCGAGCCCCGGCGTCTCGATGCGATGCTCGAAACCCGTTATCCAAGCCGGTCTTTCGCGTAGTTCGCGGGCCCGGCCGTCGGCGGCGATCACGACCACAGAAGCGCCGTCGGTGATGGGCGCGATATCGTGCCGGCGCAGCGGATCGGCGAAGAACGGCCGGCTCAGCAGGTCGTCGATACTGTCGGCCGGCCTCACCGAGTCGGATCGCGGGGCGGCCGCAAGGGAATCCAGCGCCACCTGAGCCATCTGCTCCTGAGTCCATTTGCCGTTGTCCAGCCCGAACCGGGCCTGCAGGCCGGCCATCGACACCGCATCCGGCATCAGGGGGGCCACCGTGTACGGGTCGGTCTGCAGGGCGAGGACGCGCCGCAGGGTGCCGGCACTGGATTTGCCGAACCCGTAGACCAGTGCGGTGTCGACCTCGCCGGTGAGCACCTTGATGTAGGCCTCGTAGAGCGCCCACGCCGCGTCCATCTCGACGTGTGACTCGTTGATCGGCGGGACGGCGCCGATCGCGTCGATCGCGTTGAGGAAGGAGAACGCGCGTCCGGCGAGGTAGTCCGAGGACCCCGAGCACCAGAACCCGATGTCTTTCTGGCTGATGCCCAGTTCTCCGTACACCTGGTGGAAAAGCGGCATCAGCATCTCGACGCCGTTGGTGGTGCCGTCTGTTCGGCGCAGGTGCGGGGCGTGGGCGAAGCCGACGACCGCGACGTCTCTCATCGTGGCTTCCTAAAGGTGTTGTTTGTAGGTGTCGTAGTCGGCGTCGGGCTCCCCGGTCGGCCTGAAGTAGTCGATGTTGTCGATGCCGAAGTCCCTTTCCTCCCGCGGTTTCCAGACCGCCTCCACGCGCATGCCCATCCGGACGTCGGCGGCGTCGATCTCGGTGACCAGGTGCAGGAACGGGATGTCGGCACCGTCGAGCAGGACGTAGGCCGCCACGTACGGGGGTTTGATGCGCTGCCCGGGGAAGGGGATGTTGATGATGGCGAAGGTCGTGACGACGCCCCTGTCGGGAAGCTCGACGAACTGGTCGAGTTCCCTGCCGGTGGCGGGGTCGGCCTCCCGCGGCGGGAAGTACACCTTGCCGTCGTCGCCGGACCGGGCGCCCAGCAGTGTGCCGTTCTGCAGGGCGCGCAGGAAGATGCTCTCCGGCCGCGACGCACTGTGCTGCACCCGGAGGAACTCCGGCACCTCCATGATCGCGATCGGGTCGCGGTCGTCGATCGTGCCGGGAACCGGTTCCGGGGTGTCCCCGGGGGCGAAGCAGGCGATGTCGGTGATCGCGCCCACCGGTTCGTCCACCCAGTGCGCGTGCACCCGGTCACCGGTACGCACCTGGCCGTCCACCGCGTGCAGCAGGGGGGTGTCGGCGCCGTCGAGTTTGATCAGCGCCCACGCGAACGGCCGGTCCAGCGGCTGGCCTTCCAGGGGCTCGGACTGCCAGGTCCACGACAGCACGGTTCCGACGCTGCCGACCGGCACGATCTCGGTGAGCCGCGCACAGCTGACCGGGTCGTACTCGACGACGGGTACGTGCACCCGTCCGTCGGTGCCGCGAACCCCGACGATGCGCCGCTCGCGCAGGGCGGTGAAGAAGGCGCTCAGCGTCGGGCCGACCGAACGCTTGTAGTCGAATGACAGTGTCAGCGGAGCGGAGAGCGGGGGTTCGTGGGAATCTATCAGGGCTCTGACAGCAGGAGTGGTGCTCTGGCTGACGCTCACGGCTTCGAGTAGAACAGGTTCTAAGAACGCTCGCAAGGACGGAACGAGGACGCCTCATGAAGCTGGGTCTGCAACTCGGGTACTGGAGCGCGCAGCCGCCTGCCAACCACGCCGAACTGGTGGCCGCGGCCGAGGAGGCGGGCTTCGACACCGTGTTCACCGCCGAGGCGTGGGGCTCGGATGCGTTCACCCCGCTGGCGTGGTGGGGCCGCCAGACGGTGCGGATGCGGCTGGGCACCTCGGTGGTGCAACTCTCGGCCCGGACGCCGACCGCGTGCGCGATGGCGTCGCTGACTCTCGACCACCTCTCCGGGGGCCGGCACCTTCTCGGCCTCGGCGTCTCCGGCCCGCAGGTGGTCGAGGGCTGGTACGGCCAGCGTTTCCCCAAACCGCTGGCGCGCACCCGCGAGTACATCGACATCGTGCGTCAGGTCTGGGCGCGGCAGGCACCGGTCACCAGCCCCGGCCCGCACTACCCGCTGCCGCTGAGCGGCGAGGGCACCACCGGCCTGGGCAAGGCGCTCAAGCCGATCGTGCATCCGCTGCGCGCCGACATCCCGATCATGCTGGGAGCCGAGGGTCCCAGGAACGTCGCGCTGGCTGCCGAGATCTGCGACGGCTGGCTGCCGATCTTCTACTCCCCGCGGCTGGCCGGCATGTACAACGAATGGCTCGACGAGGGCTTCGCCCGGCCCGGGGCCCGACGCAGCCGCACCGACTTCGAGATCTGCGCAACCGCACAGGTCGTCGTCACCGAGGACCGAGCCGCGACGATGGAGATGATCAAGCCGTTCCTGGCCCTCTACATGGGCGGCATGGGCGCCGAGGACACCAACTTCCACGCCGACGTCTACCGGCGGATGGGTTACTCCGACGTCGTCGAGGACGTCACCCGGCTGTTCCGGTCCGGGCGGAAGGAGGAGGCGGCGACCGTCATCCCCGACGAACTGGTGGACGACTCGGCGATCGTCGGCGACGTCGACTACGTCCGTAAGCAGATCGCCCTGTGGGAGGCGGCCGGCGTGACGATGATGGTCATCGGCGCCCGGAGCCCCGAGCAGATCCGCGACCTGGCGGGCCTGCTCTGAGCGGGCCTTGCGACGCCGTTAGAACACGTTCTAGATTGGCCGGGTGGCGACAGGGCGCTCAGCGTGGGGTGTGAGCGATGACCGCGGCGTCGCCGAAGGTCATCTCCACGTTGCCGACCGAGCCGGAGACCATCGGCGGCTTCGGCAGGCCGAGGGCGGCCAGTTCCCTGGCGTAGGGGTGGTCTCCGAGTCGCAACCGGGCGCCGCCCGGGCGCAGCCGCACCCGGGAGTTCCGCATCTCCCACGGCACCTCGCGGGTGGTTCCGTCGGCAAAGGCGTAGGTCTTGAGGACCGCGGGGTCCGAGCGCAGCGAGGGGATCGGCAGGCCGCGGCTGAAATCCATGCTTGCGATCAGCGATCCGCCCTCGGACACCGAGAAGCCGAACGCGCCGTGGCCGCCGCCGTCGCGAACGGTGAAGTCGGCCATGATCTTCGGGAAGCCCCAGATCGCGCGGCCGGCCTCCAGCGTGAAGGACTGGTCGACCGGGAGATGGTGGATGAAGGCCGCCGCGCCGGCCAGGGTCCGCAGGCCGCCGGCGTTCGAACCGGGCGGGTTGACCATCACGCAGGTGCCGAACTCGTTGTAGCGGCCGAGGTCTCCGTCGGTGTAGCGGGCCAGCATCAGCGTCACCACCGCACGGCCCGGCCGGAACCGGCACACCTGCAGACCGCTGTAGTCGATGAGACGCTGGGCGGCGTCGGCGGGCACCGAGAACATCGCCGTGTGCACGTCGGCCTTGCGGACCCGCACCGGCATGGTCAGCACCGTGCCGGCGATCGTGTACCGGGCCGCGGGCATGTCACCACCCTAAACCGCCGGGTGAGTGCGGCGGAAGAACCGGAAGGGGCCGGCCGATGAGTACCAGACCGGACGTGGACCTCACCGACGGCGCGTTCTTCGCCGACGGGTCGGCCGGCGGCGCCTACCGCTGGATGCGTGCCAACGAACCGGTGTTCCGCGACCGCAACGGTCTGGCCGCCGCTGCGACCTACCAGGCGGTGCTCGACGCCGAACGGAACCCGGAGGTCTTCTCCAACACCGGCGGCATCCGGCCCGATCAGCCGGCGATGCCGTACATGATCGACATGGACGACCCCGAGCACCTGCTGCGCCGCAAGCTCGTCAACGCCGGCTTCACCCGAAAGCAGCTGACGGACAAGGCCGCCGGCATCGAAACGCTGTGCGACACCCTCATCGACGCCGTTTGCGAGCGCGGCGAGTGCGACTTCGTCCGGGACCTCGCGGCTCCGCTGCCGATGGCGGTCATCGGCGACATGCTCGGCGTGCTGCCGGAGGACCGGGCGACGCTGCTGAAGTGGTCCGACGACCTGGTATGCGGACTCAGTGCCAGCGCCGACGCCGCGGCGCTTCAGGCGGTGATGGAGGCGTTCGCCGGCTACCAGGGCTTCGCGATGCAGACCACCCTCAAGCGCCGGGCCGAGCCGACCGGGGACCTGTTCTCCATCCTGGTGAACTCGGAGGTGGACGGCCAGCGGATGAGCGACGACGAGATCGTCTTCGAGACGCTGCTGATCCTGATCGGCGGCGACGAGACCACCCGTCACACGCTGACCGGCGGAGTCGAGCAGTTGCTGCGCCGTCCCGACCAGTGGCGGCGACTGCTGGCCGACCCGGCTCTGGTGGCAGGGGCCGTGGAGGAGATGCTTCGCTGGACCGCTCCAGTGAAGAACATGGCGCGAACCGTGATGCGGGACAACGAGTTCCACGGCACGCAGTTGCGTGCGGGCGAGAAGATGCTGCTGCTGTTCGAGTCGGCCAACTTCGACGAGGCGGTGTTCGGCGACCCGGAGAACTTCCGGATCGACCGCAACCCGAACAGCCATCTGGCGTTCGGCTTCGGCACGCACTTCTGTCTGGGCAACCAGCTGGCCAGACTCGAGCTGACCACGATGCTGCGCAGGATCCTTCAGCGGCTGCCGGACCTGCGTCTGGCCGACGACTCCCCGCTGCCGCTGCGGCCGGCCAACTTCGTCAGCGGCCTGGAGAGGATGCCGGTGGTGTTCACCCCGTCGCAGCCGGTGCTGGCCTGATAGGCGCGCCTTCGACGGCAGGTCAGCGCATCTTGAACTGCGGCGGGCGCTTCTCCTTGAAGGCCAGCGGGCCCTCCTTGGCGTCCTCGGAGAGGAACACCTCGATACCGATCCGGGTGTCGATCGCGAACGCCTCGTCCTCGGGCATGGCCTCGGTCGCCCGGATCGACCGCAGTATCGCCTGCACCGCCAGCGGACCGTTGGCCGCGATCATCCCGGCGATCTCCAGCGCCTTGTCCAGTGCCTCACCGTCCGGCACCACATGGCCGATCAACCCGTACTCGAGGGCCTCCCCGGCGGTGATGTGGCGGCCGGTCAGCAGCAGATCGCAGGCGATGGTGTACGGAATCTGGCGCACCAGGCGCACCGCCGACCCGCCCATCGGGTAGAGGCTCCAGCGCGCCTCGGAGATGCCGAACTTCGCACTCCGCCCGGCCACCCGGATGTCGGTGCCCTGCAGGATCTCGGTGCCGCCCGCGATGGCCGGGCCCTCCACGGCCGCGATCAGCGGCTTGGTCAGCCGCCGTCCCTTGAGCAGACCGTCGATGCGCGACGGGTCGTAGCTGCCGTCCTTGAAGGAGTCCCCGGGCGGCTTGGCGGTCGCCGCCTTGAGATCCATCCCCGCGCAGAAGTAGCCGCCCGCCCCGGTCAGGATGCAGACCCTGATCTCCGGATCGCTGTCGACCCGGTCCCAGGCCTCGACCATGATCGAGAGCATCTCGCCGGACAGTGCGTTGCGCGACTCGGGGCGATTCATCGTCACGATCAGAACGTGCCCGCGCTGCTCGATCAGGGCATGGGCACTTTCGGGGGCCATGGTCGCCTGCCTTCCGGTCGCACTTGTGGAGAACTGTAACAGGTTCTAATTTAGGTTCCGTGGCCCTCAACATCGCCGACCTCGCCGAGCACGCCATCGACGCCGTGCCCGATCGGGTCGCTCTGATCTGCGGTGACGAGCAGATCACCTACGCCCAACTGGAGGAGAAGGCGAACCGCCTCGCCCACTACCTCATCGACCACGGAGTGCAGAAGGGCGACAAGGTCGGCCTGTACTGCCGCAACCGGATCGAGATCGTCATCGCGATGCTCGGCATCGTCAAAGCGGGCGCGATTCTGGTCAACGTCAACTACCGCTACGTCGAGGCGGAGTTGCGCTACCTGTTCGACAACTCCGACATGGTCGCCCTGGTGCACGAGAGGCAGTACGCCGACCGGGTCGCCAGCGTGCTGGCCGAGGTACCCGACGTCAAGACCGTGCTCGTCGTCGAGGACGGCAGCGACACGGATTTCCGCCGGTACGGCGGCGTGGAGTTCTACGAGGCGATCGCCCAGGGATCACCGGAACGCGACTTCGGTGCGCGCAGCCCCGACGACATCTACCTGCTCTACACCGGTGGCACCACCGGTTTCCCCAAAGGCGTCATGTGGCGGCACGAGGACAT
The DNA here is from genome assembly GCF_046095365.1 of Mycobacterium sp. GTDB lineage: Bacteria > Actinomycetota > Actinomycetes > Mycobacteriales > Mycobacteriaceae > Mycobacterium. The sequence continues at coordinate 55,639 of NZ_JBJTJF010000203.1, forward strand.
CTACCGGGTGCTGCTCGGCGGCACCGACTTCGCCACCGGTCAGTTCGTCGCCGACGAGTACGACCACGCCAAACAGGCCGCCGCCGGCCCGCCCATGGTTCGCTTCCCGATCCCGCCGATGATCCACGGTGCCACCCAGTCGGCCACCTGGATGGCGCTGTTCGCCGGCCAGACCGTCGTTCTGGCACCGGAATTCGACGCCGACGAGGTATGGCGCTCGATCGAGCGGAACAAGGTGAACCTGCTGTTCTTCACCGGCGACGCGATGGGCCGACCGCTGCTCGACGCGCTGGAGACCGCCGCGGCCGACCGGGACCTGTCCTCGCTGTTCCTGCTCGCCAGCACCGCCGCGCTGTTCTCCCCGAGTCTGAAGGACCGCTTTCTGGAACTGCTGCCCAACCGGGTCATCACCGACTCGATCGGCTCCTCGGAGACCGGGTTCGGCGGCACCAGCATCGTCGCCAAGGGTCAGACTCAGGCGGGCGGCCCGCGGGTCGCCATCGACAAGAACACCGTCGTCCTCGACGACGAGGGCAACGAGGTCAGGCCCGGCTCGGGTGTCCGCGGCATCCTGGCCAAGCGCGGCAACATCCCGGTCGGCTACTACAAGGACGAGAAGAAGACCGCGGAGACCTTCCGCACCATCAACGGGGTGCGCTACGCGATTCCCGGCGACTACGCGATGGTCGAGGAGGACGGCACGGTGACCATGCTCGGCCGGGGATCCGTCTCGATCAACACCGGCGGAGAGAAGGTCTACCCCGAGGAGGTCGAAGCCGCCCTCAAGGGCCACCCCGATGTGTTCGACGCCCTGGTTGTCGGCGTGCCCGACGAACGATACGGACAGCACGTGGCCGCCGTGGTGGCACCGCGCAAGGGCAGCCGTCCGGCGCTGGCCGAACTGGACCGCTTCGTGCGCACCGCGATCGCCGGATACAAGATTCCGCGCAGCCTCTGGATCGTCGACGAGATCAAACGCTCACCGGCGGGCAAGCCGGACTACACCTGGGCCACCGAACAGACCAGGCGGCGACCCGCCGACGAGGGGCACGCCAAACACGGCGGGAGTCGCTGATGCGCACCCAACTCTGCGACCGGTTCGACATCGAGTACCCGATCTTCGTTTTCACCCCGTCGGAGAAGGTCGCCGCCGCGGTCACCCGGGCCGGAGGAATGGGGGTGCTGGGCTGCGTGCGGTTCAACGAGCCGGACGAGCTCGAGTCGGTGCTCAGCTGGATGGACGACAACACCCTCGGCAAGCCCTACGGCGTCGACGTGGTGATGCCCGCGACGATGCCCACCGAGGGCAGCACGCTCGACATCGGCCGACTCATCCCGCCGGCCCATCGCGACTTCGTCGCCAAGACCCTGGCCGATCTCGGCGTGCCGCCGCTACCCGACGACGGCCCGGGCAGCGAGGGCGTGCTGGGCTGGCTGCACTCGGTCGCCCGTTCCCACGTCGAGGTGGCGATGGGCCACCGGATCAGCCTGATCGCCAACGCGCTCGGCTCACCGCCGGCCGACGTCCTGGAACAGGCCCACGCCGCCGGGGTCCCGGTCGCCGCACTGGCCGGAACGGCCGCCCATGCCCGCCGGCATGCCGGCAACGGCGTGGACATCGTGGTCGCGCAGGGTTACGAGGCCGGCGGGCACACCGGGGAGATCGCATCCATGGTGCTGGTGCCCGAAGTCGTCGACGCTGTCGGCGACATACCTGTGCTGGCGGCCGGCGGTATCGGCACCGGGCGGCAGGTGGCCGCCGCCCTGGCACTCGGGGCGTCGGGCGTATGGATGGGCTCGGCGTTCCTGACCGCCGCCGAGTACGACCTCGGCGCCCGGGGCGGCGGTCCGTCGGCGATCCAGCAGGCCCTGCTGGCGGCGACGTCCAGTGACACCGTGCGCCGCCGCATCTACTCCGGAAAGCCGGCCAGGCTGCTCAAGAGCCGGTGGACCGACGCCTGGGATGCCGAGGGCGCCCCGGAACCGCTGCCCATGCCGTTGCAGAACGTCCTGGTGGCCGAGGCCCATCGGCGGATGAGCCTGTCGCAGGACCCGACCGCGGTGGCGATGCCGGCGGGCCAGATCGTCGGCCGGATGAACGAGATCCGCCCGGCCGCGCAGATCGTCGCCGATCTGGTGGCGGGCTTCGACGCCGCGACCCGGCGGCTCGACGAGATGCGGGGCGGTTGACGTGAACGGGGCGCGCGCACTGATCACGACGCTGGTCGACAACGGTGTGCAGGTCTGTTTCGCCAACCCCGGCACGTCGGAGATGCACTTCGTGGCCGCACTGGACGCCGTGCCCGAAATGCGCGGCGTGCTGACCCTTTTCGAGGGCGTGGCCACCGGTGCTGCCGACGGCTACGCGCGGATGTCGGGGCAGCCCGCCGCGGTGCTGCTCCACCTCGGCCCGGGTCTGGGCAATGGGTTGGCCAACCTGCACAACGCCCGCCGGGCCCGGGTGCCGATGCTGGTGGTGGTCGGCGACCACGCCACCTACCACAAGCGCTACGACGCGCCGCTGGAGTCCGACATCGACTCCGTCGCCGGCACGGTCTCGGGCTGGGTGCGCCGGACGATGCGGACGTCGCAGGTCGCCGCCGACGCCCTCGACGCCCTCGCCTTCGCCAGGGCCGAGCAGCGCATCGCCACCCTCATCCTGCCGGCCGACGTCTCCTGGCAGGAGGGCGCCGCACCGGCCCAACCCGTTGCGCCGCAGCACTACCGCGACCCGGTCGAGCTCTCCGGCGTCGAGGATGCGCTGCGCTCCGGTGAGCCGACGGTCATCCTGGTCGGTGGGGACGCCACCCGTGCGGCGGGTCTGGGCGCGGCCGCCAGGCTGGCCGGCGAGTTCGGTGCGAGGTTGTTCTGCGAGACGTTCCCCACCCGCCTGCAGCGGGGTGCCGGAATTCCCGCCGTGGAGCGAATCGCCTACCTGGGAGAGGCCGCTGCCGCCCAACTCGACGGCACCCGGCAGCTGATCCTGGCCGGGGCGGCGTCGCCGGTGACGTTCTTCGGCTACCCCGGCAAGCCCAGCGATCTGGTCCCCGAGGGCTGTGCGGTGCACCGGCTGGCCGGTCCGGTGGGCGCGGCAGCGGCGCTGAGCGACCTCGCCGACCGGCTGGCTCCGGGCGCCGTGGCCACCCCCGCGCCCGCGGCGCGGCCGCAACTGCCGTCGGGTCCGCTGACCGTGCAGACCTCCGCGGAGGTGATCGGCGCCCTGCTGCCGGAGCGCGCGATCGTCGTCGACGAGTCCAACACCTCCGGGTTCCTGCTGCCGGCGACCACCGCCGGCGCGCCCGCCCACGACTGGCTGACACTGACCGGGGGGTCCATCGGGTTCGGGCTGCCGGTTGCGATCGGCGCGGCGATGGCCGAGCCGTCGAGACCGGTGCTGTGCCTGGAGTCCGACGGGTCGGCCATGTACACCATCTCCGCACTCTGGACCCATGCGCGGGAGAAGCTGGACATCACCACGGTCGTCTACGCCAACCACGCCTATGACATCCTGCGCATCGAATTGCAGCGCGTGGGAGCCCAGGCTCCGGATCAGCCGACCGGCGCCAGGGCCGAGGCGCTCCTCGACTTGAACTCGCCGACAATGGATTTCGTGCGGATGGCGGAGGGTATGGGGGTTCCGGCCAGACGAGCGGGTAGCGCCGGGGAACTTGCCGAGGCACTGCGGTGGGCCTTCGCCGAACCCGGGCCGCACCTGATCGAAGCCGTCATGCCGTCGATGGTCGGTTAGAGCTCGAACACCGGATCGCCGCAGTCCAGCGCCTCGGCCGCGAGTAGCCGCTTGACCACCTTGAACGTCTCGGTCCGGGGCAGGGAGGCGGCCACCCGCACGAACGAGGGTCGCTGTTTGGGGCCCAGGTCGGCCTGTTCGGCGAGGAACCCGCCGAACACGGCCGGGTCGAAGACCGCGCCCTCGTCGAGCACGATCGCCGCCATGACCCGGTCCCCGACCGCCGGGTCGGGGACGCCGTACACCGCGACTTCCCTCACCCCGGGGTAGCGCAGCAGCACCTGCTCGATCGGCGCGGTGCCCAGGTTCTCGCCGTCCACCCGCATCCAGTCGCCCAATCGGCCGGCGAAGTAGACGAAGCCCGACTCGTCGCGGAACGCGAGATCCCCGCTGTGATAGATCCCCCCCGCCATCCGCTGTTGCTCGGCCCGCGGGTCCTTGTAGTAGCCGCGGAACTGCCCGGGGCCGCCCAGGTTGACCAGTTCGCCGACCACTCCGGGCGGGCAGGGTGCGCCGGTCTGGGTGTCGACGATTCCGACGTCCGGCGGCAGCGGGCCCAGCGACCCCTCCGGGGTGTCCGGAGTGCGTCCGATGGCCACCCCGCCCTCGCTGGAGCCGAAACCGTCGATGACCCTGACGCCGAACCGTTCGGCGAAGCGGCCGATGTCGCGGGGGGCGGCTTCATTGCCGTACATGATCCGCAGCGGGTTGTCGGCGTCGTCCGCTCGCCGCGGGGTCGCGAGGATGTAGGACATCGGTTTGCCGACGTAGTTGGCGTAGGTCGCCCCGAAGCGCCGGACGTCGGGCATGAACTGAGACGCCGAGAACCTGCGCCGCAACGCGATTGATCCCCGGGCGGCAACGGCGGGGGCCCAGCCGGCCATCACCGCGTTGGAGTGGAACAGCGGCATCGACAGGTAGAAGACGTCCGGGGGCCCCAGGCCGAACCGTTCGGCGAGCATCACGCCCGGGCCGGCGACCTTCTCGTGCGTGCAGCGCACGGCTTTGGGTTCGCCGCTGGTTCCGGAGGTGAAGATCAGCATGAACAGATCGTCCGGGGTGTTGCTCGGGAGGCGCAGCGGGGACTGCCGGTGGCCGGCGAGTTCGTCGTGCCACGCCGGTGAGGACACGTCGACGACCGGCATCCCGGGCGGCCGGAATCCGGTTCCGTACGAACCTGTTTCACCGTCTGAAAGCACCAACTGGCAGTCGGCGTGGCTGATGTCCCGGCGTAGCGCGATACCCCGCCGTGTCGGATTGAGGCCGACCAGGACAACCCCGCCGAGGGCGGCGGCGACCAGCAGCGCGGAGAACAGCGGGGTGTTGCCCAGAAGCACGCCGACATGCGGGGGTCGGTCTGGATTCAGCCGCGAGCGCAACAACGCGGCCAGGTCGGCGCCGGTCTGAATGTGTTGGCGCCAGCTGGAGTACGAGCCGTCATCGGCAGCGATGCCCCGGTCGTCGACCTCGGCCAGGGGCTCGAGGAGGCGGGTGACGGTGGGAAACACTAGGCCGGGGTGTCGGCCAGCTCCCGACCGATCGCCCGCAACTGTGCGGATGCGCCGCCCAGGGCGAACTCGGTCTGCTTGGCGGTGATGAAGTAGCGGTGCACCGGGTGGTCCATGTCGATGCCGACCCCGCCGTGCACGTGGACAGTGGTGTGGGCGACGCGATGCCCGGCCTCGGCCGCCCAGAACGCGGCGGTGGCAACCTCAGCGTCGGCCGGGAGGTCCTCGGAGAGCCGCCAGGAGGCCTGTTCCAGGGTCAGTCGCAGGCCCTTGACGTCGATGTAGTCGTCGGCCAGTCGCTGGGAGACGGCCTGGAAGCTGCCGATCGGGCGGTCGAACTGTTCGCGTGTCCGCGCATACTCGGCCGTGAGCTCCAGCGCCCGTTCCAGCACGCCGAGCTGATAGGCGGACAGTCCTACGGCCCGCCGCGCGGCAAGCCAGGAAAGCGTCTCGCAGTCCCCGATCACCCTGCCCTCGTCCACCTCCACCCCGGCCAGTTCCAGCTCACCGGAACTGTTGAGCCCGGTGGTCAGCAGGCTGGTCACCGAGACCCCGGGATCGGTGGCGGTGATCAGGAAGACCTTTGTGCCCGAGTCGGTTTCGGCTGGAACGATGAACGCGTCGGCGACCGGGCCGAACGGCACCTGGGTGCGCACGCCGGTCAGCCGGAACCCCTCGCCGGAGGCGGTCGCCCGGACCGGTCCCTGTCCCAGCTCGCCGTCGAGGGCAACCGTCAGGATCTTCGTCCCGGCCACGGCCGGCACCGCCCATTCACGTGCCAGCGCGGGCGACCCGAAGCGGGCCAGCGCGCCGGCGCCCAGCACCACCGACTCCAGGTACGGCACTGCGGCCAGCCGGCGTCCCAGGGCGGTGAGGACGGCCGTCTGCTCCAGGACGCCGTAGCCTCCCCCGCCGACGGACTCGGGGGCGGCGGTGGAGAGGACGTCGGCGTCGGCGAGCTTGCGCCACAGCGTCGTGTCCAGGCGCTGGTCCAGCTGGTCGAGGCCGCGGTGGTGCTGCGGGGTGCAGACCGCGTCGACGATGGTGACCACAAGCCCGGAAAGGTCCTGCGCTGCTTCGGTTCTGGTGAAATCCATGCCTGCTCCTCTCAGCGGTTGCGGGGCAGGCCCAGTGCCACCATGCCGATGATGTCTCGCTGGACCTCGTTGGTGCCGCCTCCGAAGGTGAGGATCAGCGAGGATCGGTGCATTCGTTCCAGCCGCCCCCGCAGCAGCGCACCGGGCGAGTCGTGCCGCAGGGTGGCCGACGGGCCGAGGATCTCCATCAGCAGCCGGTAGGCCTCGGTGGCCAGCTCGGTGCCGAACACCTTGGCCGCCGAGGCATCCGCCGGCGAGGGCGATTCGTCGGCGGAGGACGCCAGCTCCCAGTTGATCAGCTTGAGGTACTCGGCCTTGGCGTGCACGCGGGCCAGGTTCAGCTGAACCCACTCGGCGTCGATCAGTCGGGCACCGCCGGCGTCCTTGGTGTTCTGCGCCCACTCCCGCACCTGGGTCAGCGCGGTGAAGATCGGCTGCGCCGACACCAGCGCGACCCGCTCGTGGTTGAGCTGGTTGGTGACCAGCTTCCAGCCCCCGTTCTCCTCGCCGACCCGGTTGGCGACCGGCACCCGAACGTCGGAGTAGTAGGTCGCGCTGGTGTCCGGCCCGGCCATGGTGTGCACCGGGGTCCAGGAGAAACCCTCGACGTCGGTGGGCACGATGAGGACCGAGATCCCGCGGTGCTTCTTGGCTTCGGCGTTGGTGCGCACCGCCAGCCAGACATAGTCGGCGTACTGGATCAGGCTGGTCCACATCTTCTGGCCGTTGACCACGTAGTCGTCGCCGTCGCGGACCGCGGAGGTCCGCAGGTTCGCCAGGTCGGTACCGGCCTCGGGTTCGGAGTAGCCGATCGAGAAGTGGATCTCGCCGGCGGCGATCCTGGGCAGATAGAACGTCTTCTGCTCCTCGGTGCCGTAGGCCATGATGGTCGGGGCGACGCTGTTGATCGTCAGGAACGGCACCGGGGCGCCGGCGATGGCCGCCTCGTCGGTGAAGATCAACTGCTCCATGGCCGACCGGGCCTGGCCGCCGTACTGCTCCGGCCACCCGAGAGCCAGCCAGCCGTCCTCGCCCATCTGGGCAACGGTCTCGCGGTAGACGTTGCCGATGCCGATCTCGCCGCCGGCGGTGGAGGAGAGGGCCTCCTGGCGCTCCGGTGTCATGAGCCGGCCGAAGTACGACCGCAGCTCGCGGCGCAGGTCCTCTTGTTCCGGGGTGTAGCTGATCCGCATCGCCTGCGACCTCCGGTTGGTGTTGGGCTGCTCGGCGACCCGCCGGCTGGTTTTGTTGTAACACGTTCTAGTCTTGGAATCCAGCAGAGGTTGTGACCAGCGGCTGACGTCTTCGGCCGTATGGTTGGCCGGGAGCGACCAAGGAGGAGTCATGCGTGTCGTAGTGGACCGGGACCGGTGTGAGGGCAACGGCATCTGCGTGGGGATCGCGCCGGAGCTCTTCCGACTCGACGAGGACGAGTACGCGGTCGTCACCGCCGACCCCGTCCCCGCCGACCAGGAGGCCCTGGCCGAACAGGCGATCGCCGAGTGCCCGCGGGCGGCGTTGAGCCGGCGGGACTAGAGGTCGTCACGAATTGACTGCTCAACAAGGCGGCCCGACCGATCTGTCCGGCCGGGTGGCGGTGGTGACCGGCGCGGCCGCCGGTCTGGGCCGCGCCGAGGCGATCGGCCTGGCCCGGTCCGGCGCGACGGTGGTCGTCAACGACATGCCCGGCGCCCTGGACGCCTCCGACGTTCTCGCCGAGATCGCCGCCGCGGGCGGCACCGGGGTCGCCGTCACCGGGGATGTCAGCCTGCGCTCCACCGCTGATGAAGTCGTGTCCTGCGCCGAGCGCCTCGGGGGTCTGGACATCGTCGTCAACAACGCCGGGATCACCCGCGATCGGATGTTGTTCAACATGACCGACGAGGACTGGGACGCGGTGATCGCCGTGCACCTGCGGGGCCATTTCCTGCTGACCCGCAACGCCGCGGCGTTCTGGCGCGCGAAGGCCAAGGACGCCGGCGGTTCGGTGTACGGCCGGCTGATCAACACGTCCTCGGAGGCGGGCCTGTCCGGGCCGGCCGGGCAGGCCAACTACGGTGCGGCCAAGGCCGGTATCACCGCGCTGACCCTGACCGCCGCGAAGGCCCTCGGCCGCTTCGGGGTGCGGGCCAACGCCATCTGCCCGCGGGCCCGCACCGCGATGACCGCGGAGGTCTTCGGGGACGCCCCGGATCCGGCCGACGGCGGGATCGACCCGCTGGCACCGGAGCACGTCGTCAGCCTGGTGCGCTTTTTGGCCTCCCCGGCCTCCGATCACGTCAACGGCCAGTTGTTCGTCGTCTACGGACCGACGGTCACGCTGGTGGCCGCGCCGACCGCCGAGCACCGCTTCCACGCCGACGGCGAGGCCTGGGATCCGCAGGCGCTGAGTGCGGCGATGCGGGACTACTTCGCCGAGCGCGAACCCGACCGCAACTTCGGCGTCATCGGACTGATGGGCGACTGAAGGCTTCCGCTCACGCCGAAGTGCCCGACTTGGTCTGCGCCAGCGCGTCGAGGAAGGCGTGGGCCCAACGGTCCACGTCGTGGGTGAGCACCTGTCGGCGCAACGCCCGCATCCGGCGCCGGCCCTCCTCAGGCGTCTGGGTGAGGGCGGCCTCGATCGTGTCCTTGACCCCTTCCAGATCATGCGGGTTGGTCAGGTAGGCCTGGCGCAATTCGGCTGCCGCACCGGTGAATTCGCTCAACACCAGGGCGCCGCCGAGATCGCTGCGGCAGGCGACGTACTCCTTGGCCACCAGGTTCATCCCGTCCCGCAGGGGAGTCACCAGCATGACATCGGCGGCCACATAGAACGCGATCAGTTCGTCTCGGGGCACCGGCCGGTGCAGGTAGTGGATCACCGGGTGGCCGACTTCGCCGTACTCGCCGTTGATGTGGCCGACCTGTTGCTCGACTTCGTTGCGCAGGATCCGGTAGCCGTCGACGCGCTCCCGGCTCGGGGTTGCCAACTGGACGAAAACGGTGTCGTCACCTTTGATCCGGCCCTCGGCGAGCAGTTCGGAAACCGCCGCCAGCCGGACGTCGATACCTTTCGTGTAGTCCAGGCGATCGACTCCGAGCAGGATCTTCCGCGGGCTGCCCAACTCGGCGCGGATCTGTCTGGCACGCCGGCGGATCTCACGGTTGCGGCCCTGACGGTCCAGTTCGGCGGAGTCGATCGAGATGGGGAATGCGCCGACTCTGACGGTGCGATCGGCCAGCCGGACCTCGCCGAGCCGGGACCGCACGCCAACCGTCGCGCGGGTGGTTTCGACTTCGGCCAGTTGCCGCGCGAGGTAGAGGAAGTTCTGTGCGCCGTCGGGCAGATGGAAACCCACCAGATCCGCGCCGAGCAGACCGTCGATGATCTCGGCCCGCCACGGGATCTGCATGAACAGTTCCACCGGAGGGAAGGGGATATGCAGGAAGAACCCGATGGTCAGGTCGGGCCGCAACTCCCGCAGCATCTTCGGCACCAGCTGCAGCTGGTAGTCCTGCACCCACACGGTGGCTCCGGGGGCCGCGGCGCGGGACGCCGCCTCGGCGAAGCGGCGGTTGACCTCGACGTAGCGGTCCCACCACTGGCGCTGATAGAGCGGCTTGACGATCACGTCGTGGTAGAGCGGCCACAGCGTCGCGTTGGAGAACCCCTCGTAGTACTCGGCGACATCCTGCTCGCTGAGCCGCACCGGGAACAGCCTCAGGCCGTCCTGGACCATCGGTTCCTCGGGACCGTCGGCGATGCCCGGCCAGCCGATCCAGGCCCCGCGCTGTTTGCGCAGCAGCGGTTCCAGGGCGGTGACGAGCCCCCCGGGGCTGCGCTTCCAGTTGGTGGTGCCGTCGTCCAGGCGCTCCATGTCGATCGGCAGCCGGTTGGCGACCACCACGAAGTCGGAGTTCCCGGCGGCTCCGGCGGACACTAGGCCTCGAGCTTTGAGGGCCCAATGCCGAGCATCGAGAGGAACACCCGGCACTCGTCGGCGTCGGTGGCGTAGGCGGCGACCACGCGACGGGCCTGGCGGGCGGTGCTGTCGGCCAGCGCCTCGACGTCGTCAATCTCCGCGGGATCGGGTTTGGCAGGCATGTCTCAACTCTAGGTCACAGCGGGCCGGGGAGCCTTATCGGCTGATAAGAGCCGCCTGGACGCCGGGCATGTCGGCCTCGCCGCGGGCCGACGCCGGCGACGTGCCTAACCCGGTCCGCCGTAGGGCGAGTTGGGGGTCAGGGCCTCGTTGGCGTTCTCCTGCTGCAGCCCCATGCACAGACCGGTGTTGCTGCCGTTGCACGGAATGCCGTTGATCTCCGGGAGCTGGCCGACGCTCCCGGAATTCCCCGACCCGGTGATCGAGCCGGGGGCCAGGCCGGTGACCCCGGGCTCGATCGGACTGGTCGACTCGGCGACCACGTCCGTCTTGGGTTTGCAGGCGCCGGACACGGGGTCGAGGACCTCAGTCGACGGACAGGTCGCCAGCGCCGGCGCCGGGGGAGCGTCCGGTGCGGCCAGGGAGATGAGGATCGGGGCGGCTGCGGCGGCGACGGCGAAGCCCCCGGCCAGTAGCACGCGCTGCGCGGAAACGGTGAGAGTGGCCATGGTCACGCTTTCTTGTTCGTGGTCAGCCCCGGGGAATGGGCGCGGTGCGGTCAATCTGTTGTCGGCACGGCTCATCAGGGCGTTACAACCGATACTAATGTGAAGCCGGTCGGGTATCACCTGGGACTTCGGAGGCCGGTATGCAGCTCTCGTTCACTGACCGGACCTACCTGGTGACCGGGGGCGGCAGCGGTATCGGGCTGGGCGTGGCGGCCGGTCTGGCCCGGGCCGGGGCGCAGGTGGTGATCGTCGGGCGCGGCACCGAGCGGTTGGCGGCGGCGGCGGAGTCGATCAACACCGATGCCGCCGGCCGTGTCCGCCCGGAGACCGGCGATGTCACCGACGAGGACCGGGTGGCCGAACTGGTCGAGGCCGCCACCGCATGGCACGGCCGGCTGCACGGCGTGGTGCACTGCGCGGGCGGCTCGCAGACCATCGGGCCGGTCACCCAGATGGATTCCGAAGGCTGGCGCCGTACCGTCGATCTCAACGTCAACGGGACCATGTACGTCCTGAAACACACCGCGCGCCAGATGGTCCGATCCGGGGGCGGGTCGTTCGTCGGGATCTCCTCGATCGCGGCCAGCAACGTCCATCGCTGGTTCGGCGCCTACGGCGTGACCAAGTCCGCGCTCGACCATCTGATGATGCTGGCGGCCGACGAACTGGGGCCGTCCTGGGTTCGGGTCAACGCCATCCGGCCGGGGCTGATCCGGACCGATCTGGTCCAGGTGATCCTGGACTCGCCGGAGGTCAGCGCGGACTACCGGAAGTGCACGCCGCTGCCGCGGATCGGCGAGGTCACCGATGTCGCGAATCTCGCGATGTTCCTGCTCTCCGACCAGGCCGGGTGGATCACCGGTCAGGTCATCAACGTCGACGGCGGGCACGGGTTGCGACGCGGTCCGGACATGTCGGCGATGCTGGAGCCGGTTTTCGGTCCCGACGGGCTGCGCGGCGTGGTCTGACACCGGGTTCGATGGGAGGTCAGATGCCGTGATGCGACCGCAGCCGCAGGAGCCGGGCCCGGGACAGGAATCGGTGTGGGACTACCCCCGCCCGCCCCGGCTTGAGGAGTTCGCCGGGCTGATCACCGTCGAACTCGGCGGCGAGGTGATCGCCCGCACCGACACCGGTTGGCGGGTGCTGGAAACCAGCCACCCGCCGACCTACTACCTGCCGCGGGCGGCTTTCGGAGACGGCGTCCTGCGAGACGCCCCGGGCACGTCGTGGTGCGAATGGAAGGGCCAGGCCCGCTACTTCGATCTGGTGACCGAGGCCGCGGTCGCCCGCAAGGCGGCGTGGAGCTACCCCAACCCCACGCCCGGGTTCGCGCCGATCGCCGGTGCTGTGGCGGTGATGGCCGGGCAGGTCGATCGCTGCACCGTGAACGGCGAGACGGTCACACCGCAGCCCGGGGGCTTCTACGGCGGCTGGATCACCAGCGGTGTGGCCGGCCCGTTCAAGGGCGGCCCCGGCTCCGCGGGCTGGTGACGCCGGGCCTGCCCTGGCGACCCCGGGCGAAACATGGCTGAAACAACTCCGCCCCGCAACTGAAACACCACCCCGACATCCTCGTCGACGACGAACCGTCGAAGGAGTTGACCGAGTTGGACATCGACCCCGCAGCCACCGCCTGGCTGTTGACCAGTACGGCCCTGGTGCTGCTGATGACGCCGGGCCTGGCGATTTTCTACGGCGGCATGGTGCGAACCACCGGTGTGCTCAACATGATCATGATGAGCTTCATCTCGATCCCCCTGGTGACGGTGGCCTGGCTGGCGGTCGGCTACAGCCTGGCGTTCTCCGAGGGGTCCACCGGGGGCCTGCTGGGCGGACTGGACCACGTCGGGATGCGGGGCATCGGGCCGCAGACCGCGCACGGTCCGGTACCTGAACTGCTGTTCGCCACCTTCCAACTGAGCTTCGCGATCATCACGGCGGCGCTGATAAGCGGCGCGATCGCCGACCGGGCCAGGTTCGCGTCGTGGATGGTCTTCGTGCCGGTCTGGTCGGTTGTGGTGTATGCCGTTGTCGCGCACTGGGTGTGGGCGCCGGACGGCTGGCTGTTCAAGATGGGTGTGCTCGACTACGCGGGCGGACTGGTGGTCGAGATCGTCTCCGGCTCCTCGGCCCTGGCGCTGGCGCTGGTGCTGGGTCCGCGGATCGGCTTCAAGGTCGATGCCATGCGTCCGCACAATCTCCCGTTCGTTCTGCTCGGAGTCGGCCTGCTCTGGTTCGGCTGGTTCGGCTTCAACGCCGGTTCGGCGCTGGCCGCAAACGGTCTGGCCTCGGCCGTGTTCCTCAACACCCTCGTCGCCGGTTGCCTGGGAATGCTGGGATGGCTTGGCGTGGAACAGATCCGGGACGGGAAGCCGACGACCTTCGGCGCGGCCTCGGGCGTGGTCGCGGGCCTGGTTGCGATCACGCCGTCGTGCGGCACCGTCAGCATCCTCGGTGCCGCGGTGGTCGGTCTGGTCGCCGGGGTGGTGTGTGCGTTCGCCGTCGGGCTGAAGTTCAAACTCAACTACGACGACTCGCTGGACGTTGTCGGCGTCCACTTCGTCGGGGGTGTGGTCGGGGTGCTGCTGATCGGCCTGCTCGCCACGGCGGTGATGACCGGCGGCCCGCAGGGCCTGCTGTACGGAGGCGGCCTCGACCAGCTGGGCAAGCAGGTGCTGGCAATGGTCGTGGTGGCCTGCTACGCGTTCACCGCCAGTTATGTTCTGGCCAGACTGATCGACCGAGTCATGGGCTTCCGGCTGAGCGCCGAGGACGAGTCCAGCGGTGTCGACTTCACCCAGCACGCCGAAACCGCGTACGCCGAGGGGGTCCACGGCCATCAGCAGTTGCGCCGGCCGTCGTTCGGCGATCGCGACATGTTCCGCACCAGGCCGCAGGACGCCGACGAAGTCTGAGGCGCCCGCGCCTCCGGGCGGTAGCATTGGCGCCCATGCCGCTGGCCAATGGCGAGGTGTTCGCCGGCTTTCAGATCCTGCGCCCGCTCGGATTCGGCGGCATGGGCGAGGTCTATCTGGTCCAGCACCCGCGGCTTCCCCGGCAGGATGCACTGAAGATCCTGCCCGCCGAGATGTCCGCGGACGACGAGTTTCGGGCCCGGTTCAACCGTGAGGCCGAACTGGCCGCCTCCCTGTACAACCCGCACATCGTCGGGATTCACGACCGCGGCGAGTTCAACGGGCAGCTGTGGATCTCGATGGACTACATCGACGGGCCCGACGCGGGCCGGCTGCTGCGCGACCGCTACCCCGACGGCATGCCGCCGCGGGAGGTCGCAGAGATCGTGGCAGCGGTGGCGGACGCACTCGACTACGCCCACGCCCGGGGCCTGCTGCACCGTGACGTCAAGCCGCCGAACATTCTGCTGACCCACCCGGAGCGCGGCCGGCGCCGGATCGTGCTGGCCGACTTCGGTATCGCCCGGGACACCGCGGAGAGCCACGGGCTGACCGAGACGAACATGACCGTCGGCACGGTCAACTACGCATCTCCGGAGCAACTCATGGGCTCGGCCCTCGACGGCCGCGCCGACCAATACGCACTTGCAGCCACCGCCTATCACCTGCTGACCGGAACGCCGATGTTCGGCTCGTCGAACCCCGCGGTCGTGATCGGTCAGCACCTCAACGCCCCGCCGCCTCGGCTCGGGGATTCCCGGCTGGCGCTGGCCCGGCTCGACCCGGTGATGGCCAGGGCGCTGGCGAAGAACCCGCGGGATCGCTTCCGGACCTGCACGGAGTTCGCGACCGCGTTGCGTCTTGCCGTCGACGGGTCGGCGCCGACGCCCCCGCCGGTGCCGATGCCGCCGGCCGGGCCCCGCCCGCTGTCGCGTGACGCCGGGGCCCCGCCGCCGGTGCCCGAACAGCACACCGCGATACTTCCCGCGCCGCTTCCCGTCCCCGAACACCCGGCACCGTTGGCCGCCGCGCCGTCCCGGTGGCCGTGGATACTGGCCGGCTTCGCCCTGGTGGCAGTCCTCGCTGCGCTGGTTCTCGCGATCTGGCCCCGCCAGCAGCCGGCCGCCACGACCGCACCGGCGATCACGTCGACCTCACGGCCGCCGACGACGTCATCGGCGACGACGACACCGACGACGCCGACGACGACGGTGACCACCTCCCCGTCGGGCACGGCGGCGCCGGTGACCTTCGATGCCATGAGGAATCTGGTGAACGGCTTCTACGCCGACCTTCCCGGCAACGCCCGGACCGCCTGGAACAAACTGGACATCAACTATCAGCAGCGCAACGGATTCGACGACTATCTGGGCTTCTGGTCGACGATCCAGTCGGTATCGGTGCTCTCGGTCTCACCGAGGGATGCGACGAGCGTCGTGGCCACCCTCCGATATGTGTTGCGGGACGGCCGGGTCGACACCGAGAACCGTTGGCTCAGTGTGGTTTCGCGCAACGGTCAGTTGCTGATCTACGACTCCGAGCGGATCGGTCCGGCGTAGCGGTCAACGAGCCAGGTGCGGCCTGCAGAAAGCACACAGGCCCGATCCCAGGGTCGGGTAGCCGCAGTACGGGCACATGCCGACCCGCGCCGCACCCGGCAGATCGCCGTCGTGGGACAGGGCCCCGTCGATGACCTTGAGCCGGTCGGCCAGTCCGCCCAGCCGGGCGGTGAGCTGACTGCGCTCGGCCTCCAAAGCTGTTCGCTCGCACAGCATTTCACCGAGAGCCGCGCTCGGGCGGCCCCGGCGCCAGGCCAGGTCGGCCAATTCGCGGTCCAGTTCGTCGAGTCTGGCTGCCAGGCCCCGCAGGAGACGAGTCAGCTGTTCGCGCTGAGCCCGCGCCCGGCCCAGCGGCTCACCGGGCTGCTGCGGGCGCGTTACGGCGACGGTCACAGCGGCTCCTCTCCCGGTCGAGTGTCGGGGGTAAGTTAGCAGCCGGGGCCGCCATCCGCGAAATAATTGACGTTGCATTCCCGTCGGGACGCCACGACCAGCCGATCTGCGGCGAGCGATGACGAGCCCCCTGTCAGGATTGAACTGACGACCTTTCGCTTACAAGGCGAGTGCTCTACCACTGAGCTAAGGAGGCATGGCGGCGGCGGTTCCCCTCCGGCCCCGGCCGCAGTCAGCCTATCGGGTCATTCGTCGTTGTCTCCGAACGGCCAGAGGCGGCGCCCCGGCATCGGGATGCGTTCGGCGATATTGCTCAGCGGATCGACCACCCGGGTCATCGCGACCACGGCGTCACTCAGGGCCTCGACGGTTGGGGTGAGGGCCTCCATTCCAGGGGCGAGACGGTTGAGCGACTCGGTCACCAGGGCCAACTGCTCGAGCGGCCCGTTCTTGGCGGTCAGTTTCTCGACCACCCCGCCCTCGGCCAGAAGCCGGTCGGCCAGTCCGTCCTCGGCGAGCAGGCGCTCGATCAGACCGTTCTCGTCGAGCAGTTGGTCCACCAGCCCACCGGGTGCCAGCGCCCGGTCGACCCCGCCGCCCTGGGCGGTCAGCCGGTCGAGCAGACCGTCCGGGGCGGTGAGCCGGTCGACCAGCCCGCCCGGCTGCAGCAGCCGGTCCATGGCGCCGTCCGGGGCGAGAGCCTTGCCCAACGGGGCGTCCTCGTCGAGCAGCGAGGCGAAGCGGTTCGCGCGTTCGATGGTCTCGTCGATGCCGAGCAGGTGGGCGACGGACTCGCCGGCCGAGGCCACCGTGGTGTCACCGAGGCTGCGCCTGGCAAGGGTGATGGCCGCCTCGGCGACGTCCAGTCCGGCATCGGCCGCGGCCAGGCCCACCCGGGCCGGCGTGATCGCGATGTCTACCAGCAGCTTCGCGAAATCCATGGTGCAAGTGTAGGGCGGCCGGCCGGGAGAACGTCCGAGTTCGCCCTCACAGGAATCTCACAGCGTCTCCAGGGCTTCTTCGACGGCCCGGGAACTCCCGAGGTGCCCGGCGACGAGGCGCGACTGCGCCAGACCCTGGCCAACCTGATGGCCAACGCCCCGCAGCACACCGACCGGCCGCGTGGGTGACGTTGCGGGTCGGCACCGACGTGCCAGCGGCGGCACCGGACTGGGTCTGTCGATCGTGGATTCCCTGGTGCGCGCCCACGGCGGCCGGGTGTCGGTGACGACGGCGCCCGGGGAGGGTTGCCGGTTCCGGCGTCGGTTGATCAGTCCAGCTGTGCCAGTGCGGCTTTGATCTTGGCCTGGGCGTCGTCGAGGGACTCCGGCGACGGATCGCGGTCGACGTTGGCGAAGCCGAAATCAGTCAGGTTGTAGGCCGGAAATACGTGCAGGTGCAGATGCGGGACCTCCAGGCCGGCGATGATCATCCCGGCGCGTTCCGCGCCGAACGCGGCGCACACCGCCCTGCCTATCCGCTGGGCGACGTCGGTCACCTTGTGGAACAACTCCGGACCGACGGTCTGCCAGTTGTCCACCTCGGCCCGCGGCACGACCAGGGTGTGCCCCGGGGTCATCGGTTCGATGGTCAGGAACGCGACGACGTCGTCATCCTCATAGACGAAGCGGCCCGGCAGGTCGCCGTTGATGATCATGGTGAATACAGAGGCCATGTCCTCGAGCATAGGGTCGGGCTCACCGCAGCATCCGGTCGATGTCGGCCAGCGTCCAGGGCGGTGAGTCGCGGTGGTCGCGGTAGGCCAGCGGGGCCGGGGCGGGCCGGTCGAAGCGGCCGACGAATCCGCCGGCGGCGGCGAATATCCGGCCGGTGATCCCGT
>NZ_JBJTJF010000204.1:0-6581 GCF_046095365.1 Mycobacterium sp.
GCGAACGCGATCCACGCGGCGGGGTCGCCGACGGCGGCCAGCAGATAGGGTCCGACCGCGACCGCGGTCAGGGCCAGACCGGTGGCCGGCGGCGGCGGGGGTTCCGGTGGCGGGACCTCCGCGGTCGGCTCCGGCGCAGGCGCCGGGGGCGGCGGTTCCGCGGTCGTGGTGGTGATCTGGTCCTGCACAGGCGGGGTCGGGACTGTGCTTGTCGTTGCCGGTGTGGCCAGAGTGTCCGTGTTGCGCCTGGTGACCAGCATCGAGACCGACACCACCAGTGCGATGGCCGCGATGATGGCCGTGACGCCGACCACCCACGGCCATTTCGGGGGCGGCAGGTCATCGACCACCTGGGTGGACTGTTCGTAGGCGTCGTAGTCGTAGAGTTCCAGATCCGCGGGGACGTAGGGCGCGATCGTGTACTGCTCGGACTCCGGGGCTGAGTACGCCCGCGAGAATCCGGTGTCGGTCAGTTCCTCGCGGTCCCCGGCCGCGCGGTGGGCCGAAGGCTCCCGCTGCGGTGGATTTGGCCCGCTCATCTCTGGCTATCCTCTTTCGACTGCACATGCCCGGGGTACTGGGCGCTCGCCAGCGGCGACGGCCTCACCCAGGCGGAAAGACTACCCAACCGGGGCCGCCGGGAGCCGCGCAGGACACCCGTCCGGGTGCCTACCGCGCCAGGATTGTGACCTTGGAGGTCAGTGCTTCTCGGGGCCGACGTAGTACTCGAAGACCAGGCCGCAGACCGCAGCCAGGACGAAGACGATGCCGGCGAAGATCAGCCAGGGCAGCCACAGGGCGGCGCCGACGGCGGCGGTCGAGAAGGACAGGGCGATCAGGATCGGCCACCAGCTGTGCGGCGAGAAGAAGCCAAGCTCGCCCGCACCGTCGGCGATGTCGGCCTCGGTGTAGTCCTCCGGGCGGGTGTCCAGACGCCGGGCGACGAAACGGAAGAACGTGGAGATGATCAGCGAGAGGCCCGCGGTCAGCACCAGTGCGGTGGTGCCGGCCCACTCCACGCTGCCCGTCGGCTGCTCGAAGATCGAGGTGAGCACGCCGTACACGATCGCGGTGAGGGCGAAGAACCCGGTCAGGATCTCGAACAGCCTGGCTTCGACTCGCATCTCCGGACTCTCCTACTTCGTGGCCTGCGCGGCGGCGAGCTCGGGCTTCGGGATCACCCGTTCACCTCGACGGGTGTCAAACGGCCTGGTCGTGGTAGCCAGTGGCGACTGGTTGATCGCCTGCAGCGCCTCGGCGTTGGTCTTGCCGGCCGTCCTGGCCTGCAGGTAGGACTTGAAGTCGTCCGCCGAGACCACGCGCACCTCGAAGTTCATCATCGAGTGGTAGGTGCCGCACAGTTCCGCGCACCGCCCGACGAAGGCCCCGGTCTCGTTGATCTCCGACACCTGCCAGATGTTCTCCGAGTGATTTGCCTCGGGATTCGGGAACACGTCCCGCTTGAACAGGAAATCCGGAATCCAGAACGAGTGGATCACGTCGGCCGAGGCCTGCTGGAACTCGATGCGCTTGCCGGCAGGCAGCACCAGCACGGGAATCTCGTCGCTGGTTCCGATCGTCTCGATCTTGTCGTAGTTGAGGTAGGAGCGGTCTTCGGGGTTCATTCCGCGTATTGCGCCGACCTTCTCCTCGCCATGTGCGTCCTTGCCCTCGGGCTTGGAGAGCACGGCCGCCTTGCGGGCCGGATCCGCCCCCTCGTAGTTGAACGAGCCGTCGGCGTAGGCAACCTTCTGGTAGCCGAACTTCCAGTTCCACTGGAACGCCGTAACGTCGACGACGACCTCCGGGTTGGGTTCCTTGTCGAGGACCTTCACCTGGGTGACGATGGTGAAGTAGAACAGCACCGAGATGATGAGGAAGGGAACGACGGTCAGGGTCAGTTCGAGCGGCATGTTGTAGCCGGTCTGCCGGGGCAGCTCGTCGTCGCCCTTCTTCTTGCGGAAGGCTGCTGCGCACCAGAAGATCAGCCCCCACACGATGACACCGACCACCAGGGCGGCGATCACCGACCAGAGCCACAGCTTGTGCATCGCGTGGGCCTCCGGGGTGATACCCCGGGGCCACCCGAGCGCCAGACCGTCCTGCCAGCTACACCCGCTCAGGGAGATCGCGAGGGCGGCGAAGGTCGCGGTCAGCGCCGCGGTCCGCCACCGGCTCGAGCGAGTCCCGGAGGGCGCGGTGCTACGGCTGAGCCCGTGTGGTGTCACTTGCCGCCTCCTCGTGTCCTCAAGCTGGGCGGACGACCCCGGCGACCCCGTGAGGAGAGGTCCCTGCGGGCGCGTCGCCACTCGAATACTACGCAGCGTAGACCACTAATGAACAGCAGGCTGACACACCTGGCGATTCGGTCGGAGGGAATTCTGCCGGTGGTCTCCGTTCGGGCATACTTGGCCGGGTGTGCGGACTGCTTGCCCTGGTAGGAGACGCGGCGGGCGCCATCACCGACCAGACCGTCGAGGCCGTCGCGGGCGCCTCCCACCTGATGCGGCACCGGGGTCCGGACGAGCCCGGGACGTGGGCCGACGACCAGGTCGTGCTGGGCTTCAACCGGCTCTCGATCATCGACATCGCGCACTCCCACCAGCCGCTGCGCTGGGGCCCGCCGGACCAGCCCGGCCGCTACGTGCTGGTGTTCAACGGCGAGATCTACAACTACCTGGAGTTGCGCGAGGAGCTTCGAACCGAATTCGGGGCGCAGTTCGCCACCGACGGCGACGGCGAGGCGATCGTGGCTGCCTACCACTACTGGGGCACCGGGGCGCTGGGCCGGCTGCGAGGCATGTTCGCATTCGCGCTGTGGGACACCACCCGCCGGGAACTGTTCTGCGCCCGCGACCCGTTCGGCATCAAGCCGCTGTTCATGGCCACCGGACCCGGCGGCACCGCGGTCGGCAGCGAGGAGAAGTGCCTGCTCGACCTGGCCGGGATCCTGGGCCTGGACACCGGGATCGATACCCGGGCGTGGGGGCCCTACACGGTGCTGCAGTACGTCCCCGAACCCGAGACGCTGCACCGCGGGGTGCGCCGCCTGGAGTCCGGCTGCTACGCCGTGATCCGCCCCGGTCGGCAGCCCGAGGTCACCCGCTACTTCCGGCCCCGATTCGACGCGGTCCCGTTCAAAGCCGGCGGCGAGCAGGCCCGCTACGACGAGATCACCGCGGTCCTGGAGGACTCGGTGGCCAAGCACATGCGCGCCGACGTCACCGTCGGCGCGTTCCTCTCCGGCGGCATCGACTCCACGGCCATCGCCGCGCTGGCGATCCGGCACAACCCGCGGCTGATCACCTTCACCACCGGATTCGAGCGGGAGGGCTTCTCCGAGGTCGACGTGGCGGTGGCCAGCGCCGAAGCGATCGGGGCCCGGCACGTCGCCAAGGTGGTCAGCCAGTCGGAGTTCGTCGAGGCGCTGCCGGAGATCGTCTGGTACCTCGACGAGCCGGTGGCCGACCCCGCTCTGGTGCCGCTGTTCTTCATCGCCCGCGAGGCGCGCAAGCACGTCAAGGTGGTGCTCTCCGGGGAGGGCGCCGACGAACTCTTCGGCGGTTACACGATCTATCGGGAACCGTTGTCGCTCAAGGCTTTCGACTATCTACCGCGTGGAGTCCGCAAGTCGCTCGGCAAGGCGTCCAAACCGCTGCCGGAGGGCATGCGCGGCAAGAGCCTGCTGCACCGCGGATCGCTGACACTCGAGGAGCGCTACTACGGCAACGCCCGCAGCTTCTCCGACGAGCAACTGCGCGCGGCGCTGCCCGGCTTCAACCCGTCCTGGACCCACACCGACGTCACCGCCGCCGTCTACGCGGAGTCGGCCGGGTGGGACCCGGTGGCCCGCATGCAGCACATCGACCTGTTCACCTGGCTGCGGGGCGACATCCTGGTCAAGGCCGACAAGATGACGATGGCCAACTCACTGGAACTGCGGGTGCCGTTCCTGGATCCGGAGGTGTTCGCGGTGGCCTCGCGGTTGCCGTTCGACCAGAAGATCACCCGCACCACCACCAAGTACGCGCTGCGCCGCGCCCTGGAACCGATCGTGCCCGCACACGTCCTCAACCGGGCGAAGCTCGGCTTCCCGGTTCCCATCCGGCACTGGCTGCGGGCCGGCGAGCTGATGGATTGGGCCTACCGCACCATCGACGCCTCCCAGGCCGGCCGGCTGGTCGACCTCAAGGCGGTGCGGGCCATGCTCGACGAGCACCGCGCGGGCGAGAGCGACCACAGCCGACGGCTCTGGACGGTGCTCATCTTCCTGCTCTGGTACGCGATCTTCGTCGAGGGCAGTGTGGTGCCGAAGATCGGCGAACCGCACTACCCGGTGCAGCTATAGGCTCACGCCCGCCGGCCGAGCGCCGCGGTGATCTCACCGGCGGCGATGGGGCCGAAGGCGTCTGCAAGGCGCTCCCCGGCGGTCTCGAGGTCCCAGGTCCAGTTCTGCGTGCCGGTGGTCTCCAGGACCAGAACCGCGACCAGCGAGCCCAGCTGCGCGGAGCGTTCCAGGTTCAAACCCGCGCCGCGGCCGGTGAGGAACCCGGCCCGGAACGCGTCTCCGACTCCGGTGGGATCCACCTGGGCGGTCTCGGGCACCACCCCGACGTGGATATCGGTGCCGTCAGCGCCGACCAGATCGACCCCCTTGGCGCCGAGAGTCGTCACTCGCAGACCCACCTGCCCCAGGACATCGGCGTCGGTCCAGCCGGTCTTGGACAGCATCAGGTCCCACTCGTAGTCGTTGCTGAACAGGTAGGTCGCCCCGTCGACGAGCCGGCGGATCTCGTCGCCGGAGAGCCGGGCCAGCTGCTGGGAGGGGTCGGCGGCGAACGGCAGTCCCAGCGCCCGGCACTCATCGGTGTGCGCGTACATCGCGTCGGGGTCGTTGGCCCCGACGATCACCAGGTCCGGCCGGCCCGCACCGGCAACGACGTCGGCCAGTCTGATGTTGCGGGCCTGGGACATCGCACCCGGGTAGAACGACGCGATCTGGGCCATCTCCAGATCGGTGGTGCACACGAAACGCGCGGTGTGCTGGGTGTCGGAGATCAGCACATGGGCGCAGTCGACCCCGGCCGACTCCAGCCACTCCCGGTAGTCGGTGAAGTCCACGCCGGCCGCCCCGACCAGAACAGCGTCCCCGCCGAGCACGCCGATGGCATATGCCATGTTGCCCGCCACCCCGCCGCGGTGGACCACCAGATCGTCGACGAGAAAGCTCAGCGAGACCTTGTGCAAATGCTCGGCAAGCAGCTGCTCGGAGAAGCGCCCGGGAAAACGCATCAGGTGGTCGGTGGCAATGGATCCGGTTACCGCGATGGTCACGAAACGTCCGTCCTTCAATGCGTTGGGCAGGCCGGGCGGTGAGCTAGCCTGCGTATCAAGAGCCGACTATATGGCCCGCGGACGGGTTGGCAGTGGCTCGACTGCCCGAGTTGACCGACGACCCCCAGGAGAACCGTCCATGGCTGGCCCCTATCCGCCACAACCGGGCGGCGCCGAGGGCCAACCTTTGCCCGGCGCCTACTCCGAGCCCTACCCGTATCCGGCCGTCTACCCGGGTCCGCTGCCGCCGCCGGTGGGCTATCCCGAGCCGCCTCAGCGGAACCGCGCGGTGCTGTGGGGCCTGCTTGCTCTGGGTCTGGTGGCCGCGCTGGTGACCGCCGCGGTGCTGCTCGGGGGCCGGTCGGGCGGAGGCGGCTCGTCGTTCAGCGATGCCACGGCCAAGAGCACGATCCAGAACTATCTGACCGCCCTGTCGGAGGGCGATACCGAAACAGTGGCCCGAAACTCGCTGTGCGGCATGTTCGACGCCATCAAGGACCGCAAGTCGGACATGGCCCTGGCCCGGCTGGCCAGCGATGCCTTCCGCAAGCAGTTCGCGCGCGCCGAGGTCACCTCGATCGACAAGGTCGTCGTGCAGTCGCCCAATCAGGCGCAGGTGCTCTTCACCATGAATGTCTCGCCCGCGTCGACCTCACGCAAGGCCCGCGACCAGGAGCAGGGGGTGGCGCAGCTGCTCCGCCAGGGCAATCAGTTGCTGGTGTGCTCGTACCTGCTGCGCACCGCCGCCCAGTACTGAACTAGTTGAACGAGTCGCCGCAGGCGCAGGAACCGGTCGCGTTCGGGTTGTCGATGGTGAAGCCCTGCTTCTCGATGGTGTCGACGAAGTCGATGGTCGCTCCCTGCACGTAGGGGGCGCTCATCCGGTCCACGGTCAGGGTGACCCCGCCGAACTCGACCGTCAGGTCGCCGTCCAGGGACCGGTCGTCGAAGAACAGGTTGTAGCGCAGCCCGGCGCATCCCCCAGGCTGAACGGCGATCCGCAGCGCCAGATCGTCGCGGCCCTCCTGATCCAGCAGGGCCTTGGCCTTGGTGGCGGCGGCATCGGTGAGCGTCACACCGTGGGCGTCGGTGCCCAGTTCGGGGGTGCCCAGATCGGTCTTCGTGGCCGACTCGTCGGTCATCAGGTCTCCTCGCGATGAGAGGGTCGGGACGGGCGATCGACGCCCACTGGCCTCAACGGTACCCGGTGGGGACGCTATTCCCGCCCCCCGTGTCCCCCGCCGGCC